>SHVM01000037.1 GCA_009694265.1 Pseudolabrys sp.
GCCTTGGCCGGATCGACAACGGCTGTGAGCACGTCATATGCGACCTCGATCTTCTCGGCCGTATCGCGGCCCTGCTCATAAGTCTCCGCGATCACCACCGCCACCGCGTCGCCGACACAATTCACCTTGCCGGAGGCCAGCGCCGGATGCGGCGCCATTTTCATAGGCGTGCCGTCCTTGGAATGGATCATCCAGCCGCAGACCAAATTGCCGATCTTGTCAGCGGCCAAATCCGTGCCGGTCAGCACAGCGACCACGCCCGGCATTTTCTTGGCCGCAGCCACATCGATGCTCTTGATCTTGGCATGAGCATGCGGCGAGCGCAGGAATACGGCGCGCGTTTCGCCCGGCCGCACCACGTCGTCGGTGTATTGGCCGTGGCCTGTAATGAAGCGGAAGTCTTCCTTTCGGCGCACCGCCGCGCCGATCCCGGTCGCGCTCATGGCGGTCTCCTCCCGTTGAATTTTTTTTAACGCTACGCTTGATCGCTATTCTGCGGCATCGCTATTCAGCAGCTTGGCGCGGCGCGCCGCCCTTGGCCATATTCTTCGCTCCCGCCGCAATCGCCTTGACGATATTGTGGTAGCCGGTGCAGCGGCAGATATTTCCGTCGAGCTGTTCGCGAATGGTGTGCTCGTCGAGGTCGTTGCCGCGGCGCCGCACGATATCGAGCGCCGCCATGATCATGCCCGGCGTGCAGTAGCCGCATTGCAGGCCGTGGTGCTCGCGGAATGCCTCCTGCATGGGATGCAGCGCGCCGCCCGGCTCGGCCAGGCCCTCGATGGTGGTAACCTTGGCGCCCTCGCATTGCAGCGCCAGCAGTGTGCAGGATTTGCCGGCTATGCCGTCGATATGTACGACGCAGGCGCCGCACTGTGAGGTGTCACAGCCCACATGCGTGCCGGTTAGCCGCAAAGTTTCACGCAGGAATTGCACCAGCAAAGTGCGCTCTTCGACATTGCCGGTGACGGCTTTGCCGTTCACCGTCATGGACACGGCAGGCATGACTTCCTCCCAAATTCGGGGCCAAAAGCCCTCTTTTTGCTGCGCCCATGGTGGACGGCGGCGGCGCGGGTTCGAATTCGAGCCGATTTTGGCCCGAACGCGCCTTGGAACACGAATTAAGTCTGAACCCCCACCGGCTACCGGGTCAAGGGATTCAATTGACGGAAACCGCTCGCACCGCGGCGATTGGCCCACTCAACCCGCCGCAACCGCGGCGGCAAAATTCTTGAAAAAGTCGTCGGCGATCTTCTTGGCCGCCCCGTTGACCAGGCGCTGGCCGAGCTGGGCAAGCTTGCCGCCGATCTGCGCTTCGACGCTGTAGGAGAGCAGCGTGCCGCCGTCCTTTTCCGTGAGCGTGACGCTCGCCCCGCCTTTGGCAAAGCCGGCCACGCCGCCGTCGCCCTCGCCGGAAATCCTGTAGCCATTGGGCGGATCGAGGTCCGTGAGATGAACCTTGCCTTTGAAGCGCGCCTTGACCGGGCCTATTTTGGTGACGGCAACCGCCTGCAATTCGGTGTCGGAGATCTTGTTGAGCTCCTCGCAGCCGGGGATGCAGGCCTTGAGCACCTCGGCATCGTTGAGCTTGGCATACACAACCTCACGGCTGGCTGGGAGTTGAACCTCCCCCGTCATTGTCATCGCCATCGGCACCGTCTCCTTCGTCACGCAGGCCCAACCACGACTTAAACCCTCGCGAGGCCGCTGAAAAGAGCTATGCAGCGGGCGCGGACCGCATTAAGTGTGTCGGCCACGCCAAATCGATACAAGCAACAACCGTGCTTCAGGGGAGGTATTTCATGCCGATGATCGATGCCGACGGCTGCCCGATTAACGTCGCGGTCGAAGGCCGTGAAGGCGCGCCGGTGCTGATGTTGTCGAATTCGCTCGGCACCAATCTGCATATGTGGGACGACCAGACGCCCGAATGGGCCAAGCATTTTCGGGTGGTGCGCTACGACCGCCGCGGCCATGGCAAATCGGGCGCGCCGAAGGGCCCCTATTCCATGGAGCGCTTCGGCCGCGACGTGCTGGCGGTGGCCGATGCCCTCAAGATCAAAAAATTCAATTGGTGCGGCTTATCGATGGGCGGCATGGTCGGCCAGTGGTTGGGAGCGAATGCACCCGACCGCGTCGAGAAACTCATCCTCTCGAACACGAACTTCCATTACGCCGATAAGGGCCCGTGGAACGACCGCATCAAGTTCGTGCAGGACAAAGGTCTTGCCGGACTGGTCGATCCCAATATGGAGCGCTGGTTCACCAAGGGGTTCCGCGATCACGCCCCGCAATCGATCGCCCGCATGAAATCGATGTTCCTCGCCACCACTCCGGTGGGCTATATCGCCAGTTGCGAAGCCATCCGCGACATGGATTTTACCGCTTCCAATTCGCTCATCACGGCGCCGACGCTTGTCATCGTCGGTAGCCAAGACCCGGCAACGCCGCCAGCCGCAGGGGAGGCGATTGCCAAGCAGATCAAGGGAGCAAAAGTCGCCGCGCTCGATGCCGCGCATATTGCTAACATCGAACAGCCAAAGCTTTACACCGAGACGGTGCTCAACTTTCTTCGCGCATAGAGGGCTTCAATGGACGAGAAGGAACGCCACGAGCGCGGCATGACCCAGCGTCGCAAGGTGTTGGGCAATGAATGGGTCGACCGCGCCAATGCGAAGAAGACATCATTCAATGCCGAATTCCAGGACTTCATCACCCGCGCCGCCTGGGGCGAAGTCTGGACGCGGCCGCATTACGACGAGCGCACAAGGCGCATCCTGGTGACCGGCACCATGATCGCGCTCGGGCAGTGGGACGAATTCCGCCTGCATGTGCGGGCGGCGCTGACCGAGGGCGGCTTTTCCGAGGACGACATCAAGGAAATCATTCTGCAGCAGGCGATCTATTGCGGCGTGCCGGCGGCCAACCATGCCTTCAAGGAAGCCGCCGAGGTGATCGCCGAACTCACAAAAGAAAAG
The DNA here is from genome assembly GCA_009694265.1 of Pseudolabrys sp. Classification (GTDB taxonomy): domain Bacteria; phylum Pseudomonadota; class Alphaproteobacteria; order Rhizobiales; family Xanthobacteraceae; genus Pseudolabrys. The sequence goes on from SHVM01000037.1 coordinate 2,979, forward strand.
TAGCCCGCCTTTGAGGGCGAGCTACGGAGTTACTCTAAGCTCAGATGGATTAAGGCGCGCGTTTAGCGCCAGGGCGTGAACGAGGTCCCAGCCTGCGGTGTCGCAACCACGGCTTGCGCCGGTTCGGCATCCTTGGCCGGACGGCTATAGCTGCGCTCGACCATGCAGAGCGCGGTGCCGAGTGCGGCGAAGGCAAGCTGGATGGCCTGCTCGCGCACCAGATCGGTGTTGTGCGACCAGACCGCCGGGATGGCCGACGCGATGGTGATCAGCGCCACCAGAATGAGCCCGCCTTCCAGCGCTTCCGAAATCGGCTTGCCGCCGGCGAGGTTGTGGAAACGTTCGAAGATGTGCACGAAGCAGATGCTGGCGACGGCGAGCTTGAGGGTTCCGAGGAAGGGGCGAGCTGGATCAGCCCCACAGGCCCGAGGCCGAACACGCGGCCGATGCCGAACACATATTGCGAGCGCCACACGTCCTCAAGCCCGTAGGCCGGCGAGGTCAGCACACGCAGCGCATCGAAGCCCCAGAACATCGTGAAATAAAGCGCGACCGCCAGGATCATCGCTACAGTGGCGACGGAAATTTTCCGCATGCGTTCCTCCTAAAACAGGAACTCACGGATAGACGTTTCAAATGCTAATTTCAAAGCAAACCAAAACTTTACCTTACCGCGCCGGCTCGTTAAGCGCGTTGTTCAAGGTTAACCGCCGCGCCCCACGCGGAACGCCTGCGGCGTCATGCCGGTCTGCTTGCGGAAAAAACGTGTGAAGTGCGACGGATCGGAAAACGCCAGATCGTAGGCGATCTCGTGGATCGGCTGATTGGTGAACACGAGTTGCCGCTTGGCTTCGGTTAACACACGCTGGCGGATCATGTGGCCCGCCGTCACGCCGGTTGCGCGCTTGACGTGATCATTGAGCCGGTCCGGCGTCATCGCCAGCTTCCCGGCATAAAAACTAATCAGCCGCTCTTTACGGAAATGCTCGTCCACCAGCCCGCGCAATGCCTCCACTTGCGCATCGGCGCGCGTGAGCGTCACCGCGCCGCTGCGGGCGCGGCTGACGCCAAGCCGCACCACCTCGATGGCGATCAAGGTCAACAATCCGCGCATGGCGAGGCGATAGCCTTCGCGCGCAAGCGAGCCCTCCTCGGCCAAGTCCGCGCACAGCGCGGCCAGACGCTTGGCTTCCGAAGCCCCGGCCAGCGGTACCAGCGGGTCGGCCGCCACCGCCTTGAGCCGCGCCAGCGCCTCGCCCGATTGGTCGCCAAGCGCGTCGGCGACGTCCTCGGTGAAGCTCACCACCCATCCATCGGTGAGCCGCGGTGTGAAACGAAAACCGTGCGCGGTGGTGGCCGGCACCAGGATCGCGGCGGGTGCCACGAACGGCACGGTCGCGGTCTCGAAACTCATCTCGCCGCCACCCTGCTCGATCAACAAAACCTGAAACAAATTGCGATGACGATGCGCGCGAATCGTCCAGTCATGGATCGAGGAGCGCGAGGCGATGGTCTCGATATGGATGAAATCGAATGCGGAATCGTCCGGCGGATCGCCGTAGAGATGAAACAGCGGTAGCCCGGTGCTTGCCATGGCGGTTTGAGCATAGGCCAGCGCACGCGCAAGGCCAACGCATCCCGCAAACGAAAAGCCCCGCCAACTGGCGGGGCTTCGTTCATCGTGTGGGAGCGGGTTAGCTCTTCTGCACCTGCTGGCCGGGCTTATCTTGGCCCTGCTGCTGCTGGCCCGGCTTCTGGCCACCGCCCTGCTGTTGCTGTCCGGGCTGGCTCGGCGGATTGCCTTGCTGCTGTTGGCCCGGCTTCTGGTTGGGATTCTGATTCTGGTCTTGGCTCATTCTGTATTCCTCCAACGTTGTTGGCTTTTGCGGCTCGAAGTGAACCTTCGAGACGCTCCGGCCAATAAAATAACGCCTCATGAATGGTTTCGTTCCGTTTGTAATGGCATGCGGGAACTCTGCGCGCCCTTGCGAGTTCCATTCCCAACGCAAACACATGAAGGGCCACCACCATGGGACGTTATGCGCTGCTTTGGATGATCGGAGTTCCGCTTCCCATCCTGGTGCTGATCTGGCTGTTCGGCGGCTTGAATTAAGCGCAACGGTCAGAGTTGCCGGTTACCATCGTCGCGGAATGGCTGCGTCAGCAGATGCACGATTGTGGACTCCGCAATGTCGCGAAATATCGGCAGGCCGATAACAACATATTGTTCGCCGGCCGCAGGTCTTGCGCGATAGGTACCGAACAAACGGTCCCACCACGGCATATTGAATCCGAAATTGCTGTTGGTCTCCACACGCTCGATCGAGTGATGCACCTGGTGCATCTGCGGCGTCACGACAATCCAGCGCACCATCGGCTCGAGCCATGCCGGCAGCGCCACGTTGCTATGGTTAAACACCGAAGTCGCGTTCAGCAACACCTCGAAGATCAGCACCGCGACCGCCGGCACGCCGAGCGCCAGCACCGCCGCCATCTTGATCGCCAGCGACAACAGAATTTCCAGCGGGTGGAAACGCACGCCGGTGGTCACGTCGATATCGAGATCGGCGTGGTGCATGCGGTGCAGCCGCCACAAGACGGGAACGTAATGAAAGGCGACATGTTGGATGTAGATGACGAGATCGAGCGCGATCACGCCGATCAGGATCGCCCCCCAGGCCGGCAAGCCGAAAAGATTGAGCAGGCCCCAGCCGCGCTCGCTGGCAATCAATGCCACACCCACCGCCGCGGTCGGGACCAAGAGCCGCACCGCCACAATATCCACCGCCAGAATGCCGAGATTGCCCGGCCAGCGCGGACGCCGCCCGAAAGTGAGCGCCCGGCGCGGGGCCAGCCATTCCCATAGCGCCATGGCGGCGAAAACCAGGGCAGCGCCGCCGATCCGAACGGCGATTTCGAGGCTGGGTGACATGAGACTTTCAGGCCCTTTGCTGCGGCCAAGGGACTTAATAACACACTCTGCTGTCCAGCGTTGCCGCTCCCGCCATGCCCTGTTAAGCCTTTACGATCGAAGCATTGGCCGTCAGCCGGGCGGCCACCGAAAGGCTTGAGCACGCGCATGGAAATTTTCCTCCAGCAGCTCATCAACGGCATCACCCTCGGCTCGATCTACGGCCTGATCGCCATCGGCTACACCATGGTGTTCGGCATCATCGGCATGGTGAACTTCGCCCATGGCGACGTGTTCATGGTGTCGGCCTTCATCGCACTGATCGCCTTCCTGATCCTCACCACCTGGCTTGGCATCACTTCGATCTCGCTCGCGCTGCTGATCGTACTGGTGGTAGCGATGCTGTTCACCTCGATGGTCAATTGGGTGATCGAGCGACTCGCCTATCGGCCGCTGCGCGGCTCGTTCCGCCTGGCGCCGCTGATTTCCGCCATCGGCATGTCGATCTTCCTGTCGAACTTCGTTCAGGTCAGCCAGGGCCCCCGCAACAAGTCGACCCCGCCCATGATCCAGGGCGAATTCGTGCTGCTCGATAGTAATAATTTCGCGGTGACGCTGTCCTTCAAGCAGCTTGTGATCTGGGGCATCACCGCCTTACTGCTGATGGCGTTCTGGTATCTTGTCGCCAAGACCAAACTCGGCCGCGCGCAACGCGCCTGCGAGCAGGACCAGAAAATGGCGGCGCTGGTCGGTGTCGATGTCGACCGCACCATTTCGATGACCTTCGTGATCGCAGCAGCGCTCTCCGCCGTCGCCGGCACCATGTACCTGATGTATTACGGCGTGGTGAGCTTCTCCGACGGCTTCGTGCCGGGCGTGAAGGCGTTCACCGCGGCGGTCTTGGGCGGCATCGGCTCGCTGCCCGGCGCGGTGATCGGCGGCATTCTCATTGGCCTGATCGAGACCATGTGGTCGGCCTATTTTTCCATCGACTACAAGGATGTGGCTGCCTTCTCCGTGCTCGCCATCACCTTGATCTTCTTGCCGCAGGGCCTGTTCGGCCGGCCGGACGTCGAGAAGGTGTAAGATGCAAGCCGGCTCACAAGACCGGCGCGTCGAACTTACCCGCGCGCTACGGGATGCCGGCGTAACCGCCCTGCTCGCCTTCGGGCTGTTCCTGCCGCTGATCGGTTTCGAGACCCAGCAGAACATCCGCAACGAACTGATCCTGACCACGCGCTTACCATTGCTGTTTACGATCGTCGCCATCGTCGGCGTAGGCCGGCTCGTTTACTCGCTCGCGCTCGATCCGTGGCTCAAGCAGCGCACGATGCGGCCGCCGCAGGCAACGCCGTCAGCGTGGCGCGCGCCCGTCGCCAAGTGGTTCATCCCCTTCTCCATCGGATTCGTCATCGCCTACCCGATCATAGTCGTCGCCATCAAGGGCCTTGGCGGCGCGGTGAAATGGGTCGACAATTTCGGCATCCAGATTCTGATCTATGTGATGCTCGGCTGGGGCCTCAATATCGTGGTGGGCCTCGCCGGCCTGCTCGACCTCGGTTATGTCGCCTTCTACGCGGTCGGCGCCTATTCCTACGCACTGCTTGCCAAGACCTTCGGCTTTTCGTTCTGGATTCTGCTGCCGCTCGCCGGCCTGCTCTCCTCGTTCTGGGGTATTCTGCTCGGTTTTCCGGTACTGCGGCTGCGCGGCGATTATCTCGCTATCGTCACGCTGGCCTTTGGCGAAATCATCCGCATCGTTCTGATTAATTGGGTGGACCTGACCAACGGCTATGCCGGTATCAGCGGCATTCCGCGGCCGACCTTCTTCGGAATTTCGTTCAACGCCAATGACGACGGCTTTGCGGCCGTGTTCGGATTGGAATTTTCGCCGATCTACCGTACCATTTTTCTTTATTATCTGATCTTGGCGCTCGCCTTCCTCACCGCCTTCGTCACCGTGCGTCTGCGCCGGCTGCCGGTCGGCCGCGCCTGGGAGGCGCTGCGCGAGGACGAGATCGCCTGCCGCTCGCTCGGCATCAACACCACCAACACCAAGCTCACGGCCTTTGCCATGGGCGCGATGTTTGCGGGCTTTGCCGGCTCGTTCTTCGCAGCTAGACAGGGATTTGTCTCGCCGGAATCCTTCACATTCCTGGAGTCGGCCACCATCCTGTCGATTGTCGTGCTCGGCGGCATGGGCAGCCAGATCGGCGTTGCCATCGCGGCCATCGTGATGATCGGCGGCACCGAGATCATGCGCGAGCTCGACTTCCTGAAGCAGATATTCGGCTCCGCTTTCGACCCGACGCAATACCGCATGCTGCTGTTCGGCTTCGCCATGGTGCTGATCATGATCTGGAAGCCGCGCGGGCTGATCTCGTCGCGCGATCCGTCGGTTTTCTTGAAGGAGCGCAAGAGCATCTCATCGGATCTGGTCAAGGAGGGCCACGGCTGATGGTTGCTGCCTCCGACATCCTTCTCAGTGTCGAGCATCTGACCATGCGCTTTGGCGGATTGGTCGCGGTCGACGATCTGTCGTTTCAGGCGCGGCAAGGCGACATCACCGCGCTGATCGGGCCGAACGGCGCCGGCAAGACTACCGTGTTCAACTGCATCACTGGTTTCTACAAACCAAGTGAGGGCCGTCTGGGGCTTTGCCATGGTGACGCATCGGTGTGGAGCGAGCTGGAAGCGCTCACCGACAGCGGCAAGCGCAGTGTCACACGGGGCGACGGCGCGCTCTACCAGCTAGAACGCCTGCCGGACTTTCTCGTCACCCAGCAGGCGCGCGTCGCCCGCACATTCCAGAACATCCGGCTGTTTCCCGGAATGACGGTGCTGGAAAACCTGCTGGTCGCCCAGCACAACCGGCTGATGCTCGCCTCGGGCTATACGCTGATCGGCATTCTCGGCTTTCCCTCCTACGCCGCCGCCGAACGCGCCGCGATCGACAAGGCGCGGATGTGGCTCGACCGCGTCGGATTGATCGAGCGCGCCGACGATCCGGCCGGCGATCTGCCCTATGGTGCGCAGCGGCGGCTGGAGATCGCCCGCGCCATGTGCACCGAGCCTGTGCTGCTCTGCCTCGACGAGCCGGCGGCCGGTCTTAATCCGCGCGAAAGCGCCGAGCTCAACGCGTTGCTGCTAACCATCCGCAACGAATACGCCATCTCGATCCTGCTGATCGAACACGACATGTCGGTGGTGATGGAGATTTCCGACCACCTGATCGTGCTCGATTATGGCGTCAAGATTTCCGACGGGCCGCCCGAGATCGTACGCAACGATCCGAAGGTGATCGCCGCCTATCTCGGCGTCGCCGATGAGGAAGTCGCTCAAGTCGAAGCCGAGGTGGGGCTATGACGACGCCCCTGCTTACCGTGCGCGGCGTGAAGACGTTCTACGGCCGCGTGATGGCGCTCAAGGGCGTCGACATGAATGTCAATGACGGCGAGATTGTCACGCTGATCGGCGCCAACGGCGCCGGTAAATCCACGCTGATGATGACCATCTGCGGCAATCCGCGCGCGCGCGAAGGCACCATTGAATTCGCCGGCAGCGACATCACACAACTGCCGACTCACGAGATCGCGCGGCTCAAGCTGGCGCAAGCGCCGGAAGGCCGCCGCATTTTTTCGCGCATGACGGTGCTGGAAAATCTACAAATGGGCGCGACCACCGGCGCGCCGGCCGAATTCGACCGCGATCTCGAGCGCGTGCTCACGCTATTCCCGCGCCTGAAGCAGCGCCTGAACCAGCGCGGCGGCACGCTGTCGGGCGGCGAGCAGCAGATGCTGGCGATCGCGCGCGCGCTGATGGCAAGGCCGCGGCTATTACTGCTTGATGAGCCCTCGCTCGGCCTCGCACCGATGATCGTGCGGCAGATCTTCGACGCTATCAAAGCGCTCAACGCCGAGGACGGTCTCACCGTGTTCCTGGTCGAGCAGAATGCCTACCACGCGCTCAAGCTCGCCCACCGCGGCTATGTCATGGTCAACGGGTTGATTACGCTGTCCGGCTCAGGACGTGAATTGCTGGAGCGCCCCGAGATCAAGCAGGCCTATCTTGAAGGCGGGCGCGCATGATCCTCTCAACACTCATTTACGAAGAAGACTCGTTCGGCGTCTTCCTGTTGGTCACCGTCATCCTCGGCGGCGGGGCGGCGGCGCTCTCCGGCCGCGCCATTGCCGAAACCTGGCGGCCCTGGTGGCAGGTGGCTGCCTATAGTTTCATCCTCGGCGTCATGGTGCGGTTCTTTCATTTCAGCCTGTTCGACGGCACCTTGTTGTCAGCACACTATTATCTGCTCGACAGCGCGGTCTGCATGGCCTTCGGATTCCTAGGCTTTCGGGCCACCCGCGCCGGCCAAATGATCACGCAATATCGCTGGATCAACGAGGCCGGAGGCCGTCTGCGCTGGCGCCGCAGGCCGTCCTCTAGTAACATTGCGGGTACGCCGACTTTGCATGTTCCAGTCGAAGGGAAAGTCAGATGAAGAAACTCACTACGCTCGGCCTAGCGCTCGGTTTGGGCCTCGCTTTAGCAAGCCATGCCAATGCGCAGCTCAAAATGGGCGTTATCGGTCCGATCACTGGACCCAACGCTGCCTTCGGTGCCCAGCTCAAGAATGGCGCCGATCAGGCGATCGAGGACATCAACGCGGCCGGCGGCATTCTCGGCCAGAAAATCACGGCATCCTACGGCGACGACGCGTCCGATCCCAAACAAGGCGTTTCGGTCGCCAACAAGCTAGCGGCTGACGGCGTTAAATTCGTCGTTGGCCCGTTCAATTCCGGCGTCACCATGCCGGCCTCACTGGTCTACCAGGAGAACGGTATCCTCGAAATCACGCCTTCGGCGACCAATCCGCAGATCACCGAGCGCGGCATGTGGAACATCTTCCGCACCTGCGGCCGTGACGACCAGCAGGGCGCGGTCGCCGGCGCCTATATCGTGAAACACTTCAAGGGCAAGAAAGTCGCCGTGGCGCACGACAAGACCACCTACGGCAAAGGCCTCGCCGACGAGACCGTCAAAAGCCTGGCCAAAGGCGGCATGAAGGGCGTGCTCTACGAAGGCGTCAATCTCGGCGAAAAGGATTTCTCGGCGCTGGTGTCCAAGATCAAGCAGTCGGGCGCCGACCTGGTCTACTGGGGCGGCGTGCACACCGAAGGCGGCCTGATCGTGCGGCAGATGCGCGACCAGGGCGTCAAGGCGCCGCTAATGGGCGGCGACGGCATCACCACCGACGAGTTCGCCTCGATCGGCGGGCCGGGCGTCGAAGGCACGCTGATGACCTACGGCCCAGACCCGCGCAACAACCCGGCGGCCAAGGCCGTGGTGGAAAAATTCCGCGCCAAGAAATTCGAGCCGGAAGCCTACACGCTCTACAGCTATGCCGCGGTGCAGATCATCAAGCAGGCGGCGGAAGCGGCCAAGTCGCTCGACCCGAAAAAAGTCGCCGAGAAGATGCATTCCGGCATGAAATTCAAAACCGTGCTGGGTGACATCTCCTACGACAAGAAGGGCGACCTCACCAAGCTCGACTATGTGATGTATGTCTGGAAGAAGAACGCCGGCGGCAAAGTCACTTACGTCGAATGCCCGGGCTCCGACTGCACCAAGTCGAAATAAAACGGCTTATCCGTTAACGAGAAACGGCCCCGTCAGCGATGCCGGGGCCGTTTTTTTAACGCCGCCGCGTCAGCCTATCTTGCCGAGCACCGGAAATGCCTCCAGCAGCCACACGCTTATCTGACTGATGCTGCCGGTCAGAAACGCGATGCCGGTGAGTACCAGCAGCGCACCCATACCCTGCTCGACGCGACGCAGATATTTGCGGAAGCGCGCAAGAAACGCCGCGAACGGCTCGACCGCGAAAGCGGCGATGATGAATGGAATGCCGAGACCAAGCGAATAGACTGCCAGCAGCCCGGCGCCCTTCGTCACCGTCTGTTCGGAAGCCGCTACCGCCAGGATCGCTGCCAGGATCGGCCCGATGCAGGGCGTCCAGCCGAACGCAAAAGCGAGCCCCATCACATAGGCGCCCCACAAACCAACCGGCTTGGCCACATCCAGCCGCTTCTGCCGGTGCAATAGCGCAATCTGCGTGATGCCGAGGAAGTGCAGTCCCATGACGATGATGGCGATGCCGGCAATGGTCGCAAGTATATCGGAATAGGCGCGGATCAACGCGCCGACCACGCTGGCGCTGGCGCCGAGCGCCACAAACACCGTGGAGAAGCCGAGCACGAACAGGAAGGCCGCCGTCACGGTCTCGCGCTTGACCCTCGGCTCCGGCTCCTTGTCGGCGAAGCGCTCCAGCGAAGTGCCGGCCAGATACACGAGATAGGGCGGCACCAGCGGCAGCACGCAGGGGGAGAGGAAGCTGACCAGCCCTGCGATCAGGGCGGCGAGGATGGTGACGTCGCTACTCATGGGCTCTAGATGCGACGCATCGCGCGTTCATGCAAGCGCCAATGAGCACTTTCGCCGGAACGTGATCGAATGTGATAGAGTGCCGATCCATGACTACGCGCAATCTCATCACCGATATTCCAGGCGTACGGGTCGGCCATGCCGGCGACGCCAAGCTCGGCTCCGGCAGCACGGCGATCGTGTTCGACACCGCCGTGGTGGCGAGCGTGGACGTGCGCGGCGGCGGGCCGGGCACGCGCGAGACCGCGCTGCTCGACCCGGCGCAGACGGTGGACGGTATCGATGCGATCGTTCTATCCGGCGGTTCGGCTTTCGGCCTCGATGCCGCCTCCGGCGTGCAAGCTTACATGCGCGAGCAAGGCCGCGGCTTTGCGGTGCGCGAGGCGCGCGTTCCCATCGTGCCGGGCGCAATCCTGTTCGATCTGCTCTCGGGCGGCGACAAGAAATGGGGCCGCTATCCGCCCTATCGCGAGCTCGGCTACGAGGCCGCGAAAATCGCGGGCGCCGATGTCGCGCTCGGCAGCGTCGGCGCAGGCTTAGGCGCCACCACAGTCAATCTCAAAGGCGGCATCGGATCCGCATCGGCGCAAACGCGCGATGGGCTGATGGTTGGCGCCATCGTTGCGGTGAACGCGTCCGGCAGCGTCACCATCGGCGACGGCCCGCATTTCTGGGCCTCGCCCTTCGAGCAGTCACAAGAATTCGGCGGGCGCGGCTGGCCGCCGTCGTTCCCGGCCGATGCGCTGGCGCTGCGCAGCAAAGGTGGACCGCGGCAGAACACAACTCTGGCCGTGGTCGCTACCGACGCCACGCTCAGCAAGGCGCAGGCCAAACGTCTGGCGGTGATGGCGCAAACCGGCATGGCACGCGCGATCTATCCGGTGCACACCCCGCTCGACGGCGACATCGTGTTCGCAGCCTGCATGGGCGCAAAGCCGCTGTCCGATCCGCTGTTCTCGCTCAGCGAACTCGGCATGGTGGCGGCCAATGTGTTGGCGCGCGCCATCGCGCGCGGCGTCTACGAAGCGACGGCCTTGCCGTTTGCGGGCTCGCTACCGAGTTGGAAAGACAATTTCGGGCGCTAAAGAAATCGTTCTGCCCGATACGGCGCCGGATCGCAGAACGGCGTCGTACCCGTCATCATGTCCGCGATCAAGCGCCCGGTGACGGGGCCCAGCGTCAGCCCCCAATGCGCATGGCCGATGGCGAGCCACAGGCCGCGCAGGCCAGGCGCGCGGCCGATCACGGGCCGTGAATCCGGAAAGCACGGCCGGCTGCCCAGCCAAGTCTTGTCGTCCACGCGTTCGCCGAGCGGAAACAATTCGCGCGCTGGTCGCATCAGCCGGTCGAATTGCACCGGCGAAGGCTTCGCATCGCGCGCGGCGAATTCGACGCCGGTGGTGAGGCGAATGCCCTGCTCCATCGGGGTGATTAGATAGCCATTCTCGGCGTCGACCACGGGCCGCGCCAGCGCCGCATTGCCCTTGGCATGAAAATGCCGGTGATAGCCGCGCTTGACCGCCATGGGCAGCTTCACGCCGAGCGGCGCCAGTAGATCGGGTGCCCACGGCCCGAGCGCCACGACAACCTCCGGCGCATCGATGCCTCCTTCGTTAGTTTCCACCCGCCAGCCGGTCCCCGACCGGTGCAGCGAACGTGCATCGCCGGCAAGCGGCAGGCCACCCAACGCCGTAAAGCGCGCGGCATAGGCGCGCGTGACCGCGAGCGGATTGCTCACGCTCGAGGCCTGCGGCCAGAACACCGCATGGGCGAATACCGGATTGAGCGACGGCTCCAGACCATGCACGCCGCCGGCATCGAGCCTTTGCAACGGCAGGCCGAACTCAGCCGCGAGCTCGAATTCCGGCTGCAACGCCGCAAAGCCGCGCTCGCTGCGATAAACTTTGAGCCAGCCGGTCTTGCGCAGATAGCGCGTGGCGCCGGCTTCCGCCATCAGCGTTTCGTGCTCGGCTTGGGCGCGCGCAAACAGTGGACGGTTGAGCCGCGCGGTCTCCGCGATGCGGCCGGGCCGCGAGGCGGCACGGAATGCCATCAGCCAGGGCGCCACCTGCGGCAAAAAACTGAGATGATAATTGGCCTCGCTCGCGCGCTTGAGCGCGACCCGCAGCAGCGCTCCGAAACGTGAAGGAAACGCCGGCGGCAAAACCGTGCTGCCCTCGATCACGCCGGAATTACCATACGAGGTCTGCTCGCCCAGGCCGGCACGATCAACCAATGCGACGCTCAAGCCGCGCTTGACGAGATGCAGCGCGATCGAGGTGCCGATAATGCCGGCGCCGAGTACGATCGCATCGGTGCGTGCCATGGTGGCCTTAACTCCCGCTTGCGTTCTGTCCGTCTTTTATATGGAACGGATCGCCCCTGCGCGCTATGACCCTCCCGCTGCGCCGGAGATAAATTGTCCATGCCAATTGTGAATGGGTTGACCGCCGCGCTGGCGTGGCTCGGCCGGCAAGGCGCGCGCTAGCGGCGTCTGTTTTTCTCGGCCTCGCCGTTCCCCCACTCGCCGCCTATGTAAAACCCTATCTCGGCGAAACCGTGTTCGTGCTGCTGCTGTTTTCTTATCTGCGCACCGACCCCGCCGCCTTCCGCCGCTATCTCACGGCGCCCAGCCTCACCATCGCCGCCGCACTCTGGGTCATGGTGGCGGTGCCGCTGCTGTTTGGCACGGCCTATGCGCTGTCGGGCATCCGCGAGGCCTGGCCTGCGCTCTACACCATCATGATCTTGCAAATCGCGATCACACCGATCACTTCGTCGGCGGCCTTCGCGGCGCTGATGGGGCTCGACGTGGCGTTTTCGCTTGCCGCGCTGATCGTCAGCAACGCGCTGTCGCCGATCACCACGGTCACGTTTAGCTATTTGTTCCTCGGCTCGTCGTTGTTTTCGCCGGTCGAGCTTGGCGTCAAGCTGTTCTTCTTTTTCGCCGGCGCGGGCGCCATCGCCTATGCCATCCGCCGCATCGCCGGTCAGCAATGGATCGAGCGCCAGAAGGAGCCGATCGACGGAATCAATGTGATTGCGGTCTTCATCTTCGCGATCGCGGCCATGGACGGCGTCCCCCGCCACGTCATGGCGGACCCGTTGTTCGCGATTGAGCTGTTCATGCTGATCATCATCGTTTCATGCGCGCTGATTGGGCTCAGCGTGCTGGTTTTTTGGCGCACCGGTCTCGACCGCGGCCTCGTGATCGGGCTGCTCGCCGGCTTCCGCAATATCGGGCTGGTGATGGCGGCACTCGGGAGCACGCTACCCGACCTCGCCTGGTTCTATTTCGCCATGGCGCAGTTTCCGATCTATCTGCTGCCGGTACTCTTAAAGCCGCTGGCGAGCCGCTTTATGGAAAAGCATTAACAGCCGGCCTGCTTTGCCGTGCCGAACATTGCCCGTTTGCCCGCCGCGTGTTACGCGAACCTCGTTTGGAGGCCCTTCAATGCCCCGCCCCTTGATCATCGCGCCGTCAATCTTAGCGGCCGATTTTGCCAAACTGGGCGACGAAGTGCGCGCGGTCGAGGCCGCAGGCGCCGACTGGATCCATGTCGACGTGATGGACGGGCATTTCGTGCCCAATATCTCCATCGGCCCCGACGTGGTGAAGGCGCTGCGCCCGGTCACCAAAAAGACGCTCGACGTGCATTTGATGATTAGCCCTTGCGATCCTTATCTGGAGGCCTTCGCCAAGGCCGGCTCCGACATCATCACCGTGCATGTCGAAAGCGGGCCGCATGTGCACCGCTCGCTGCAGGCAATCCGCGCGCTCGGCAAGAAGGCCGGCGTCACCATGAACCCCGGCACGCCCGAGAGCAGCATCGAGCACGTCATCGGCATGGTCGATCTTATTCTGGTGATGTCGGTCAATCCCGGCTTCGGCGGGCAAGCCTTCATCCCCGCCGCGCTCGATAAAATCCGTAACTTGCGCGCCATGGCGGGCGCCCGGCCGATCGACATCGAGGTCGATGGTGGCATCACGTCGGAAAATGCGGCCAAGGTCGTGCAGGCCGGCGCCAATGTGCTGGTTGCGGGCTCGGCCGTCTTCAAGGGCGTCAACTACAAGGCAAACATCGCCGCGATTCGGCAGGCCGGAGCGATGGCGCGCGGGGAAGCGGCGTGACCATAGCGCGCTACTCCCGCCCCGAAATGGTCGCGATCTGGTCGCCGGAAACCAAATTTCGCATCTGGTTCGAGATCGAAGCACACGCCGCCGACGCCATGGCCGAGCTTGGCATCATCCCGAAGGACGCCGCCAAGAAAATCTGGGAAAAAGGCAAAGCGGCGAAGTTCGACGTCGCGCGCATCGACGCCATCGAGGCGGAAGTCAAACACGACGTCATTGCCTTCCTCACGCATCTGTCGGAAATCGTCGGCCCCGAAGCGCGCTTCGTGCATTCGGGCATGACCTCGTCCGATGTGCTCGATACCTGCTTCAATGTGCAGCTGGTGCGCGCCGCCGACATCCTGATCGCCGATACCGACGCTTTGCTCGCCGCGCTCAAGCGCCGCGCGTTCGAGCATAAGATGACGCCGACGGTGGGCCGCTCGCACGGCATCCATGCCGAGCCGACCACGTTCGGGCTCAAGCTCACTTATGCCTATGCCGAATTCGCGCGCGGGCGCGAACGGCTGGTCGCTGCGCGCAAGGAAGTCGCTACCTGCGCGATTTCCGGCGCGGTCGGCACCTTCGCCCAAGTCGATCCGCGCGTCGAAGCCCATGTCGCCAAGGCGATGGGACTCGCCGTCGAGCCGGTCTCGACCCAGATCATTCCGCGCGACCGCCACGCCATGTATTTCGCGACGCTCGGCGTGGTCGCCTCCTCCATCGAGCGCCTCGCCACCGAAATTCGCCATCTGCAGCGCACCGAAGTGCTGGAGGCGGAAGAGTTCTTCTCCGAGAAGCAGAAGGGTTCCTCGGCGATGCCGCACAAGCGCAATCCGGTTTTGTCGGAGAACGTCACCGGCCTCGCCCGCATGGTGCGCGCCTACGCGCTGCCCGCCATGGAAAACGTAGCGCTCTGGCACGAGCGCGACATCTCGCATTCGTCCGTCGAGCGCATGATCGGGCCGGATGCCACCGTCACGCTCGATTTCGCGCTGACGCGGCTCGCAGGCCTGATCGACAAACTGCTGGTTTATCCTGCCACCATGCAGAAAAATATCGACAGGCTCGGCGGGCTCATTCATTCGCAGCGCGTGCTGATCGCGCTCACGCAAAAGGGCGTGGCGCGCGAGGACGCCTACCGACTCGTGCAGCGCAACGCCATGCAAGTCTGGGACGGGGAAAAAGACTTCCTCGCTTTGCTCAAGGCCGACAAGGACGTACGCGCGAAACTAAGCGACAAGGAAATCGAGGCCAATTTCGATCTCGCCCATCATTTCAAGCATGTCGACACCATCTTCAAGCGCGTGTTCGGCGCATGATCCCGAATAGTGGGCGCCGGTTTTCGCATGAGATCATGCGCATCTCAAAAGTCTGACGCCGTGCCCAATGCCCCAGCGACAATTCTCGTTTTCGATTCCGGCCTCGGCGGGCTCACGGTGTTCCGCGAAATTGCCGTGGCGCTGCCCGGGGCACATTTCGTCTATGTCGCCGACGATGCCGGCTTTCCCTACGGCAACCAATCCGAGGCTGCGCTGATCGCGCGCGTGGCCGAGGTGATCGGCACGGCGATTTCCACGCACCAGCCCGATCTGGTGGTCGTGGCCTGCAACACCGCCTCCACCATGGCGCTGACGGAATTGCGCGCGCGTTATTCCGTGCCGTTCGTCGGCACCGTGCCGGCGATCAAGCCGGCCTGCGCGCAGTCGAAGACCAAGCGCATCGCCGTGCTGGGCACGCAAGCCACTGTCACCCGCGAATATACCCGCGCGCTGATCCGTGAGTTCGCCGGTGGCTGCGATGTCGGCCTGGTCGGCTCGTCGCACCTCGCCAGTTTCGCGGAAGCCGAGCTCGCAGGCACGCCCGTCGCCGATGCCGCTATCAAGGCCGAGATCGCCTCATGCTTTGTCGATACGGACGCACGCCGCACCGATACGGTGGTGCTGGCCTGCACGCATTATCCGCTGCTGACAGATCGCTTCCGCGCCGTTGCACCGTGGCCGGTCGATTGGCTCGATCCGGCGGCGG
Organism: Pseudolabrys sp.; assembly: GCA_009694265.1. GTDB lineage: Bacteria > Pseudomonadota > Alphaproteobacteria > Rhizobiales > Xanthobacteraceae > Pseudolabrys. The sequence goes on from SHVM01000037.1 coordinate 18,473, forward strand.
CGATTGCCCGCCGCGTTGCCGACCTGATCGGCCCGCGCCCGCGCGCTGCGGCCCCGGCCTCGGCGCACATTGAGTTCACCTCAGGCAGAAAACCCTCGCCGGCGCTGGCCAAGGCGCTTTCCGGCTACGGGTTCTAAATAAAACTATCGCAATAACTGCAGCCAAATTTCCAGCGTGCCGCGCCAGATCATGTCGCCTGCCACATAGAGAATGATGGCCAGCCCGATATAGACTATCCAGCGATGCCGATGCAGCAGGCCCGCGATGAAGCTCGCGGCGACGCCCATCATCACAATTGATAAGCCCAGCCCGAACACCAGCGCGGCCGGGTGATCGCGTGCCGCGCCCGCCACCGCCAGCACATTGTCGAGCGACATGGAGATATCCGCCATCACGATCTCCCAGGCGGCTTGTGCGAAGCTCTTGCGCGGCGCATGCGCTGCCGCCGCCTCGGCGTCCGGCGGCATGCGTAATTCGCGCCACATTTTCCAGCACACCCAGAGCAACAGAATGCCGCCGGCGAGCAGCAAGCCCACGATCTCCAGCATCTCGATGGCGACGCCCGCAAACACGATGCGCAGCGCGGTCGCAGCGATACGGCATAGGCTCTGGGCCCTTCGGCGTTCAATCAGTCCGACATTGCAGCCTTGGGGCTGTCAGAGGGCCCGGCCTGATAGGGCTAAAATAGGTTGCCTCGGCACGCCTGCAAGCCCTTACGCGCACCACGGACAGTCACCTCTGCCGCAACGGGTTGCCCTCGCTTTGGCGGTTTGACACCCTAGCTCGTAGCCCCTAAAACCCGCGGACCTTGCGGGTTTTCAGTGCCTGACAGGGCGTTTCGCGACCCGTGGCAAGACCTTGCGCTTTATGAGGTTTGGCCTGTCGTCTCCGGAGAAATCCGGGGCCAAGGAGGGCGCGGTTCCTCAACCTAAATTCTGACACGAGGACGCGAATGACCAAGCGCCATGAATCCAAGTACAAACTTGACCGCCGGATGGGCCAGAATATCTGGGGCCGTCCCAAAAGCCCGGTTAACCGGCGCGAATACGGCCCCGGCCAGCACGGCCAGCGCCGCAAGAGCAAGCTCTCCGACTTCGGCGTGCAGCTCAAGGCCAAGCAGAAACTGCGCGGCTATTACGGCAACATTTCCGAGCGCCAGTTCCGCGGCATCTATGACGAAGCCATCCGCATGAAGGGCGACAGCGGCGCCCATATGATCGGCCTCTTGGAGCGCCGCCTCGACGCCATCATCTTCCGCGCCAAATTCGTACCCACTGTGTTCGCGGCACGCCAGTTCATCAACCACGGCCACATCAAGGTGAACGGCAAGCACGTGAACATCCCAAGCTACCGGGTCAAAGTGGGTGACGTGGTGGAGGTAAAGGAAAAATCGAAGCAGATGAATCTGGTGCTGGAAGCGCAGGCTCTGTCCGAGCGCGACGTGCCCGACTATATCGATGTCGACGGCTCCAAATTGACCGCCAAGCTTGCCCGCATCCCGGCCTTCACCGATGTGCCCTATGCGGTGCAAATGGAGCCGCATCTGGTGGTGGAATATTATTCGCGCTGATCTTCAATCAGCGGCGACCCAATTTGGAAACCAAATCCCCCGCCCCAAAGGCGGGGGATTTTGTTAATGTGAGGCCCACATGCACCAGTTCACCCGCCGCTCGCTCCTCGCCACCACTGCCGCAGGACTTGTTGCGCGTAGCCTGCCGGCCTGTGCAGCGCCCGCCTCGTTCAAGCACGACGCCTTCGAGGTGACCGTGGTCAGCGACGGCCATTTGGTGCTGCCGACCTCGTTCTTGGCCCCGGGCGCCCCGCCGGCTGAGCGCGCAAGCCTGCTGCAAGCGGCCGGGCAGACCAGCGAGCAATACAATTCGCCAACCAACATCACGCTGATCCGCACCGGCGCCGATCTGATCCTGGTCGACATGGGTTCGGGCGACCGCTTCATGCCGAGTGCCGGCAAATTGTGGGATAATCTCAAGACCGCCGGCATCGAAAAGGCCAATATTACCAAGGTGGTTTTCACCCACGGCCACCCGGATCATCTCTGGGGCGCGGTGGACGAGCTGGACGATCTGGCGCTGCCCAAAGCCAGCTTTTTCGTCGCCAGCGCGGAGTGGGATTTCTGGCATGGCGAGAACGCGGCGCGCGGCCTGCCAGCCGAACGCGCCGGTTTCGTCACTGGCGCACGCCGCAACTACGCGGCGATCAAGGACCGGGTGAAAATGCTCAAGCCCGGCGACGATGTGGTCACCGGATTGCGGCTCGTCGCGACGCCAGGCCACACCCAAGGCCACGTCGTACTCGAACTTGCAGGCGGTGAAGGGCTGATTATCGGCGGCGATGTGCTCACCCACCCGCTGATTTCGTTCCAGCATCCGGAGTGGCGGCCGAACGCCGACCATGTGCCGGATCAGGCGGCCGAAACGCGGGCTCGTCTGCTCGACCGGCTGGCCGCCGGCCGCTCGAAGCTGATCGGTTTCCACCTGCCCTACCCGGGCCTCGGCTTCGTAGAGCGCAAGGATGGCGCCTACCGCTTCGTGCCGGCGGCCTGACGCCTCACGAACGGCCCAAAGGGACCAGACAGGGCCGAATCACCATATGCCAGCCACCCAAGAGTTTAAGAGTTATCCCCCGACTTAAGACGTAGTGCACAGTAAATTTAGTAGGCGGCTTGCTACATTTTCCTACATTTAGTAGCAAAACTGCGTTATTTATGTGCCGTCCTCGAATCAGAGGACCTGCCTAGGGAGAATTCGCGATGAAAGGGATTGATACCATTAAGGAGTGGGTCGGCGCTTTGACCGAACTGGCTCTTATGCTTCTGGCGTTGGCAATCGTGCTTGCCCTCTTGGTTGGCTCGAACCTGCCATTCTTTGGCAACGTATCCGCCAACCTCATAACCTTCGTCAAGGATCTGGGAGGAAATGGGCTGGTCGGCCTGATCACTCTCGGAATTATCCTTTGGCTGTTCTCGGGCCGGAAAATGGCGTGAAGCCGGCGCGTTCGATCGTTTCGATCGATCGAACACTCCTGAATAGATGAGGCAACCAGGGTGGGGGGGGTCTAGGCTCCCCACCCGCTTATGTGTTTCGCGCCAAACCGGGGTTTGTGCCATGTGGAAATTCGTCGCTACCGCAAAGCAGGTTTTGTGGGAGTTCGTCGAACTGGGGTTTCTCGCCGTCCTGGCGCTGATCCTGGTCCATCTTCTGCTCGGCCAAGCTGCTGGCCCTTATGTCGCCTCGGTCGCCGATAATGTGACCAAATTTTCCGCCGCTACCAGCGCCGGCATGTTGGGAATCGTGATCGTGCTGGGGATCGTCTATTTCGTCCTGCGGCGGACGAGCTGGTCGAAAAGCTGACTTTCAGGCGGACGGACTACAACGACCCGCATTTAGCCTTCAAGCGCCGCAGCCAGGCTGCGGCGCTATCGCTGCGTCAGGCTGACACGGGGGCGGCTTTTACCGTGACACCCTTGTCCTTGAGCGTCTGCTGCAGCTCGCCGGCCTGGAACATCTCGCGCACGATGTCGCAGCCGCCGACGAACTCGCCTTTCACATAGAGCTGCGGGATGGTCGGCCAGTTCGAATAGGCCTTAATGCCGTCGCGCAATTCCGCGGAATCGAGCACATTGAGTCCTTTGTAGTTCACGCCCAGATGATCGAGGATCTGCACCACCTGGCCGGAAAACCCACATTGCGGAAACTGCGGCGTGCCCTTCATGAACAGCACCACGTCGTTTGCCTTCACTTCGTTGTCGATGAATTGCTTGATGGCCATGGTTGAGATCCTGCTTGAGGTCCTGCTGGACGGCGGCTCGGTGCCTTGATTTGCAATATATGTAGCGCAGATTCCAGCGCCACCCAAACATGGCCGAAACGTTCGATAAATTAGCCCTTTGGCGGCGCGTAAAACGTGCCCTCCACCTCGAAAATGTCGTCCTGATTGAGCTTCGATACCTCCACGATGGTGCGCGGCGGATAAGGGCCGCCATGCCAAAGCTCCTCCTGAACCTTGTTCACCAGCGGCCTTAAGCGAGCCATGTCAGTCACATAGGCGACGATGCGCACGCAGGTGATCAGGCTTGCCCCCTCCGACGCGGCGATGGTTTCCATGTTCGTGAAAGCCTGCCGTATGCGCGCTTCCTCGCCTTCGAGCATGATGTTGCTCGAAGGCTCAATGCCACGCATGCCGGCGACGAAAACGAAATCTCCGGCGCGCACGCCGACACTCCAGGTGCCGGTTGGTGCGATGGCGCCTTTCGGGGATAAGATTTTGACGGTCATGTTTATGCGCTAGGGCGTGTCGGTCTGCAGCGCGAGCGCGTGCAGCACGCCGCCCATCTGGCCTTTTAGCGCCTCATAGACCAGCTGATGCTGCTGCACCCGCGATTTACCTTTGAACGAGGGCGCAATCACGGTGGCGGCATAATGGTCGCCGTCCCCGGCCAGATCGCGGATCGTCACCGTAGCGTCCGGAATGCCCGCCTTGATCAGCCGCTCGATTTCACCGGCGTCCATCGCCATCTGCAAGCTCCTCCGCGCGCCACGATACGCCCCCGGGGCCAAATCCGGCAGCCCCATCGATGGAATTTGCACGCAAAAATTTCTAGATGACAAAGCGCGCCTGCCGGATAGCATGCCGCCGTGGCCGACCAGGTGAAAAAGAGGGGAAGTAATGAGCTTGCCGAACAACCGGCGCCGGACGCTGATGGCAGCCGCGGCGCTGATCGCGCTTATGGCGGCCAGCAGTCCGTCAGTGGCGCAGGTCACCCCCGAGCAGCAGAGCGCCATCCGCTCGAATTGCCGCTCCGATTTCATGTCAAAATGTTCGGGCGTCACACCCGGCGGCAAGGACGCCCTCAATTGCCTACAGAAGAACGTGGCGAGCCTAGCGCCCGCCTGCAAACCACGGTGAGCGCGACCCTACCGGCACCCGCGCCGGCCGAAGCAAAGCCCGCCCAGG
>SHVM01000038.1 GCA_009694265.1 Pseudolabrys sp.
TTGAGGAAATGAAGAAACGCACCATTGCTATTGCGCGCGGCGAGATGAGGCCCGCCAAGGACGATCCCAAGGTATGGTTCACCTCACCCGAAAGCTTCGCCAAGGTTCTATCCAGCACGAACCGCACGCTTCTCAATCTGATTGCGGCGATCCGGGGCCGTAGTGCGGACTGAGAGAAGCGATGCCTACCAACTTTTTGACACACCCTCCAAAATCCCTTACCCGCACCCCATCATGCCCGCGACGTCCGCGCCCCAGCACCTCTTCGCCACCATGCTCTCCCGCGTGAGCGCTGTGGCGGCGCCGTTGGTGGGTGCAAATGTCGATCTCTCCCGCGTCGTGGTCGAGCCGCCGCGCGATGCGAGCCACGGCGACATGGCGACCAACGCCGCCATGGTGCTGGCGAAAGACGCCGGCAAGAAGCCGCGTGATCTCGCCGAGGCGATTGCCGCCGCGCTGCGCGCCGATCCGGTGATCGCGAAAGTCGATGTCGCCGGACCTGGATTTATCAATCTCACGCTCAAGACGCATGTCTGGGGCGAGGCGCTGCGCGCCGTGCTGGAGCAGGGCGCGGACTACGGGCGCAGCACGATGGGCGCCAAGGAAAAAGTAAATGTCGAATATGTCTCGGCCAATCCGACTGGCCCGATGCATGTCGGCCACGGCCGCGGCGCTGTGTTCGGCGATGCGCTCGCCAATCTTCTGGCCTTCGCCGGCTACGACGTGACGCGCGAATATTACGTCAACGATGCCGGCGCGCAGGTCGACGTGCTCGCCCGCTCGGCCTTCCTGCGTTATCGCGAGGCGTTGGGCGAGAACATCGGCACGATGCCGGAGGGGCTTTACCCGGGCGACTATCTTGTGCCGGTGGGCGCTGCGCTCATGGCTTCACACGGCGCGGCGCTCGGCAAAAAACCGGAATCCGAATGGCTGCCCATCGTGCGCGCCAAGGCCATCGCCATGATGATGGACACGATCCGCGACGATCTCGCCGCGCTCCATGTGCGCCACGACGTATTCTTTTCCGAGCGTTCATTGATCGAGGGCAAAAGCGATCAGGTCACCGCCACCATCAAATCGTTGCAGGCGAGCGGCGAAGTCTACGAAGGCCGGCTGCCGCCGCCCAAAGGCGGCAACCTCGAGGATTGGGAAGACCGCGAGCAGACGCTGTTCCGCTCAACGGCGCTTGGCGACGATGTCGACCGGCCGCTGAAGAAATCGGATGGCAGCTACACTTATTTCGCTTCCGATATCGCCTACCACAAGTCGAAATTCGAGCGCGGCTTTCGCAACATGATCGACGTCTGGGGCGCCGATCACGGCGGCTATATCAAGCGCATGCAGGCGGCAGTGAAGGCGGTCAGCGGCGGCAAGGCCGAACTGGACGTCAAACTTGTGCAACTGGTGCGGCTGTTGCGCGCCGGCGAGCCGGTGAAAATGTCCAAGCGCTCGGGCGAATTCGTGACACTGCGTGAGGTGGTGGACGAGGTCGGTAAGGATGCCGTGCGCTTCGACATGCTCTACCGGAAGAACGATGCTGTTCTGGACTTCGACTTGGTGAAAGTGATCGAGAAGACCCGCGAAAATCCGGTATTCTACGTCCAATACGGCCATGCCCGCGGGCAATCCATTTTCCGCAATGCGCGGGTGGAAATCCCCGGCCTGCCCCTGGATGGGCCGGCGCGGGCAGCAGCGTTCAAAACCGCCGCGCTCAACCGGCTCGGCGACGAGGGCGAGCTTTCGCTGTTGCGCAAGCTGGCGCTTTATCCGCGCCTGGTCGAGGCCGCCGCGGGCGCCCATGAGCCGCACCGGGTGGCGTTCTACCTCTATGAATTAGCTAGTGAATTTCACGCGCAATGGACTAAAGGAAATGACTTGCCTCATTTACGCTTCATTATCCAGAATGATCCAGAAACGACCATGGCGAGGCTCGCTTTGGTGCAGGGGATCGTTACAATTCTAGCCTCGGGGCTGGCGCTGCTCGGGGTCGAAGCGCCTGACGAAATGCGATAAATCTCGTTGGCTGTATCTCGTCGTTTGGCCGCTTGAAGACGGGCCGGGTGATCGGGTGAGCCAAAAGCGAACTCAATAACCGGGGACCGAATGGTGGACGACCGTACCCAACGACCTTTCCATTCGAATGAGCAGATCGCGCGCGGTCAGCCTGTCCAGGCTCCCGGTCGGGCGCCCGGCGCTGCTTCCGGCGCTGATCCGCTCGCGGAACTCGCCCGGTTGATTGGGCAAAACGATCCATTTTCCGAATTTGGCCGCGACGGTGCGCGCCGTATTCCCGCGCCGGCGCCGCATCAGCCGGCGCCCGCTTGGGACGACCGGCCGGCGGAGGCGCCCGCGGCGCATTCGCCGATGCCGGAGCCGCAAGGCTATGGCACGCAGAATTTCGGCCGTCAGAATTTTGGCGGCCCGCCGCTCGCCGCCGGCGAGGATCGCTATCAGGCCGAGCATCCGGTGCCCGGCTATTCTGCCGCGCGTTCCGGCCGCGACGACGATCCGTATCGTCCGACCAATGCCCAGCTCGGCGCCGAGGAAGCTGACTTCTACGAGGATGAACCGCCCCCGCGCAGGCGCATGGGCGTGCTGGTTATTGCCGGTGTTTTTGCGCTCGTGGTGATCGGAACCGCCGGCGCCTTCGGCTATCGCGCGCTGTTTGGTTCGTCTGGATCAGGCTCGACACCCCCTGTTATCAAAGCGGATTCCGCTCCGAGCAAGATCGTGCCGGCGTCATCCAAGGACCCGCAATCCAGCAAGCAGATCACCGATCGGGTCAACGACCGCGGGCTGGGCGAGAAGCTCGTGTCGCGCGAAGAACAGCCGGTCGACCTCAATAACAAGCCCGCCGGCGTCGTCTATCCGCAAAACCAGAATTCCGCCCCCGCCCCCGCCCTCGGCAGCGGCATTGTCGGGAGCGAACCGAAGCGGGTTCGCACCATTGCCATCCATCCCGATCAGGGGACCATAGCCGAAACCACGCCGCCCGCGCCGCCGCCGCGCGTTATTAGCAGTCCTCCGCCCGCGGCCGATCCCGAACCGACCCCGCGCCCCGTGGTCGCGCCGCCGGTGCAACAGGCGGCTGCGCCAGCACCGGGTAGCAATGCCCCGTTGTCGCTGAGCCCCGAAGCGCCGGCACGCGTGGCGCCGCCGCCCCGGGCGGCAGCACCCGTGGCACGGACCGCTGCAGTGGCGCCGACGCAAATCGCGCCGGCAGCGCCAATTGGCGGTGCTGTCGGCGTTGGCTATGCGGTGCAGGTTTCCTCGCAACGTAGCGAAGCGGAGGCGCAGACTGCCTTCCGCAGTCTGCAGGGCAAATTCCCTGGCCAGCTCGGCGGCAAACAGCCACTCATCCACCGGGTCGATCTGGGGGCGAAGGGGATCTATTTCCGCGCCATGGTCGGGCCCTTCGCGAGCGGCGGTGAGGCGGGCGAGCTGTGCGGCAGCCTTAAGGCGGCCGGTGGCGAGTGCATCGTCCAGAGGAATTAACGCGCCAAAGCTTGCTCTGGGGGCGGGCGCGGGGTAATCCGCGCCGATGGCGGCACGCGCATTTATCACCGGATTGGCGGGGCTGACGATCGCCGCCAAGGAGCACGCGTTTCTGCGCGAGGCCCAGCCCTGGGGCCTTATCATCTTCAAGCGAAACGTTAGTACACCAGCTCAAGTGCAGGAACTTACTTGCTCATTTCGCGACACGGTTGGCCGTCATGCGCCCGTTCTGGTGGACCAGGAAGGCGGCCGGGTGCAGCGGCTGGGACCGCCACATTGGTCGGTCTATCCCCCGGGCGCGCGTTACGGCGAGCTCTACGACCGCGAGGTCTCGCTAGCTCTGGCCACCGCGCGCCTTGCCGGACACTTGATCGCGGCAGACCTGAGTAACCTCGGCATAGACGTCGATTGTTCTCCGCTGGCAGACGTTCTGGCGCCCGGCGGCGACCCGGTGATCGGCGACCGCGCCTATGGAACCGAGCCGGGAAAGGTCGCGGCTATCGCCGGTGCGATCGCGCAGGGGCTCATGGCCGGAGGCGTGTTGCCGGTGCTTAAGCACCTGCCGGGCCACGGCCGCGCCAGCGCCGACAGCCACCACAGACTGCCGGTGGTCGATACCGACCGGGCCACTCTGGAGGCGACCGATTTTGCCGCATTCCGGCCGCTGGCACAGCTGCCGCTCGGCATGACCGCACATGTTGTGTTTAGCGCCATCGATCCCGTCGCACCGGCCACGACTTCGGTCACTATGGTGCAAGATGTGATTCGCGGGTTTATCGGGTTCCAGGGCTTGCTGATGAGCGACGACGTTTCCATGGGTGCATTGTCGGGCACACTCGCCGAGCGCAGCCGTGCCGCGCTTTCCGCCGGTTGCGATGTCGTGCTGCATTGCAATGGCGATCTTGCCGAGATGGCCGCGGTCGCAGGCAGCACGCCCGAACTGAGCGGAGCCGCCGCCCGACGCGCCGATGCCGCCTTGGCCGCGCGCTGCGCGCCGGAGGAATTCGATGTGGATGCCGCGCGCATCGTTTTCACCCAGATGCTCGCCGGTAAAGGACCTGCGCCGCAACGGATGACGGGCTCATGAAAGCCGAGGAATTCGACACCACATTGACGGCCGAACGCGGCACCACCGAGCCGGCGATGATCGTGGACGTGGAGGGCTTCGAGGGTCCGCTCGATCTGCTGCTTGCGCTGGCGCGCCAGCAGAAAGTGGATCTCGCCAAGATTTCTATCCTGGCGCTGGCCGATCAATATCTCATCTTCGTCGAGGAAGCGCGCAAGTTGCGGCTCGAACTGGCCGCCGATTATTTGGTGATGGCGGCCTGGCTAGCTTATCTGAAATCGCGCCTGCTGCTGCCGGAAATGGCGCCGGGCGATGGCCCGAGCGCGGAGGATATGGCGCTGGCACTGGCCTATCGTTTGCGCCGGCTGGAAGCGTTCCGCGAAGTGGCGACGCGCCTGATGGGCCGCCCGCAGCTCAATCGCGACATTTTCGCGCGCGGCGCACCCGAGCCGATCGCCGAGAACAAGCAGCCGGAATGGTCGGCGACGCTGTACGATCTGCTCACGGCCTATGCCACGCAGCGCTCGCTCAGCGTGCTCTCGCGCGTGCGCTTCAAGAAACGCACGGTCTGGTCGCTTGCGGAAGCGCGTGCGGCGCTTGAGCGTTTGCTCGGAATGTCGTCGGATTGGTCCAGGCTCGATCAATTTCTGATTTCCTACGTGGTCGAGCCCGCGCTGAGATCGACGGTCATGGCGTCATCCTTTGCCTCCGCGCTCGAACTCGTACGCGAAGGTGTTGCCGAGCTTCATCAGAAAGAGTCCTTCTCGCCGCTTTACATGCGTAAGCGCGACGGCGGGAGTGGAAACGCAAATCTGCATGACACACAAGAAAACGCATAAGGAGCCCAAGTCCATGCCGAGCGCGGCCAAGAAGCTCGTGATTGTCCGTAACAACGAGCCGGCACCGGACCCGGCTGCGCGGGCGGAGGAATTGCGCCTGCTGGAAGCTTTGCTGTTTGCGGCGAGCGCGCCGCTCGACGAAGCAACGCTCAATCGCCGGCTTCCCGTCGGCGTGGATTTGAAGGACGCGCTCACGCGCCTGCAGGCCGAATACGCCACGCGCGGCGTCAATCTCGTGCGCGTCGGCAAGAAGTGGACATTCCGCACCGCCGGCGATCTGTCGTGGCTGTTGACCAAGAATACGGTGGAGACGCGCAAGCTCTCGCGCGCGGCGATCGTGACGCTTTCCATCGTCGCCTATCACCAGCCGGTTACCCGCGCCGAGATCGAGGAAATCCGCGGCGTGGTGACGGCGACCGGCACGCTCGACGTGCTGCTGCGGACCAGCTGGATCCGTCCGCGCGGGCGGCGTAAGGTACCGGGCCGGCCGATCACCTACGGCACCACCGAGGCGTTCCTGTCGCATTTCGGACTGGAGGAGGTGGGCGATCTGCCGGGCCTCGACGAGTTGAAAGGCGCAGGCCTGCTGGAAGGCAATATGCCCGCGGGCTTTGGTGTGCCGATCCCGTCCGATGACTCGACCCTGCGCGATGACGAGGACCCGCTGGAACCCGGCGATCTCGACTTCGGCCTGGCCCCGCCGGCTGAGCGGGGGGAGAAGTGAGATCGCATACTCCGCTTGTCCCCGCGAAAGCGGGGACCCAGCACTTACTGCGATCGTGACCCTGGATTCCCGCTTGCGCGGAAATGAGCGGAACATGGGTCGCTGCCTAGCGCTTCACTCTCACCTCAGGGTGACGCCTGAGCGTGGTTAACGGCGGCAGTAGCCTAATGCCTCGGAACTAAACGCAAATATGAGCGCTCGACGCGGCAATCCGCCCCGTTCCGGGGCGGGTTAAGTCCTTGTTTTTGCCGCTTCCCGGGCCTAGTTTCTAAGTCAAATCATGGGTGGGACGAGCGCTAACAGCCCGTCGCCGCGGAGGGTTCGCCGATGGGTTCGTTTAGCATATGGCACTGGTTGATCGTGCTCGTGGTCGTGATGATTCTGTTCGGCGGCCGCGGCAAGATTTCGTCGCTGATGGGCGACTTCGCTCAGGGCATCAAGGCGTTCAAGAAGGGTATGTCGGAAGACGAGAAAACGGCTGAGGCAGCCAAGAGCGAGCCGGTCAAGACCATCGACACCGCAGCCAGCACGCCGAAGACGGAAACCGAGCGCCGCGCCGAGGGCGTGCGCTCCTGAACGGTGCGGCGGCGTAGGGCGCCCGGGGCCACCGCAGCGACTTTTTGTTTGCGCATGATCTTGTCCGAAAACCGGTGCCCACTTTTCGGGATCATGCGCGGGGAGTTACATAATCCATGTTCGGACTCGGTTGGGGCGAGATCGTCGTCATCGGCATCGTCGCGCTGATCGCGATCGGGCCGAAGGAACTGCCAACCGTATTGCGCTCGCTCGCCCAGTGGATGGGCACGGTCAGGCGCATGGCGTCCGAATTCCAGGGCCAGTTCCATGAGGCCTTGCGCGAGGCCGAGCTGACCGACCTGAAGAAGCAGGCCGAGGATCTGACCGCCAGCGTCACCAATTTCGATCCGATTGCGGATACGCAAAAGGAGATGGAGCGCGCCTTCGAGATTCCCGATCCGATGGCGTCCCCGCCGGCCTCGACGGAAACCGCACCGGCGGAAGCATTAAGCGCAACGCCCGCTGATCCGGCGAAGCTGCCGGAAGTCACCGCGCTTCCCGCCATCGATGTGCCGATGCCGGAAATGCCGCCGCAGCTCACTGAAAAAGATTTCGCGCCGCAAGAATTGCCGTCGTCCCAAGAACCGCCGCTAGCAACGGAGACGAAAAAGCAGGCCGGGGGCAGCGCGTGAGTCACGAGGACATCGAGTCCACCAAAGCGCCGCTGATGGAGCATTTGATCGAGCTGCGCTCCCGGCTGATCAAGGCGGTGCTGGCGTTCGGCGTGATGTTTGCAATCTGCTTTGTGTTCGCCAAGGACATCTACAATATTCTGGTGTGGCCGTTCGTCTGGATCGCGGGCGCGGAGAATTCGAAATTTATCTATACTGCGCTGCTGGAATATTTCATCACGCAGCTCAAGCTCGCGATGTTCGGCGCGGCCTTTCTCTCGTTCCCGGTGGTGGCGACGCAAATCTACATGTTCGTGGCGCCGGGCCTCTATCGCAATGAGCGCAAGGCATTCGTGCCGTATCTCGTTGCCACGCCGTTTTTCTTCGCGCTTGGCGCCGCGGTGGTTTATTTTCTGGTGCTGCCGATGCTGGTGCGCTTCTCGCTCGGCATGCAGCAGCCGGGGACCCCCGACGAGGCGAGCATCGCGCTTCTCCCCAAGGTCGGCGAATATCTGTCGCTGATGATGACGCTGGTGCTCGCCTTCGGCGTGGCGTTCCAGCTGCCGGTGATCCTCACGCTGCTCGGCCGCATCGGCGTGATCAACTCGCAGCAGCTTAAGGAAAAGCGGCGCTATTTCATCGTCGCCGCGTTCATCTTGGCCGCCGTGCTCACCCCGCCCGACGTGATCAGTCAGATGTCGCTCGCGATTCCCTTGCTCATTCTGTACGAGGGCTCGATCTGGTCGGTGCGCTTTGTGGAGAAGAAGGCCAAGGCGGATGCGGCTGCGAAAGCGACGGCCGATGCCGCGCCGCCGCCGGAGGACAGCGCGACCAAGCCGGCGGAGTAGCCTTTTTGTCATTGCCGGGCTTGACCCAGCAATCCATCGCATGTGAATCCGTGTTTGTTTTTTGATGGATGCGCGGGTCAAGCCCGCGCATGACGTGCTAGAATCCTGCCATGCACGACATCAAATGGATTCGCGAGCATCCTGAGGCCTTCGATAGGGGGCTGACGCGGCGCGGCTTACAGCCGCTGTCGGCGAGCCTCATCAAGCTCGATGAGACGCGGCGCGCGCTGATCACAAAGCTCGAAGCGGCGCAGGCGCGGCGTAATTCCTCGTCAAAGGAAATCGGCGCGGCCAAGGCCAAGAAGGACGAAACAGCGGCTCAGAAGGTGATGGCCGAGGTCGCGGAATTGAAGAACTCAATTCCGGAGATGGAAGGGAAGGAGAAGGAAGCCTCCGCCGCGCTGGAGAAAGAACTTGCGCAAATTCCCAATACGCCGCTCGACGACGTGCCGAATGGCGCCGATTCCAGCAAGAATGTCGAGCATCATCAGTCCGGCAAGAAACGCGATTACGCGTTCAAACCTAAGCAGCATTTTGAATTGGGCGAAGCGCTCGGCCAGATGGATTTCGAACTGGCCGCCAAACTCTCCGGCGCGCGCTTTGTGGTGTTGCAAAAAGGACTGGCGCGGATGGAGCGCGCGCTCGGGCAGTTCATGCTCGATCTGCATACCGGCGAGAAGCACGGCTACACCGAAGTCAATCCGCCGTTAGTTGTTCGCAGCGATGTTATGTTTGGAACGGCGCAATTGCCGAAATTTGCGAACGATCAGTTTATTGCGACCACCTGGGAGCTTCAGGCGGAAGCTTGGAATAAAGCCATCAATGCTCACGACAACAATCCAGACGCTAAAATTGATATCGACCGGAAGATGGGCGAGTTATTGGATCGGCGCTGGCTCATCCCCACAGCCGAAGTGCCGCTCACCAATCTCGTGCGCGACTCCATCGTCGAGGAAAACACGCTGCCGCGCCGCTACACCGCCTGCACGCCGTGCTTCCGCGCCGAGGCGGGCGCTGCCGGCAAAGATACGCGCGGCATGATCCGCCAGCACCAGTTCACCAAGGTCGAATTGGTTTCCATCACGACGCCGAAAAAATCCAAGGAAGAACACGAGCGCATGCTGGCCTGCGCCGAGGAAGTGCTCAAGAAGCTAGATCTGCACTACCGCGTCATCACGCTCTGCACCGGCGACATGGGCTTCGCCGCGCAGAAAACCTACGACATCGAAGTCTGGCTGCCGGGCCAGAATATGTATCGCGAGATTTCCTCCTGCTCGGTGTGTGGCGAATTTCAGGCGCGCCGCATGAATGCGCGCTACCGCGCGAAAGACGGCAAGCCGGCTTTCGTGCACACGCTCAACGGCTCCGGTGTCGCGGTCGGCCGCGCCCTCATTGCGGTGATGGAAACCTACCAGCAGGACGACGGCTCGATCCTCGTGCCGGAGGCGCTCAAGCCCTATATGGGCGGTGTGACGAAGATCGAGAAAAAGTAGTGCGTATTCTCATCACCAATGACGACGGCATCCACGCAGCCGGACTGGATGCCTGCGAAAAAATCGCGCGCGTATTGTCGGACGACATCTGGATCGTGGCGCCGGAAACCGATCAGTCCGGCGTGTCGCATTCGCTGTCGCTGAACGACCCGTTGCGCCTGCGCGAAATCAGCGAGCGGCATTTCGCCGTGCAGGGAACGCCGACCGACTGCGTCATCATGGGCGCGCGCCACATCATGAAGGACATGCCGGACCTGGTGCTGTCCGGCGTCAATCGCGGCCGCAACTGCGCCGAGGACGTCACCTATTCGGGCACGGTCGCCGCGGCGATGGAAGGCGCCGTGCTCGGCATTCCGTCCATCGCGCTCTCGCAAGCCTATGCGTTCAGCACCAAGCGCCATCCCTTTTGGGACACCGCGATCGCGCACGCGCCCGATCTCATCCGCCGCATCCTGAGCGTGGGCATGCCGCGCGACGTGCTGGTCAATATCAATTTTCCAGATTGCGCGCCGCACGATGTCGCCGGCGTCGCGGTCACCGTGCAGGGCAAGCGCGACCAGGAACTGCTGCGCATCGATGCGCGCAACGACGGGCGCGGCAATCCGTATTACTGGATCGCGTTCGGGCGCGGCGACAATTCCGGCGCGGGGCCCGGCAGCGATCTCGCCGCGCTCAATGAGAAAAGAATTTCGGTGACGCCGCTCCGCCTCGATCTGACCGACGAGCCGTTCATGACCAAGCTTGCCGAAGTATTGTCCTAGGTAGCTAGCAAAGCGGCGAGCGTGCTCTTGAGTTGCTCGGCCTGGAACGGTTTCTGCAGCGCGGGGCGGTTGCGATAGGGCTCCGCCAGGCTGCCCTCGCCATAGCCGCTGACGAAGACGAACGGCACGCCGCGCTTGGCCAGAATGTCCGCCACCGGGTAGCTCTCCTTGCCGGCGACATTGATGTCGAGGATAGCGACGTTGAATTCGCCGCTGGCGGCGGAGTCGCACGCCTCCGCGATGGTGCCGACCGCCGTGGCGATCTCATAGCCGAGATCGGACAGCATATCTTCCAGCAGCATGCGGATCAGGTATTCGTCTTCGACCACAAAAACGCGTGGGGCCGATTTCGCAGATTTCGTCATCGCCTATATGCGTCCTAGGCTCCACCGACCCCACGGCTCGTAAGCATATCTGAATTGCCGGCAACCGTGCTAAAAATGTGAAGGAAGAGGGGAGAGAGCGTGTCCACATCACCGCGCGGCGAGCACGACACCGGCCATATGGAATTTCTGCTGACGCTGCGCCGCCGCGGCATCGGCGATCAGGCGGTGTTGCGGGCCATGGACGAGGTGCCGCGCGCGCGTTTCGTCGAGGCGGAATTTTCCGATAGCGCCTATGCCGACCAGGCGCTGCCTATACCCTGCGGGCAGACCATCAGCCAGCCTTATGTCGTCGCCTACATGACCGAGCAATTGGCGTTACAGCCGCATCATCGCGTGCTCGAGGTGGGCACCGGCTCGGGTTATCAGGCCGCCGTGCTGTCGCGGCTGGCGCGCGAGGTGGTGAGCATCGAGCGCTATCGCACGCTCGCCGATCAGGCGCGCGGGCGGCTTGCCTCGCTCGGCTATATCAATGTCGAGGTCGTCGTAGGCGACGGTTTTGCCGGAGTGCCGGGCAGGGCGCCTTTCGATCGCATCATCGTCACCGCCGCCGCGGAGCGCATGCCGCAAACCCTGATCGATCAACTGGCCGACGATGGTGTCATGCTGCTGCCGCTCGGGGCCCACGGGGAAACGCAACACATTATCAAGCTTACCAAATCGCAAACGGGAATAACCCGTGAGAATCTGATCCCGGTACGTTTCGTGCCGCTTTTGCCCGGACAAGCACAGGAACTATAAGCAGGATTATGACAATTTTATCAGACTCGTAACCACTCTCAACGATTCGGTAATTCTTAAAACATTATTTACTCGCGGCTGCTTTATTTTGAACTCTATGTTTTTTGCGTATGAGTGAGTAACCACATGCCGCGCTCCAACGTGCCGTCCCGCCCGCTTGCTTGCTCGCAAATATGGCCGCGCGTTGCAATTTTAGCGCTGGTTGGAGTAACCGCCGCCGGCTGCTCGGACTCGGGGCGCTTCGACTCCGATCCCTACGCATCCAATCGTGCGGCTCCGCCGCAGCAACAGCAGGAAGTCACCGGCTCGATCGCCGCGCGCCCGGCATCCAGCAACCGCGTCGAGGCGCAGCCCTTGCCGGCGCCGGGCCGGCCCGCCACGGTCGCGGCCAGCGGCAGCGGTATCGCCAACGGCGCGCAAGGGCTGGGCGCCTATCGGCCCGGCTCACAGAATTATTCCAAAAATAACAGCGACGTCACCGGATCGGTGACCGCGCGCCAAGCGCCTGCTTACACTGTGGCCGCGCCGCCAAAACTCGCCGGCGCTTGGACTTGGGACGGTGGCTCGCCGGTGACCGTCGGCTACGGCGAAAGCGTCGATCACATCGCGAAAAAACACGGCGTGCCGGTGTCCGCTCTATTGGAGACGAACGGCATCAGCAATCCGGCTTCGATCAAGCCTGGCCAGCGCTTGGTTATTCCGCGCTATGTCTCAGGCTCCGCGCCGCAGGCCGCGGTTGCTTCAGCGCAGACGACGGCTGGTCAAAACGTCCACATCGTTGCGCTCGGTGAAAGCCTGATCGGGATTGCACGCCGGCACGGCATTACGCTTGGCACTCTGGCGCGGGCCAACAACATCCAGCCCTATACCAAGATCAATATCGGCGACCGGCTCACGGTCCCGGGCGGGCGTCCCGTCGCCGCGCGGCAGACGAAAATTCAGAGCGCTGCGCTCCAGGTCGCGCAGCCGCGCACGGGTTCCGTTGACAGGGTTGCCAACGTGCCGGCGCAGACCGCGCGCCTGGCCGCGCAAGAGCCCGAAAAGACCGAAAGCGTTGTCAAGACCGCGGAAGCGGCCGGCAGCATGCCGTCATTCCGCTGGCCGGTGAAGGGCCGCGTCATCGCCGGCTTCGGCCCGAAGACGAACGGCGTGCAGAACGAAGGCATTAATCTGGCGGTGCCGGAAGGCACGCCGGTCAAGGCCGCCGACGACGGTGTCGTCGCTTACGCCGGCAATGAACTGAAAGGCTACGGCAATCTGGTGCTGATCCGTCACGCCAACGGTTTCGTGTCGGCTTACGCGCATGCCAGCGAGCTGCTAGTCAAGCGCGGGGATAGCATCAAGCGGGGCCAAGTGATTGCGCACGCTGGACAGACCGGCAACGTGACCTCGCCGCAACTGCATTTCGAAATCCGCAAAGGCTCGACCCCGGTCGATCCGACCAAGTATCTCAGCGGGGCGTGATATTCTGTCATTCCGGTTCGCGCCGAAGGCGCGAACCGGAATCCAGAAACATATAATAACTTTGCCGTGTTTCTGGATTCCGGATCCGCACGCTGACGCGTGCGTCCCGGAATGACAAGCGATTATTCTTAATCCTTCAACGCCACCCCGAGCCGCCCCGCCAAATCCTGCACGAATTGCCAGGCGACGCGGCCGGAGCGCGCGCCGCGCGTGGTCGACCATTCCAGCGCATTGTGGTGCAGGGCTTCGCCGCGCGCCGGAATCTTGAAGTGCGCGACATAGCTGTCGACCATCGCGAGATATTCATCCTGGCTGCAGCGGTGAAAGCCGAGCCAAAGCCCGAAGCGGTCGGACAGCGACACTTTCTCCTCCACCGCCTCGCCAGGATTGATCGCGGTCGAGCGCTCGTTCTCCATCATGTCGCGCGACATCAGATGGCGGCGGTTTGACGTCGCGTAAAAAATCACATTGTCCGGCCGGCCCTCAATGCCGCCTTCCAACAGGGCCTTGAGCGACTTGTAGGTTGTGTCCTCGCCGTCGAATGAGAGATCGTCGCAGAATACGATGAAGCGATAATGCGAGCCGCGGGTGAGCACCATCAGGTCGGGCAGACTGTTGATGTCCTCGCGGTGGATTTCGATCAGCTTGAGCTGCCCGCGCTTGCCGCTGAGCGCGGTGTCGGCATTGACCGCGGCGTGCGCGGCTTTCACCAAAGACGACTTGCCCATGCCGCGCGCACCCCACAGCAGCGCATTGTTGGCCGGCAGGCCTTTGGCGAAACGTTCGGTATTCTCCACCAGCACGTCGCGCACGCGATCGATGCCTTTGAGCAGCGACATCTCGACGCGGTTAACGCGCGCGACCGGCGCCAGGCGGCCGTCCGGGTGCCAGATAAAGGCGTCGGCGAGAGTGAGATCGGGCAGGCTCGGGCGCTGCGGCGCCAGCCGTTCGAGCGCATTGGCGATGCGCTCAGCAATGTCATTGTGACCGGCGCCCTGGGCGGGGGGCTTGGATTTGGACGTGGATTTGGACTTCGACTTGGACTTCGATTTGGCCATAGGGCTGCCTTCGGAACTTGCGCTGCTCTTAGCGGGGTGGCGCTAGGCCCGCAAGCTGGGCTCGGCGGAAATGGCCAAATATGGCCGGTTTTAGGGGGCCGCGCGACGTTGCAATTGGTGCTACGGCCGCTATAGTCCCGCGAAATTCAAGCGCGCAAGCCGGACCGGAGATGGCGCCCGGCATGCGCATTAAAAACCATGCAAGGAAGCATCGATGTTCATTTCGCCCGCGTTTGCGCAAGGGTCGCTGCTCGGCTGGGCAGGCGGCGACGGCGGCATGCTGATGTCGCTACTGCCGTTCGTGCTGATTTTCGTCATCATGTATTTCCTGATCCTGCGTCCGCAGCAAAAGCGCGTGAAGGCGCATCAGGAAATGGTCAAGAACGTGCGGCGGGGCGACACCGTCGTCACCAATGGCGGGCTCATCGGCAAGGTCACCAAGGTGATCGACGACGACCAGATCGAAATCGAGGTCGCGGACGACGTTCGTATCCGCCAGATGCGGCAGATGATCAGCGACGTGCGCGCCAAGGGTGAACCGGTGAAGGACGAGGCCGCGTCCAGCTAAGCGCCGCGGACCTTTGTACAGCCTTCAGTTTTCCTTACTCAAGACAGCAAGTCCTTACTCAATCGGAACGTCATGTATTTCACGCGGTGGAAGGCGGCGGCGGTTGTCCTGACGGCATTCGTCGTCTGCATGTTTGCCGTGCCGAACTTCTTTCCTGAGAAGACGGTGCAGAGCTGGCCGAAATGGGCGCAGCGCCATATGGTTCTGGGCCTCGATCTGCAGGGCGGTTCGCACATCCTGCTCGAAGTCGACACCAAGGCGGTTCGCAAGGATAAGCTTGAATCGCTGCGCGACGACGTTCGCCGCGTGCTGCGTGATGCGCGTGTCGGCTATACCGGGCTGGCGGTGCGCGGTAACGGTGTCGAAGTGCGCATTCGCGACGATGCCGGTATGCCGGCGGCGCAAACAAAGCTCGGCGAATTGTCGCTGCCGCTCGGCGGCATCCTCGGCGGTAGTGGCCAGCGCAGCATCGATATCACCAACGAGGCCGGCAATCTCATTCGGCTGACGCTAACAAATGCGGCAATCCTCGAACGCGTGCGCCAATCGGTCGAGCAGTCGATTCAGATCATCGAACGGCGCGTGAACGAACTCGGCACGGTGGAGCCTCTGATCCAGCGCCAGGGCACCGACCGTATTCTGGTTCAGGTGCCGGGCCTGCAAGACCCAACCCGGCTCAAGGAACTGCTGGGCAAGACGGCAAAGCTCGATTTCCGGATGGTCGATACGGGGATGTCGCCGGAACAGGCGCTGCAAGGCCGCGTGCCGCAGGACGATGAAATTTTATACAGCGCGAGCCAACCCAAGACGCCTTATCTGGTCGAGAAGCGGATATTGGTGTCGGGCGGCGACCTCACCGACGCACAGCCCGGATTCGATCAGCGTACCAACGAGCCTATCGTCTCGTTCCGTTTCAACACGAGCGGGTCTCGAAAATTCGCGCAGGTGACACAGGAAAGCGTCGGCAAGCCGTTTGCAATCATCCTCGACAACGAAGTGATCTCAGCCCCCGTCATTCGCGAACCGATTCTAGGCGGCTCGGGGCAGATTTCCGGCAGCTTTACGGTCCAGAGCGCGAACGATCTTTCCATCCTGCTGCGCGCCGGCGCGCTGCCGGCGCCGCTCACGATCATCGAGGAGCGCACAGTCGGCCCCGGCCTCGGCGCGGACTCGATCGCGAAGGGCAAGATCAGTTCTTACGTCGGGGCGGGCATGGTGATTGTTTTCATGCTCGCGACCTATGGCCTGTTTGGGGTGTTCGCCAATATCGCGGTGGCGATCAACGTCGCCATGATCTTCGGAATATTGTCGCTACTCAACGCCACGCTGACATTGCCGGGCATCGCCGGCATCGTGCTGACCGTCGGCATCGCGGTCGATAGCAACGTGCTGATCTATGAGCGCATCCGCGAGGAAGTGCGCGCGGGACGCACGCCGATCAATGCGATCGACGCAGGGTTCAACCGCGCGCTCGCCACCATTCTCGATTCCAACATCACGACCTTCATCGCCGCCGCGGTGTTGTTCTATATCGGCACCGGTCCGGTGCGCGGTTTTGCGGTGACGCTCGGCATCGGCATCATCACCACCGTGTTCACCGCCTTCACCGTGACGCGGCTCATCGTCGCTTACTGGGTGTGGTGGCGTCGTCCGCAACGCGTACCTATTTAGGAAATAACCCGTGCGCCTGCTCCGCATCGTACCCGACGACACCAAATTCGATTTCATGCGCTTCCGGCGCATCAGTTTTCCTATTTCCGCGTTGATGTCGATTCTCGCCATCTCGCTTTATTTTTTCCACGGGCTGAATTTCGGCATCGACTTCAAGGGCGGCACGTTGCTGGAAGTGCAGTCGAAATCGGGCTCCGCCGATCTGGCGAAAATGCGCAACACGCTCGGCGGGCTGGGCCTCGGCGAGGTGCAGTTGCAGCAGTTCGGCGGCCCGAGCGAAGTGTTGATCCGCATTGCCGAACAGCCGGGCGGCGATGCCGCGCAGCAGGTGGCGGTGGCCAAAGTGCGCAACGCGCTTGGCAGCGACGTGGATTATCGCCGGGTCGAAGTGGTCGGCCCGCGCGTGTCCGGCGAACTGTTGTCCTATGGTGTCGTCGGCCTGGGGCTCGCGATCTTTTGCATTCTTATTTATCTATGGTTCCGCTTCGAGTGGCAGTTCGCGCTCGGCGCCATGATCGCCAACGTACATGACATCGTGCTCACGATCGGCTTCATGTCGATCACCCAGATCGACTTCGATCTCACCAGTATCGCGGCGCTGCTCACCATCCTGGGCTATTCGCTCAACGATACCGTGGTGATCTACGACCGAATTCGCGAAATGCTGCGCCGCTACAAAAAAATGCCGATGGCGGATTTGCTCAACGCGTCGGTAAACCAGACGCTCTCGCGCTCGGTGATTACCCACGTGACCGTCAGTCTGGCGCTGCTCGCACTACTGCTGTTCGGCGGCCAGGCGATCCACAGCTTCACGGCGACCATGATGTTCGGCGTGGTGCTGGTCGGCACATACACCTCGGTATTCATCGCGGCCCCGATCCTGATCTATCTCGGCGTCGGCACCGGACGCGACGCGTACAGCAGTTCGGCTTCGGACAAGCCTTAAACCCATGGCCGGCGGCATCAAGCCTGGGCAAGTTTTGGCCGATGCCCCGCATCTGCCGAGCCCGGCGCCGATCGATTCCTATGGCAATGGCGGCTTCCGCTTTGCCGGCATGTCGCACCGCGGCTCGATTTTGTGCCTGCCGGACGGCATCTGGGCCTGGCCGGTCAAGGATGTGACCGAATTGACACTGGCCGCGCTGGAGCCGGTGTTTGCGCGAGGCGAGGGGCTCGATGTGTTTCTGATCGGCGCCGGCCGCGAGCCTTGGTCCTTGCCGGAGCGATTGCGGGCGCGGTTCCGCGAATTGCCGGTATCGGTCGATTGCCTGGCGACCGGACCGGCGGTGCGGACCTACAATATCTTGCTGGCGGAAAACCGCCGCGTCGGCGCTGGCCTGATCGCGGTTGAGTAGTGTCTGAGTTAGACTAACCAGATGCAGACCAATTTCGAGCATTGCGCCGCGCTGGTTCGCGAGGCCGACCGGGACCGCTATCTCGCCACGTTGTTTGCGCCGGCCGAGCATCGCGATGCGCTGTTTGCGCTCTATGCCTTCAATGTGGAAATCGCCCGCGTGCGCGAACTGGCGCGCGAGCCGATGCCGGGCGAAATCCGTCTGCAATGGTGGCGCGAGATGTTATCGGGCGAACGCGACGGCGAGGCGGCCGCCCATCCGGTGGCGGCGGCGCTACAAGCCGCGCTTGAGCGCTATGGATTTGTGGCGGCACCCCTTCTGGAATTGATCGACGCGCGCAGCTTCGATCTGTACGACGAACCGATGGTAAGTGTGGATGATTTGGAATTATACGCGATCCGAACCCAATCGCCGCTGTTCGCCATGGCCGCCGGGATCCTCGGCCAAGGCAGTGCGCCGCCCGAAACATTTACGCTGAATGCCAGTGCCGCCACGACCATCGGCAGAATCCTGAGCGATCTACCGCGGCACGTAGCCCGGCGACAGCTCTATGTGCCGCTCGACGTGCTGGGTCGCCATGGCGTCAACCGCGAAGATATTTTTGCCCGGCAGATTAGCGGCCCCTTGCGGGCAGCGCTCAGCGATATGCGGGACATTGCACGCCAACATCTGGAAAAGGCGCAAGCGAGCCTGCAGTCGGCGTCGCCGCAAATCCTGCCTGCATTCCTGCCGGTCGCGCTGATCGGTCCGCAGCTTCGCCGCATGGAGCGCGCCGGTTATGAGCCGTTTCAATTTGAGCTATTACCGGCCTGGCGGCGGCAATGGCTGTTGTGGCGCGCGGCGCGAAATCCGAAGCGCATCTTTCTCCGTTAAAATTACT
This sequence comes from Pseudolabrys sp., assembly GCA_009694265.1. GTDB lineage: Bacteria > Pseudomonadota > Alphaproteobacteria > Rhizobiales > Xanthobacteraceae > Pseudolabrys. The sequence goes on from SHVM01000038.1 coordinate 18,534, forward strand.
CGGCGGCGGCGGGCGTGCGCGCGTGTTCGCCAATCCAGCATGCGAGATCGTCGAGTGCGCGCTCGCTGAGGGCGCCCTTGCGCGCCAGGTTCTTGGCCGAGCCGCGGCCGAATTTGCGGCCGTCCTTGTCGAAGGGAACCTGTGCGGTCAGCGGCGGGAACAGTCCGAAATTCACGTTCATCGGCTGAAACGACGACGGGCCGGCATCGATGGTCTCGATATGGCCGCCGGTGATATGCGCGAGCAGCGCGCCATGCGCGGTTGTGGGTGGCGGCGGCGCGATCGTCTCACCCCGGCGCTCGGCAACGGCAAAGCGCGCGGCGAGCAGGCCGATGGCGGCGGATTCCACATAGCCTTCGCAGCCGGTGACCTGGCCGGCGAAACGCCAGCGCGGATTGGCCTTAAGCCGCAATGTTTCGTCGAGCAGCTTGGGTGAATTAAGAAACGTATTGCGGTGCAGCCCGCCGAGCCGCGCGAATTCGGCATTCTGCAGACCGGGTATGGTGCGCAGAATGCGCACCTGTTCGCCGTGTTTGAGCTTGGTCTGGAAGCCGACCATGTTGAACAGCGTGCCGAGCTTGTTGTCCTGGCGCAGCTGCGCGACGGCGTAAGCTTTCACATCGGGCTGGCGCGGATTGGTCAGGCCGAACGGTTTCATCGGCCCATGGCGGAGCGTTTCGCGTCCGCGTTCGGCCATCACCTCGATCGGCAGGCAACCGTCGAAATAGGGCGTTGAGGCTTCCCATTCGTGAAACGTCGTTTTGTCGCCGGCGATCAGTGCGTCGACGAAGGCATCGTATTGTTCGCGCGACATCGGGCAGTTGATGTAGTCGGCGCCGGAGCCGCCCGGTCCCACCTTGTCGTAGCGTGACTGGAACCAGGCCTGCTCCAGATCGATACTTTCGCGATGCACGATGGGCGCAATGGCGTCGAAAAAGGCCAGCGCATCCTCGCCGGTAAGCGTGCGGATCGTGGCCGCGAGATCGGGCGAGGTGAGCGGGCCGGTCGCGATGATGACGCTGTCCCATACGTCCGGCGGCACTGCGACTTCGCCACGCTCAAGCGTAATGAGCGGATGGGCCGCGAGCGCTGCCGATACCGCGCTGGAAAACCCGTCGCGGTCGACCGCCAGCGCGCCGCCGGCGGGGACTTGGTTGGTATCGGCCGCTTGCATGACCAGCGAGCCGAGCCTGCGCATCTCCTCATGCAGCAGGCCGACCGCATTGTGGTCTTTGTCGTCGGAGCGGAACGAATTCGAGCAGACCAGTTCGGCATAGAAATCGGTCTTGTGGGCGGCCGTGCCGCGCAGTGGCCGCATCTCATGCAGCGTCACCGGCACGCCAAGTTGCGCGAGTTGCCAGGAGGCTTCCGAACCGGCGAGGCCGCCGCCAATGATGTGGACGGGTTTCATGCACCGAAACTAGCGCATCAGCCTGAAAAGACGAAAACGCCCGCGATGGGCGCGGGCGCTTTCAAGCCAATGTAGGGAGGTTCGGCTTAGTTCTTGTGCGCGGCGTTCCAGGCCACGCGCGGGATATCGGAGCGGCTGATGCCAATGTCGGCAAGCTCGCGGTCGCCCAGGCGAGACAACTCGCTGAGGCTCTGGTTGTAGCGCTTCCATTCCTGGATGAAGCGGACGAGGGCAGCAATCATGGTGTTGCTCTTTCTCTTAGGTCCGGCCCTATGGCCGGTGACTTGAATTACCTGCAAAATAGGCTTTTTACGGCGATTGAAAAGGAACTTTGCTGCGCCGCAGCTAAGCGAAAAACGCATAGCTCAAGAAACTGATTATTATGAATAAAGTCTATTTTTGTTGAAATTCAGAGGGTGTTTTTCAGAGTATTTTGTGGCGCTGCAAAAGGAGGCATCAAAACTCAAAAATCCTCTGAGATCGTGTAGATTGGACGCTCCCAGGGAGACCCATGACCCATGAATTCGCATATGTGGCGCGCCGGCCTTATCGCGGCCACTTTCAGCTTCGGTGGCCTGCCGCAGGTGAGCGCTGCCGAGATCAAGGTGCTGACCACCGGCGTCTTCAAGCCGGTGGTGCTGGCGCTGGTGCCCGAGTTCAAAAAGCAGACCGGCCATAAGGTCACGGTCGATAACGGCACCGCCGGCCAACTGAAAACCCGGATCGAGGGCGGCGAAGCCTTCGACATCGTGGTGGTTACGCCGGGCGTGCTCGACGCCTTGATCGCGAGCGGCAAGGCCGTTTCCGGCAGCCAGGTCATGGTAGCCAGCGTCGGCGTCGGCGTCATGGTGAAGGAGGGCACGCCCAAGCCGGATGTAAGCACGGTCGAAAAATTCAAAGAGGCGCTGCTCGCTGCCAAAACGGTCGCCTATCTCGATCCGGCCAGCGGCGGCTCAAGCGGCATCTATGTCGACAAGCTGCTGGTCAAGTTGGGCGTCGCCGACCAAATCCGGCCGAAAGCCAAGCTCAAGAATGGCGGCCACGTTGCCGATCTTATCGTCAGCGGCGAAGCCGAACTCGGCATCCACCAGATCAGCGAGATCGTGGCGGTGAAGGGCGCGGCGCTTGTCGGGCCATTGCCGAAGGAGATCCAGAGCACGACCACCTATGCGGCCGGGCTTTCTTCATCTGCCAAAGACAACGCGGCATCCAAGGCGCTGATCAAGGTGTTCTCCGACCCCGTCGCCGCCGCCGTGCTCAAGTCCAAAGGCTTGGATCCGGCGAGTTAACGCATGTGCGACTTGCATCGACCCATGTTCCGCTCGTCTCCGCGCAAGCGGGAATCCAGGATTATGATCGCGGTGTCAGCAGATTTATATCCTGGGTTCCCGCTTGCGCGGAGACGAGCGGATGAGTGGCCAATGCCGCCAATGTGGGATCGACGTTAAAGGAACGAGTCTTGGACACGCAAGCAGAGGCGCGCCCGCTCGACCGCCGCGTTGTCATCGCCGCTCTTGGCGTCACGCAAATCCTGGCCTGGGGAACCTCGTTCTATTTTCCCGCGGTGTTCGCCGAACCGATTGTGCACGATACCGGCTGGTCGCTCGGCTGGGTGGTCGGCGGCACCTCGATCGGCCTGCTGGTGGCTGGGCTGATTTCGCCGCAAGTCGGCCGCATCATCGACCGGCATGGCGGCCGTCCGGTTTTGTTTGCGAGCTCGTTGTTTTACGCTGCGGGCTTGATATGCGTGGGCCTCGCGCCAGCCCTGCCGGTCTATCTGCTCGGCTGGGCGCTGATCGGCATCGGCATGGGCACCGGGCTCTACGATGCGGTGTTTGCCGCGCTCGGCCGTCTTTATGGCAGCGAGGCCCGCGGCCCGATCACCAATCTCACACTGTTCGGCGGCTTCGCCAGCACCATTTGCTGGCCGCTCAGCGCGTTCATGATCGATCATGTTGGTTGGCGCAGCGCCTGCTTCATTTATGCGGCCATTCATGTGTGCGTGGCCTTGCCGCTGCAAATGTCGGTGGTGCGGCGCGCGTCGGCGCGCGTTGAGCCTAAGGATGCGCAGGACGACAAAGATCGTCCAGCCGCGCCATCGCGAATTGAAAACGAAACCCTGATCTTTTCATTGCTCGCTTTGGTGCTTTCGATTTCCGCTGCCATTGGCGCGATCGTGATCGTGAATTTCATGATATTTTTGCAGGCGAGGGGTGTGGACTTCGCGGTCGCCGTCGGTCTCGGCACGCTGTTCGGTCCGGCGCAGGTCGGCGCCCGCGTGGTCGAGCGGCTGTTCGGCAATCGCTATCATCCGATCTGGACCATGATCGCCTCATGCAGCCTGATGGCGATCGGCTTGATTTTGTTGTCGGCCAGCTTTCCGATATTGCTGCTGATCATTCTGCTCTACGGCGCCGGCTACGGCATTTTTTGGATCGGGCGCGGCACCTTGCCGCTGGCGCTGTTCGGGCCGCTGCGGTTTCCAAGGCTGATGGGCAAGCTCGCGTTTCCCAGCCTGATCGTGCAGGCATTGGCGCCGTCAGCCGGTGCGCTGCTGATCGAAACGAGCGGGGCGAATGCGACCATCGGTCTATTGACCTTGCTCGCGCTGATCAATGTGGTGCTGATCGGCATATTATGGCTGACTTGCCGCGCGCGGATATCGACGGACGCTTGACTGACCTGACGGATTTTTTATACCAGCGCGATAGAGAGACTATTGCATTTGCGCGGCCTGATCTAGCGGTGGCAGGAACGGGCTCATCGTCTGTGGCGCCGGTGGTCGATATCCGAGCGATGAGTGCGGTCTGACTGTGTTGTAGTGCCGTCGCCATTGCTCGATGACGATCTGCCCTTCTTTCAGGCTGTAGAAGATCTCTCCATTGAGCAGCTCATCGCGTAGCTCTGCTGCGATATACCGGCATCCCGGCAAGCTACAGGCGCAGCTT
>SHVM01000039.1 GCA_009694265.1 Pseudolabrys sp.
TCTATTGTCCGCCGCAGTCGGACTAAAAACAAAACAGGGAGCGTGACATGCCGAAGGCCTATTGGGTGGTGACCTATCGCTCGGTGAAAAATCCGGAAGCCTGGCAGGCCTATGCCAAGCTTGCAGCAACCGCGATCGCCGCGGCCGGCGGCCGCTTCCTGATCCGCAACAAGCCGGCCAAGACCTACGAGGCCGGCCTCAATGAGCGCGTGGTGCTGATCGAGTTCGACAGCCTCGACCAGGCGCTCGCCTGCCACGACACGCCCGCCTATAAAGAGGCGCTCAAGACGCTCGGCACCGGCAATGTCGATCGCGACATGCGCGTGGTGGAAGGCGCGGCCTGACGCCTTAGGCCTAAACTTGGTCTCAGCCTTCCACGAACGGATAACGCTTGTGCGCCGCGCGGGCCATTTCCTGCGCCTCGGCGAACACGTCGAAGACCGCTCCAATGAAGAAGAGAACGCGCGCGAAGCTGGGAAAAGCCGGACCGTGCAGAGCGCGGATCGAAAATGTAGACATTGTCGTCTCCTGTGCGAATAAGTGGCTGCGAAAACGCTCTCACCAGCGCGATTGATTGGACAGAAAGCGGCGCTCGATTTCGCGCTCGGCCTCATCGGTGAATTTACCGCCGTGGCCTTCGAGATAGCGCGCGACTTCGCGCTCGGCCTGGCGCATGCGCGCAGCCGTGAGCGCCGCGAACATCCGGCTGAACAAGCCGGGGCCGCTTGAGATTTTCGTGTTAGGCAAATCGCGCGGTGCAAGCGCGGATGAAGTGGTGGCCATGGCATCGGCTCCTTATGAGGGCCCGATACCCAAGGCGTTTCCCGGTGCGTTTTTTCTTGTTGTTGCGGTGCAATATACGCGGATTCGCCCGCCGCAGTAGGTCTCATTGAGCATGCGTTCCATGCGCGTGAACCATGAGGTTTGTTGCGTGGTTGTCGTATTCCTATGCATTTGATTCCAAATGCGGCACGGCCAGCGTAACATTTCGGCAAAATCGCGTTTGCCACGTTGCCGCGCCAGTTTTCCGCGACACCACGGCAAGCACGCATTAACCAATTACCGCCGCACGCCCGGCCCAAATCCGCCCAGCGCGGAGACGATTGCCAAAGCGCCGCTACAACCCTATATAGACAGAATTCGTGATTTAGCCTGACTTGTACGTTTCGGTCCTTACGGGCCTTTTCCCAAGAACACGCAAAAATCCGGATATGAGGCCCAGGCAAATGGTTTGCATGGGGCATAGACGCAAAAGTGCGTTTCAAAAGGAGGCCACTATGGCCACAGGTACCGTTAAGTTCTTCAATTCTCAAAAAGGCTTCGGCTTTATCGTGCAGGACGGCGGCGGCCCCGATGTGTTCGTTCACATCTCGGCAGTCGAGCGCGCCGGCATGAGCAACCTCAACGAAGGCCAGAAGGTCTCGTTCGATGTGCAGGCCGATCCGCGCAGTGGTAAGTCCGCTGCCGCGAATCTGCAAGCCATCTAAGGTTCCGATGACTGGAGAAACCCCGCGCTTGCGCGGGGTTTTTCTTTTTTGTAATTGAACCTGGATCATCGATTCGTCATTCCGGGGCGCGCGCGTCAGCGTGCGAACCCGGAATCCAGACCTGGACTCAGAAACGGCATCTGGATTCCGGGTCCGCTGCTTCGCAGCGTCCCGGAATGACGGAATATCCAATCGAACAGGACAACCGCCATGGCAAAGAAACCGGGAACCAACCCCAAAGGCGAATTTGTGTTCTTCGACGTCGTCTATGAAGACGGCTCGCAGCGTTCCAACCGGCGCGTGCCGGCGGAACTCCTCGGCGGCCTGGAGAAGGACGAGCCGGCCCGCGGCTTCATCATCGAACAGGACCGCGAGATCGCGGAAAAATCCGGCCGCTCGCCGCTGGCGATCAAGAGTATCGCGCGCGTCGGCGCCAAGCCCGAAAAGATGATGAAGGTGAATTAGCGCACGATCGGCCTCATCCTGAGGAGCGCACGCAGTGCGCGTCTCGAAGGACGAGGCTGCCCCATCCACCGATCTCGGGTTTCCCCGAGATCGGATTGTTGAATGCGCAAGTCGGCCAAGGCCGACTTGCGATGACGCCGTGCTTCGCACGGCTCCTCAGGATGAGGCGGTGCTACGGCCCCGCGATCCGCTCCGCCATCAGCACCATGGTCTTGCGATAGACCTCGGATCGGTTCCACTCGCGCATCGCCTCGAAATTCGCCGTGCCCTCGCCGAACGGCTCGCCGCGCCGCCAGCCGGCGGTCTTCAGCAGATTGGCCGTCGAGGCCAGCACATCCGGCACGCTGTGCTTGAGATCGACATGGCCGTTGCCATCGAAATCGACGCCGTATTTGATATAGGAGCTGGGCAGAAACTGCGTCTGGCCGAGCTCGCCGGCAAAGGCGCCGGTCAGGTCGCGCAACGGCAGATCGCCACGCTGGACGATCTGCAGCGCGGCGATGAGCTCGCCCTGGAACAGCTCGGTGCGACGGCAATCATGCGCCAGCGTGGCGAGCGTGCGCACCACCGGCATCTTGCCGATGTCGCCGGTGCCGTTATCGGACTCAAGCGTCCAGATCGCCATGATCAGCGCGCGCGGCACGCCGAACTGCGCCTCGACGCGCGCGAGCAGCGCGGCGTGGCGTTGCATCAGCGATTTGGCGCGCTTGATGCGCGGCGGGATGACGCGGGTGGCGGCGTATTCCTCGAAGGTCTTGCGGAACGTGCCGCGCTGGCGGCGGTCGAATGCCAGCACCGCCGGATCGGGCGTGACGCCGGCGAGCGCGCTGTCAATGACGGCGCGCGACACGCCGGAGCCTTGCGCCTCGCGCGCCATCGCGGCGATGAAGACATTGAAGTCGCCGCCGCATTTCGCGGCCGAAGCGGGAGCGGCGAGCAGGAAGGTGAGGAGGAAGGCTGAGAGGGAACGAAAGAGCATCGGCGGTTCTCTCCTTTGCCTCTCCCATAGGGAGAGGTCGACGCGCAAAGCGCGTCGGGTGAGGGGTTATAGCCTACTATCGAGAGTTACTTGCCCCCTCACCCCAACCCTCTCCCCCAGGGGAGAGGGAGTAACACCGAGTGCGGGGCGAGGCTTGCTTAGTTATCCAGGAACGACCGCAGCTTCCGGCTGCGGCTCGGATGCTTCAGCTTGCGCAGCGCTTTCGCCTCGATCTGGCGGATGCGCTCGCGGGTAACCGAGAACTGCTGGCCGACTTCCTCGAGCGTGTGGTCGGTGTTCATGCCGATGCCGAAGCGCATGCGCAGCACGCGCTCCTCGCGTGGAGTGAGCGAGGCCAGCACGCGCGTCGTCGTCTCGCGCAGGTTCGACTGGATGGCGGCGTCGATGGGCAGGATCGCGTTCTTGTCCTCGATGAAATCGCCGAGATGCGAGTCTTCCTCGTCACCAATGGGCGTCTCCAGCGAGAGCGGCTCCTTGGCGATTTTCAGAACTTTGCGCACTTTTTCGAGCGGCATGCCGAGTTTTTCGGCCAGCTCTTCCGGCGTCGGCTCGCGGCCGATTTCGTTGAGCATCTGGCGCGAGGTGCGCACGATCTTATTGATGGTCTCGATCATGTGCACCGGAATGCGGATGGTGCGCGCCTGGTCGGCGATGCTGCGCGTGATCGCCTGGCGGATCCACCAGGTCGCATAGGTCGAGAACTTGTAGCCGCGGCGGTATTCGAATTTGTCGACCGCCTTCATCAGACCAATATTGCCTTCCTGGATCAAATCGAGGAATTGCAGGCCGCGGTTGGTGTATTTCTTGGCGATCGAGATGACGAGACGCAGGTTCGCCTCGACCATTTCCTTCTTGGCCTGGCGGGCTTCGCGCTCGCCCTTCTGCACGCCGTGCACGATCTTGCGGAACTCGGAGATCTCAACACCGGTTTGTCCGGCGAGCTCGTGCACCAGGCTGCGGATTTCCTTGATCCGATCTTTTTCCTTGGCAACCAGATTCTTCCAGCCCTTGGCGGACAGTTTCGAAATGCGGTTGAGCCAGCGCGGATCGAGCTCGTTGCCCATGTAGTTCTTGATGAATTCGTCGCGCGTGACGCCGTAGCTTTCCGCCAGGCGCATCAGCCGGCCTTCGTTCGAGACGAGGCGCTTGTTGATGTCGTAGAGCTGCTCGACCAGCGAATCGATGCGTGCCTGGTTGAGCCGCAGCGACTTCACCTCGGTGATGATTTCTTCCTTGAGCTTCTTGTATTTGCGCTCCTGCGCCGGCGACAGCGAGGTGTTGTGCAGGCGGAAGTTGATGTCCTGCTCCTGCAAGCGGCGCAGCCGTTTGAAGCTGTCGGCGATGTTGTCGAAGGTCTCGACCACTTTCGGCTTGAGCTCGGCTTCGATGGCGGCGAGCGACAGCGAATTCTCCATGTCGTCTTCGTCGTAATCGCCTTCGGCGGCGGACTCGGCCGGATCCTTCGGCTCCTCGCCGTCGGCGGATTCACCCGGCGCCTTGAACGGGGTCGCTTGCGGGGGAGCGGCCGGCGGCGCTACCGGCTGCACAACTTGCAAATGCGGCGCGCCCGGAACCGGCACGCCGACGGCTTGTGGAATGGGCTTGCCGTCGGGTCCGATGATGACCGGCACCGGCACCTGCATCTGCTTGGCATCGGGGCCTGCGTAAGTCGCTTCCAGGTCGATAATGTCGCGCAGGAAAACTTTGCCTTCGCTCAGCTCTTCGCGCCAGATGATGACGGCCTGGAAGGTCAGCGGGCTTTCGCACAGCCCTGCGATCATCGCCTCGCGGCCGGCCTCGATGCGCTTGGCGATGGCGATTTCGCCCTCACGCGACAACAGTTCGACCGAGCCCATTTCGCGCAGATACATGCGCACGGGATCGTCGGTGCGCTCGGACGGCTCTTTCTTCTCGGCAATCGCCAGCGACTTGGTCTTGGTCTCGACCACTTCGCGGCCGGAGTCATCGTCATCGTCGTCGGTTTCGTCGGTCGCTTTCTCGGTTTCACCCTCTTCGCTGTCGGCGTCCTCGGTCTCGACCACGTTGATGCCGATCTCGCTGAGCATCGCCAGCGTGTCTTCGATCTGCTCGGAGGTCACTTCCTCCGAGGGCATCACGGCATTGAGCTGTTCATAGGTGACATAGCCGCGCTTCTTGGCGGCCTTGATCATTTTCTTGACGCCGGCGTCGTTGAGATCGAGCAGCGGCAGCGGAGAATCGGGCGCGCCTTCGGCTTCCTTCTCCGGCGCTTCTTCCTTGACCGCCACCGCTTTCGCCTTGGTCGCCATCTGTTTCTCCTGGACCTTCAGTGGGACCTTGGATTGAACCTTCGCTTGGACCTTTGCCGGGGCCTTTGCTTGGACCTTCACTTGAATCTTGGCTTGGCCCTTCACGGGGGCCTTCGCTTGGACCTTCGCTTGGACCTCTTTGGCCGTCTCGCGCCGCATTCCCCCGTCCCCTCGATCCAAGCGCATAGGCAAATAGGGCCGCACCAGCATGGAGCTGCCACCGAATCAGGCTGTAGTGTCCTCGAAACCCGCTTAAGCTCCGATTAACCCTGAGAAAACCGATGGGAATCGACCTTTATTCCCCGCCGGTCCGGCAATTTCGTGCCTCCTTCACGGCCTGCGGTCAAGCGCAAAAGCCAAGCTCACAAGCTTCGCGCGCCCCGGCCGGAAGAGGCTCCAAAGCCCTCGATCAGGGCCTCGGTTCCGTCCATCCGCTCAAGCCGGGCTTTGACGTCACGCAGCCGCAAATAGTTGGCCTCGCTGCTGTCTTGACCCAGCGCGTGTTCGGCGTCCTTGAGCTCCTTAGTTAGTGAATGCCACTGCCGATGCAAGGCGACCAACTGCTGCCAGGTCACCAAAACGTCCTCAGGCGCGGCCTCCGGGCGCGCGCCCCAGACCGATGAGGTGGTTATGGCGGCCTCGATGCGCTCCATCACCCCGGTGAGGTCGCGGGCGGCCAATTCCGCCTTGATCACCCCGGCATCGGCGGCCGCGGAGTGGGCGGCGATGTCGATCAGCGCCGCTTTGAGTTTTTCGGCGTCGGCATAGCGGAACTCGAGCGAGGCCAATTCCTCCAAATGATCGTGCAGCAGCCAGGGATAATTAAGCGCGGCCTGCAGGATCAGCGCCTCGCGCAGCGGCACCGCCGTGCGGTAACCGCGGTGCAGCGGGCTCGATGCGAGCTGCTGGCTGACCACCACATAGGGCGTGTTGCGGGAGCCAACCTCGGGACGTTTGACGCCGAAGCGCGGCTGCCACTCGCCCTTGGGGCGATCGTGCCAATTCTGACCTTGCCCGCGCTCACGGAAATTGCCGCGCGAGCCTTGCGCCGGCGCGAAGAATTGTTGCAGCCGCGTCTGGAAATCCTGCCGGTAATATTTGCGCACCGCGTCGTCGCCGATGCCGGCGGTCACTTCATTGATGCGCGCCTCCAGTGCTGCGCGCCGCTCCGGTGTGTCGAACGAATGTCCTTCCGTTTCGCGTGCCCATAACATCTGCCCGAGCGGACGCGCGGCCTCGATCACCTCCGCCACCGCCTCGCGGCCGGCGGAACGCACCAGATCGTCGGGGTCCTGGCCTTGCGGCAGCAAAGCAAATTTCAGGCTCTTGCCGGGCTTGAGCCGCGGCATCGCCAATTCGACCGCGCGATAGGCCGCGCGTATGCCGGCATTGTCCCCGTCGAAACAAAGCACCGGCTCGTCCGCCATTTTCCAGAGCAGCGCGAGCTGGTCTTCCGTCAAGGCCGTGCCGAGCGGCGCCACGGTGGCGACAAAACCCGCGGTGACCATGGCGATCACATCGACATAGCCTTCGACCGCGATCACCGGTTGGCCGTCATGCGCGGCCTGGCGCGCGGCGGCGATGTTATAGAGCGTGGCGCCTTTATGAAAAAGCGGCGTCTCCGGCGAATTGAGATATTTCGCCTGCGCATCTTTTTCCATGGCGCGTCCGCCGAAGGCGATAACGCGGCCGCGCAAATCGGTGATCGGGAACATCACGCGGTCGCGGAAGCGGTCGAACGGAACCGGAATATCGCCACCGGCAATCAGCAGGCCCGCCTCCACCATATCCTCGACCGGGATACCGTGCGAGCCGAGATGTTCTTTCAGCGCGAAGCGCTCGGACGAGGCATAGCCGAGACGGAATTTGATTTGCGTCGCCGGATCGAGGCTGCGGTCGGCGAGATAGCCGCGCGCCTTGGCGCCGACGCGCGAGGCCAAAACCGCCTCGTAGAATTTCGCGGCGAGATCCATGACGTCGTGCAGCGTCTTACGCCGCGCGTCGCGCGCCTGGTCCTCATGCGAGATTTTCGGCAGCGCGACACCGGCGAGCGAAGCCAGCCGCTCGACCGCTTCCGGGAAGGTGACGCCTTCGGTTTCCATCACGAAACCGAAAATGTCGCCGTGCTTGCCGGAGGAGAAATCGTGGAAGAACCCCTTCTGATCGTTGACCGTGAACGAGGGCGACTTCTCTTTATTGAACGGCGACAGGCCAACGAATTCGCGGCCCTGCTTGCGCAGCTTCACGCGCTTAGCCACCACCTCCGAGACAGGGAGGCGGGCACGCAGCTCATCGAGGAACTGAGGCGTGAAGCGCATGGGGCTTCTCCGCGCTTGCGCGCGGCTTGGGGTTTCGCGGTTTTGGGCCGAATCGGTCAACCGATCATAGGCAAGAGAATTGAGACTTTTAGAGGCGGCGGGGAGCATCCCCGCTATCCCGCCCGCGAAATCGGGCCTTTCGCCAGTTATCCACAGAGCCCCGTTATTCCGGGACGGCCCGAAGGGCCGGACCCGGAATCCAGAGACGTTTCCGTGTTGCATCTGGATTCCGGGTTCGCCGCTACGCGGCGCCCCGAAATGACGGAGTAACTACTGCGGCTGCAGCCCGCTTTCCTTCACGACCTGTTCGGCCGCCGCGCGGTCGGCCTTGATCTGCTGCGCGAACTGCTCCGGCGTGTTGATCGCCGGCACCATGCTGCGGGCGATGATGTATTTGTCGCGGAACTCGGGATGGTTCATCGCCCGCGTAACCTCGGCGTTGAGTTTGTCGATGATCGGCTTCGGCGTGCCCGGGGGCGCGAACAGCCCGTACCAAGTCTGCGACGGCGCCCCCTTGTAGCCGATGTCGGTGAAGATCGGCACGTTGGGCAATTGCGGCGAGCGGATATTGTTGGTGAGCACCAGCGCCGTCATCTTGCCACCCTCGATCTGCGAGAGCACGTTGCCGAGCCCGATCAGCCCGATCGGCGTCGTTCCGGACAGGATGGCATTGGTCGCTTCGCCGCCGCCTTTGAACGGCACGCGCACCCAGTCGGCGCCCTTGTCGCGCTTGAGGCTGTCCATGTAGACCGCCAGCGGCAGCGACGCGGTGAGATAGTTGAACGTTCCGGCTTTAGCTTTCGAGGCCGCCACCAGTTCGTCGACCGTTTTCACCTTCAGATCCGAATTCACCACCAGCACCTGGATCAGGTGGAACAGGTTGATGATCGGCGTCAGCTTTTCCGGATCGTATGGCAGTTTCTTGAACAGGAACTGATTGTAGATCAGCGCATCGGCCATGATGATGCAGATGGTGTAGCCATCCGGCGCAGCCTCTGTGCAGGCGCGCGTGGCGATGTTACCGGCAGCGCCGGGGCGATTTTCGATAATCAGCGGCTGGCCCGTGCGCTTTTGCAACTCCTCGCCCAGCACGCGCATGAAGATGTCGCTCAAGCCGCCGGCGCTCGATGTGGTCAGCACATGAATCGGGCGGCTGGGATAGTCTTGCGCAGCCGCTCCGCCCGCGAACAAAGCGATGGCCAGCACGACTGCCGCTGCACACTTTTTCATGTGTCCTCCCCGGTTTTTCTTCGTCATGCCCGGGACAAGCCCGGCCATGACACATTATGTCAATTTCGCCTTCACCATGCCGCTCGCCTTGGCCATGTCCATCTGCCCGGCAAATTTAGTGCGCAGCGCACCGATCACCTTGCCCATGTCCTTCATGCCGGCGGCGCCGGTGTCCTTGATAGCGGACTCGATCGCGGCCATCATCTCGGCCTCCGACATCTGCTTGGGCAGATAGGCGGTGATGATGGCGATCTCTTCCTGCTCCTGCTTCACGAGATCGGCGCGACCGCCCTTCTGGTAAAGCTCGACCGATTCCTGGCGCTGCTTGATCATCTTTTGGAGAATCGACAGCGTCTCGGCATCGCCGAGCGGCGGCTTGCCGCCGCCGCGCGCTTCGATATCGGCATTCTTGAGCGTGGAATTGACCATGCGCAGGGTGGAAACCGCCCGCTCGTTCTTGGCCTTCTGCGCCTCTTTCAAGGCGTTATTGATGTCGTCGCGCAGCACGGGGAGCCCCTTTCCTTGCACTTTATCCTAGCTGGGGGCGGCATCCGGCGGCCCCTTGCCTCTCTTCTTATAATACGCAACTAAGAGGCCATGACCCAGACGCAAGCGCCTTCCACCGGAACTTCCTCCGGCAATTGGGCTGAGCCCAAGCCGACGGCGCTTTTGGTCCTGGCAGACGGGACGGTGTTGGAGGGGTTCGGCCTCGGCGCCACCGGCACCGCGGTCGGCGAGGTCTGCTTCAATACCGCCATGACCGGCTATGAGGAGATCCTCACCGATCCCTCCTATGCTGGGCAGATCATCACTTTCACCTTCCCGCATATCGGCAATGTCGGCACCAACGAAGAAGACATCGAGACCGTCAACATGGCGGCGACGCCGGGCGCGCGCGGCGTCATCCTGCAGAGCGCCATCACGCCGCAGTCGAACTACCGCGCGACCCGCAACCTCAACGACTGGCTGAAGGCGCGCGGCGTGATCGGGCTGTGCGGCATCGACACCCGCGCGTTGACCGTGTTGATCCGCGAGAAGGGCATGCCGAATGCCGTGATCGCACACGAGGCGTCAGGCAAATTCGATCTTGCCACGCTGAAGAAAGAAGCAGCAGCCTGGCCCGGCCTGGAAGGCATGGACCTGGTGCCGATGGTGACGAGCGGGCAGCGGTTCTCCTGGGACGAGACGCCGTGGGTATGGGGGCAAGGTTTTGGCCGCCAGACCAATCCGGAATTCCACGTGGTCGCGGTCGACTACGGCATCAAGCGCAACATTCTGCGGCTGTTGGCGGGATCGGGCTGCAAGGTGACGGTGGTGCCGGCCAAGACTTCGTCCGAGGACATCATGGCGCTCAAGCCCGACGGTGTGTTCCTGTCGAACGGCCCGGGCGATCCGGCGGCGACCGGCGCATACGCCGTGCCGGTGATCAGGAAGCTGATCGATAGCGGCACGCCGACGTTTGGAATTTGCCTCGGGCATCAGATGTTGGGCATAGCGGTCGGCGGCAAGACCATGAAGATGCATCAGGGCCACCACGGCGCCAATCATCCGGTCAAGGACTTGACTACCGGCAAGGTCGAGATCACCTCGATGAACCACGGCTTCGCGGTCGACAAGGACTCGCTGCCGAAGAATGTCGAACAGACCCATGTGTCGCTGTTCGACGGCTCCAATTGCGGCATCGCGCTGAAAGATCGGCCGGTGTTCTCGGTGCAGTACCACCCGGAAGCCTCGCCCGGCCCGCGCGACAGTCATTATCTTTTCACCCGCTTCACCGACATGATGCGCCAGGCCAAGCGCAAGATCGCGTAAGCCAAGATCGCGCAAGCCAAGATCGCGTGAGCAATGTCCGACTGGATCAGCTTCTACGACTTCAAGCATTCGGTGATCTACGTGAATGCGCGTCACCGCGACGTGCATTACCGCAGCATCGCTCAGGACATTCGCGCCTATGTGCCATCGGCGCAGGCGAACGTGCTCGACTATGGCTGCGGCGAGGCGAGCTCCGCCGATCTGCTGGCCGCCGCGTGCGGACATCTGTCGATGGTGGAGGCGGCGCCCAATGTGCGCGCGGCGCTTGCCGCGCGTTACGTCGGCAACGGCAAGATTTCCGTGCTCACGCCCGATGAGGCCGCGGCGCGGGCGCCCGGCACGTTCGATCTCATTGTGATGCATTCGGTGGCGCAATATCTCGCAACCGCCGAGCTCGACCGGCTGCTGGCGATTTTCCGCAGGCTGCTCAAGCCGGACGGACTCGTCATCATCGGCGACATCGTGCCACCGCGTCTGGCCGCGCCGATGGCGGCACTGGCGCTGCTGCGCTTCGGCGCCGCCAACGAATTTTTCCTCGCCGCCGTGTTCGGCCTGATGCGCATCTTCGTGTCGGATTATCTGCGGCTGAAGAAGCGCCACGGCCTGTCGCACTATACGGAGGCAGCCATGCTGGCGCGGCTTGCGGCCGCCGGATTTGTCGCCACGCGCGCGGCACGCAATATCGGCCATAATCAGTGGCGAATGACATTCCTCGGCCGGGCGGTGTAACGATCAGTTAACCGCAATCGCGGCGGAACTGCGCCGGACACCTCCCATCAAGATGCATCGGCTAATCCTGCCCACGGCCTGGTGGCGGAGCGGTTTACGTAGAAGCCTTGTAAGGTCTTCCAGCCTGGTTCGATTCCAGGCCGGGCCTCCAATTTTTCTCGATTTTTCGTCCACCGCTTATCGGACCGCTACCCTTCCCACCCCGTGGAATATGGTCTAAGCAGCCCTCGCGCGTGGGGCTTGAGCCCTCAGCGCGGTCCGGGGGAGCGCGCGCAGGCGCGCCCTTTTTTTGTGCCGATTTTCCGGAGGCCGATGCCCAAACGCACCGACATCAAATCGATCCTGATCATAGGCGCCGGCCCGATCGTCATCGGCCAGGCCTGCGAATTCGACTATTCCGGTACGCAGGCCTGCAAGGCGCTGAAGGAAGAAGGCTACCGGGTCATCCTGGTGAATTCCAATCCGGCGACCATCATGACCGATCCCGATCTCGCCGACGCGACTTACATCGAGCCGATCACGCCGGAAATCGTCGCCAAGATCATCGAAAAGGAACGCCCGGACGCGCTGCTCCCCACCATGGGCGGGCAGACCGCGCTCAATTGCGCGCTCAGCCTGCGCAAGATGGGCACGCTGGAGAAGTTCGGCGTCAAGATGATCGGCGCCACCGCCGACGCCATCGACATGGCGGAAGACCGCGAGTTGTTCCGCAACGCGATGACCCGCATCGGCCTCCCCACCCCGCGCTCACACCAAGTCAAGACGCTGGCGCAGGCGCTCGAAGCGCTCGACGATATCGGCCTGCCGGCCATCATCCGCCCCTCGTTCACGCTCGGCGGCACCGGCGGCGGCATCGCCTACAACAAGGCGGAGTTCATCGACATCGTCGAGGGCGGCATCGACGCCTCCCCCACCAACAAGGTGCTGATCGAAGAGTCGGTGCTGGGCTGGAAAGAATTCGAGATGGAGGTGGTGCGCGACAAAAAAGATAACTGCATCATCATATGCTCAATTGAAAACGTCGATCCGATGGGCGTGCACACCGGCGATTCGATCACCGTCGCGCCGGCGCTCACGCTTACCGACAAGGAATACCAGATCCTGCGCGATGCCTCGATCGCGGTGCTGCGCGAGATCGGCGTGGAGACCGGTGGATCGAACGTGCAGTTTGCCATCAACCCGGCCGACGGGCGGCTGGTGGTGATCGAAATGAATCCGCGGGTGTCGCGCTCGTCCGCGCTCGCCTCCAAGGCCACCGGATTTCCGATAGCCAAAGTCGCCGCCAAGCTCGCGGTCGGCTACACGCTGGATGAAATCGCCAACGACATCACCGGCGGCGCGACGCCGGCCTCGTTCGAGCCGACCATCGACTATGTGGTCACCAAGATACCCCGGTTTGCCTTCGAGAAATTCCCCGGCGCCTCGAACGTGCTCACCACCTCGATGAAGTCGGTGGGCGAAGCCATGGCGATCGGCCGCACCTTCCAGGAAAGCTTGCAGAAGGCGCTGCGCTCGCTGGAGACTGGCCTCACCGGCCTCGACGAAATCGCCATCGAGGGTTTCGATGTCGCCAAGGGCGCCGATGACGCCGACAACAAGGCCGCGATCCGCGCCGCGCTCGGCACGCCGACGCCGGACCGCCTGCTCAAGATCGCGCAGGCGATGCGGCTCGGCGCCAATGACGAGTTGATCCACAATGCCTGCCGCATCGATCCGTGGTTCCTGACTGAGATCCGCGCGCTGGTCGACATGGAAGCCGAGATCAGGGTCAAGGGCCTGCCCACAACCGCAGGCGCCTTCCGCCGGCTGAAGGCGCTTGGGTTTTCCGATACCCGCCTCGGCAAACTCACCGGCAATTCCGCCGAGACCGTGATGGACAAGCGCCATGCGCTCGGTGTGCGACCGGTGTTCAAGCGCATCGATACCTGCGCAGCCGAATTCGCCTCGCCCACCGCCTACATGTATTCGACCTATGAGACGCCGTTTAACGGCCAAGCCGGAACCAAAGCCGCCGACGAGGCGAGGCCTTCCAACAAGAAGAAAGTCATCATCCTCGGCGGCGGGCCGAACCGCATCGGCCAGGGCATCGAATTCGACTATTGCTGCTGCCACGCCTGCTTCGCGCTGAAGGAAGTGGGCTTTGAGACCATCATGATCAACTGCAACCCGGAGACGGTGTCGACCGACTACGACACCTCCGACCGGCTCTATTTCGAACCGCTCACGCCCGAGGACGTGCTGGAGATCATCGAGACCGAGCGCTCGAACGGCACGCTGCACGGCGTCATCGTGCAATTCGGCGGCCAGACCCCGCTCAAGCTCGCCGAACATTTGCAGAAAGCCAATGTGCCGATCCTCGGCACCTCGCCCGACATGATCGATCTGGCGGAAGACCGCGAGCGCTTCAAGAAACTGCTGGACAAGCTCAAGCTGCGCCAGCCGCAGAACGGCATCGCCACCTCACCGGACGCGGCGCGCGCCATCGCCGACGAGATCGGTTATCCAGTCGTCATCCGGCCGTCTTACGTGCTGGGCGGACGCGGCATGGAAATCGTGCGCGATACGGCGCAACTCGATCGCTACGTCGCACGGCTGGCCGCCACTCTCGACAAGCCGTCGGAGCTGGTGGTCTCGAAAAAGAGCCCGCTGCTGGTGGACCGCTATCTGTCCGACGCGACCGAAGTGGATGTCGATTGTCTCGCCGACGGTAAGGACACCTACATCGCCGGCATCATGGAACACATCGAGGAAGCCGGCATTCATTCCGGCGATTCAGCCTGCGCGCTGCCGCCGCATTCGCTCGATGCCAAGACCTTGGCCGAACTGGAACGGCAAACCCGCGAACTCGCGCTCGCGCTCCATGTCGGCGGGCTGATGAACGTGCAATACGCCATCAAGGCTGGCGACATCTATGTGCTCGAGGTCAACCCGCGCGCCTCGCGCACGGTACCCTTCGTGGCCAAGGTGATCGGCCTGCCCGTCGCCAAGATCGCGTCGCGCATCATGGCCGGCGAAAGCTTGAAAAGTTTCAATCTGAAGCCGAGCCACTTCACGCATCGGGCGGTGAAGGAAGCGGTGTTCCCATTCGCCCGCTTCCCCGGCGTCGATACCGTGCTGGGACCGGAGATGAAGTCCACCGGCGAAGTCATGGGTATCGACAGTTCGTTCGAGATCGCCTTCGCCAAGAGCCAGATCGGCGGCGGCACCAACCTGCCGCGCAGCGGCACGGTGTTCGTCTCGGTCAAGGACGCCGACAAGCCGCGCGTCCTGGAGGCGGTGCGGCTGCTTGCCTCACTCGGCTTCAAATGCATCGCCACCTCGGGAACCCAGCGCTACCTCGCCGAACAGGGCGTGGAGACGGCCAAGATCTTCAAGGTGCTGGAAGGCCGGCCCCATATCGTCGATGCCATCAAAAACGGCGGGGTTCAGCTGGTTTTCAACACCACCGAGGGGGCCGCGGCCTTGGCCGACAGCCGCTCACTGCGCCATGCCGCCCTCTTGCATAAAGTGCCGTACTACACCACTCTTTCGGGTGCCGTTGCCGCGGCGCAAGGCATAAAAGCCTATCTCGGGGGTGACCTCGAGGTCCATACGCTGCAGAGCTACTTCAGCGGCCGAGCCTGAGGGGATTTCCCTTAGCGGTCCCGGCAAGACGAGCGGCGGCGCGAGTTAGGCCGGGAAGTCCACGGTCGCGGCATGAGCTTAGCAAGTGCGCAGGCTCTCCTGCGGTCGGGGTTTTTTACCGGCCCTTGGTTCACATGACTCCGGAACGCGGGAGCCCGTGGCCGGAGTCGTATTGCGACTAGGTTGAACGGTGTTTTCGAGGGTGGAAGGGGCTTGGCGGCGCTAAAACGCGTTCAAGTTGAAACGAGCGCCCGCCAGGAGGAGAAGGACGATGGAAAAGATTCCGATGACGGCGGCGGGCTATACCACGCTGGAAGCCGAGCTCAAGCACTGCCAGCAGGTGGAGCGTCCGCGCATCATCCAGCAAATCACCGAGGCGCGCACGCATGGCGACCTGTCGGAGAATGCCGAGTATCACGCCGCCAAGGAGCAGCAGTCGCTCAACGAGGGCCGCATCGACGAACTGCAGGACAAGCTGGCGCGCGCCGACATCATCGACGTGTCGAAGCTGTCGGGCGACACCATTACATTCGGCGCCACGGTGACGCTGGTCGACGAGGACACCGACGAAAAGAAGGTGTGGCAAATCGTTGGCGAGCCGGAGGCCGATGCCAAGAAGGGCCGCATCTCGATCACCTCGCCGCTCGCCAAGGCGCTGATCGGCAAGACCAAGGGCGCCGTCGTCGAGGTCAATGCACCCGGCGGCGCCAAGGGCTATGAGATCAAGAAGGTGGAGTGGCGGTAGCGCTTACTGGCCACATCGAAAAACTTGTCATCGCCGGGCTTGTCCCGGCGATCTCGTTTAGGAAGGCACCGGCGTCCCTAAGCGGGATGGCCGGGACATTGGCGAGCAAAGCGACGCCGTCTTTTGGACGGCTATGCCCGGCCATGACAATCACTCCATCGGCACCATGGCCGCGTCTTTTGAATTGCGCAGCGTGAGCGAGGTCTTCACATTGCGCACATTCGGCGCGGAGGTGAGCTTCTCGACAAAGGCCTGGAAGGTCTTGAGGTCCGGCGCCACGCATTTGAGCACGAAGTCGATCTCGCCCGAGAGCATCCAGCATTCGCGCACCAAAGGCTGCGCGCGCACGAACTCCTCGAAGGCCATGAGATCGGTTTCCGCCTGGCTCGCCAGATGCACCATGGCGAATACCGCCACCTCGTAGCCGAGCCTCTTCTCGTCGAGCAGCGCGCGGTAGCCCTTGATGTAGCCGGCCTCCTCCAGCGCGCGCACGCGCCGCAGGCAGGGCGGCGCCGAAATGCCGACCCGGCGCGACAGCTCCACATTGGTCATGCGGCCGTCGTCCTGCAGCTCTTTCAGAATCTTGCGGTCGATGGCATCGAGACGGGCGGGCAAGGGAATTTCTCCTTCCCGGGGCACTGGACCCCAGGCTGGGAACATCCATACCGCGAAACAATGTTTCGCGAAACATTATTGCGTGATGGGTGCGGCCCGGTGCCCCGCAGAAACCAAAGGTGTGAGTCCGGGGGGATGCGTATCTTGCATAGCTCCCCAAAAGCCATAGATTGTGCATGGCAAAAGAGCCGGCTGCATCCACCGGCCGCCCGGGCGAAAGACGCCCGACGACGCCCGCCAGGGGGCCGCTACCCATGTCAAAGACCACCCACGCCAAGGTCGTGATCGTCGGCTCAGGTCCGGCGGGCTACACCGCCGCGATCTATGCCGCGCGCGCCATGCTGGAACCGGTCCTGATCCAGGGCATCCAGCCCGGCGGCCAGCTCACCATCACCACCGACGTGGAGAACTATCCGGGCTTTGCCGACGTCATCCAGGGTCCCTGGCTGATGGAGCAGATGGTCAAGCAGGCCGAGCATGTCGGCACCAAGATCGTCAACGACACCGTGGTGAAGGCCGAGCTCGCGAGCCGCCCATTCCGCCTCACTTGCGATTCCGGCGAGATCTATCTCGCCGACGCGCTGATTATTGCAACCGGCGCGCAGGCGCGCTGGCTCGATTTGCCGTCTGAGCAGAAGTTCAAGGGTTATGGCGTGTCGGCCTGCGCCACCTGCGACGGCTTCTTCTATCGCAACAAGGAAGTGATCGTGGTCGGCGGCGGTAATACCGCGGTCGAGGAAGCTTTGTTCCTCACCAATTTCGCCTCCAAAGTCACGGTCGTTCACCGGCGCGATGCATTCCGGGCGGAAAAGATCCTGCAGGACCGGCTGTTCAAGAACCCGAAGATCAATGTCATCTGGGACACCGCGCTCGCCGACGTGATGGGCAGCGAGAGCCCACCGAAAGTGAACCGCGTGCGGCTCAAGAACGTCAAGACCGGCGCCGTGAGCGAGCGCGATGCCGACGGCGTGTTCATCGCCATCGGGCATTCGCCCGCCTCCGAGCTGTTCGCCGGTCAAGTGCAGATGAAGCCGTCCGGCTACATCGTCACCACCGGCCATTCCACCGCCACCTCGGTGCCCGGCGTGTTCGCCGCCGGCGACGTCACCGACGATATTTACCGGCAGGCCGTCACCGCCGCGGGACTGGGTTGCATGGCGGCACTCGAGGCGGAGAAATTTTTGGCCGCGCACGAACACCAGCGCGCGGCGGCGGAATAAATGGCCGGAAGCAAAAAATCAATGGACTGGGACAAGCTGAAAGTGTTTCACGCCGCGGCCGAAGCCGGCAGTTTCACGCATGCCGGCGAACGGCTCGGTCTGTCGCAGTCAGCGGTCTCGCGCCAGGTTTCGGCGCTGGAATCCGAATTATCGGTCTCGCTGTTTCACCGACATGCCCGCGGGCTGATCCTCACCGAACAGGGCGAGATGTTGTACCGCACGGCGCATGAAGTCTTCATGAAGCTGGAAGCGGCGCGCACCAAGCTCACCGACAGCCGCGAGCGGCCGAACGGCGAACTGAAGGTTTCGACTACACCCGGCATTGGCGTGCATTGGCTCACCCCCAGGCTCGGCGAATTCCTCGATCTATATCCAGAAATCCACATCACGCTGATCACCACCGACGAAGAGCTCGATCTGGCGATGCGCGAAGCCGATGTCGCCATCCGCTTGCGCCAGCCAACGCAGCCCGACCTGATCCAGCGCAAGCTATTCTCGGTGCATTTCCACGCCTATGCGTCGCCCGACTATCTCAAACGCTTCGGGACGCCGCGTAACTACGAGGACCTCGACAAACACCGCATCATTCTGCTGGGCGGCAATGTGCCGGCGCATTTCGCCAACCGGCGCTGGCTGCTCGAGATCGGCCGCGAGGCCAAGGATGGCCGCACCCCGACGCTGACCATCAACAATGTACTCGGCGTACTGCGCGCCTGTCAGCGCGGATTGGGCGTGGCCGTGCTACCCGACTATCTGGTGGAAGAAAACGGTGGATTGGTGCAGCTGTTCGGCGAGGCTGACACGCTCGCGCTCGACGCCTATTTTGTCTATCCGGAAGAACTCAAGTCGGTGGCGCGCATCCAGGTATTTCGCGATTTTCTGGTCGCCAACGCCCAGCGCTGGCATTTTTAGATGTTCACGGCGCGGAAAAACTTCGCCAATTTCTGCAATTGCGCATGGCAGTCATGCGGAGTATGGCGTTGCTGGACTTAAGCGCTGCTCGCATAATCCTCATTCGCTGCTGCGCCGGATGTGTAACCTCCCAAAGTTACCGGTGCACAGCATGTTCCCCTCTGGAAGAAGTTGCCGGCCCCCCACGCTGGCACACTGAAACCGGGCCCCTCGCGGGGCCCGGTTTTTTCTCGTGCGTTAGCGGAAGCGCGCGATGTAATAGGCAAGGTCGCGGATGTCGTCGTCGCTCAGCGGCCGCACGACGTCCGCCATCGTCGCTTCATAGCCATGGCGATAGTTGGTCTTGTAGTCGTGCATCGTTTTGATCAGAAAATCTTCGCGCTGCGCGGCGATGCGCGGAACGGTTACGTTTCCGGCAAGACTTGCATCGTGACAGAAATTGCAGCGGTGCTGGTGCATCAGCACTTTAGCCCTTGCAATGCGCGAGGCATCGGCGACGTCCTCAACCGGCTTCGGTGACCTGACCTGGCTTTTTTGGACCAAGCGTTGTGAGAGAATAGCTTGGAAAGGAGCTTGGTTCAAAAAAGCCAGGTCAGGTCACTGGATCCGCCTTGGAACCCGCATCACGGAAAAGTAATCGGGTAAACCCCATAAATTTCGCCTCAGGAACAAGCGAAACCATCTGCCGTTGCCTTAAGCTACGGTTGTGGAATGGCAAAAACCGCCGGAAAATGTGATGTTTTGATACCTGTGTAAAATTGCCACAGTCGGTATTCGTTCGGACCGGGGTTGTAGTGAAAAACAGAACTGGTGAAGGACTGTCGGTTACAATACATGGGTAATATTAAGGGGCCTCTGCCCCTGACTGAGTTTTGGAAGACATGCCGGTGAAAAGTGTTCGATTTGACTGTCTGCTGGCCTCGACCGCCCTCGGACTTGCCCTGATGCTGTCCAGCCAACCTGGCGAGGCACAGCAGAAGGGCCAGAATGTCTCGATCGTGGTCCCGCTACCGGAAGACCTCCCACCTCCGACCTTGAAGGATTTTACCAGCGCTCCCACCCAGGCAGCGCTAGCGGATACAGCAAAGGACGCGGCCGCACCCGCCGCATCAGCACCGGCAGCCGCATTGGCAGACAGCGACGTCGCCGACAAGCTGCGCGAAATAATCGGCGGGAAGTTCGACCGCACAGTCAGCCGCAAGGCCGAACGCGAGGGCATCGATTCATTTTACAAGGGGCGTAACTACGCGCCGTTGTGGGTGAGCAATGGCGCCGGCAATGAGCGCGCCAAGTCCGCGATCGCTACGCTTAGCCAGGCCGATGCCGTCGGCCTCGACCCGAGCGACTATCCGGCACCCGATTTCAAATCGGCCGCCTCCGTCGACGCCTTGGCCGAAGCCGAGTTCAAGCTCACCGCTTCGACGCTGAGCTTCGCGCGTCATGCGCAGGCCGGACGTATCCACCACAGCCGCATCGGCGGCGACATCCAATTCAATCCGGTCGTGCCCGAGCCAGCCGACGTGCTGGCCAAGCTCGCCGACGGTAACGACGCCGGCAAGGCGCTCGACAGTTTCAATCCGCCGCATCCGGCCTTCAAGGCGCTAACGGTCAAGCTCGCCGAACTGCGCAAGGGCGCCGCCGAACCAAAGGCCAAAGTCGAGGAAGACAAATCGGTTAAGGTGAAAGTCGGCGACGGCAAGCTCCTGCGCCCCGGCATGAAAGATCCGCGTGTCGTCAGCTTGCGCCAGCGATTGAACATCGACGGCGACAAGGACAATCAGCTTTATGACGACGCCGTGCGCGATGCGGTGAAGACGTTCCAGACCGAATCCGACATCGGCATAGATGGCAATCTCGGCCCCAATACCGTGCGCGCCCTCAACGGCGAAAAGAAAGAGACGCATCGCCCGTCGGCCGATCCGATCGACACCGTCGTCGTCAATATGGAGCGTTGGCGCTGGCTGCCGCGCGATCTCGGCAATCCGCATGTGATCGTCAACGTGCCGGATTTCCGTTTGACGCTCTACGACAATGACAAGCTCTACTGGACCACCAAGATCGTGGCCGGAAAACCCAACCTGGCGACACCGATGGTCAGCGCGGAGATGAAGTTCATCACCGTCAATCCGACTTGGAATGTGCCACCGTCGATCATCGAGAACGAGTATCTTCCGGCGCTGCAGCAAGACCCGCAAGCGCTCGAACGCATCGGCCTTAAGATTGAGCAGGCGGCGGACGGCACCGTGCGTATCTTCCAGCCGCCGGGCGCCGGCAATGCGCTCGGCCGCATCCGCTTCAACTTCCCCAATAAGTTCCTGGTCTACCAGCACGACACGCCGGACAAACATCTGTTCGCCAAAGAGGAACGCGCCTTCAGCCATGGCTGCATACGCGTGCAGAATCCGCTCACCTATGGCGAGAAGATTTTGTCGCTTGTGCTGCCGAACGAGAACTACACCGAGGCGCGGCTGGAAAAGATGTTCGGCGGAAGCGAGATCAACATCAATTTCCCCAAGAACATCTGGGTGCATCTGACTTATCAATCCGCCTTTGTGGACGAGGATGGCAAGCTGCAATTGCGCAGGGACATCTATGGCCGCGATGCCAGAATGATCGCGATCCTCAAGGGCAGCGAGCGCAAGGTCGCCGACATCGGGATCGAGAGCGCGTCAAACTCTTCGTTCAAGCCGGTACGCATGCCGGTTGGCATGTATGGCGGCGGCTACAACGGCCCGGGCTTGTTCGACTTCCTGTTCGGTGGCGCCCAGGCCCAGCAGCCCTACCGCCCGCGCAACTTCAACGGCCCGCGCGCCAACAACAACGGCCGCATCAGCTCACGCTAAAGCGCGATCGGCTTAAAATACAAAACGCCGGCGACATCATCGCCGGCGTGTTTGTTTACGCGATGCGCAACGCAGAATGCCTGGACTAAGAAATGGTACAGGCGGGTGGACTTGAACCACCGACCTCTGGTTCCACAGACCAGCGCTCTAACCAACTGAGCTACGCCTGCACACGGGATCAAATTCGTTTGATGCTCGATCCAAGCGGGCGGAACCTAGGTGCCGCTGTCCATTTTGGCAAGTTTCGATTTGGGCAAGCGGCGCTGGCTTAAAGGCCGCTGGCTCCGCTCACAAACGGCAAAAGCCCAGGCAGTCGCCCGCCCGGGCCTTGCAAGGCTGCGGCATTGGCGCCGCGGTCCATCGAAACAACGGACGACCGCTGATCATGCTGCTCAGCGAGGGCCAGATGAGCGACTACAAAGGTGCGGCGCTGATGTTAACGGCCCTGCCGAATGCCAAGGAGCTTCTCGGCGACAAAGGCTATGACGCAGATTGGTTCCGCCAGGCTCTCGCCGAA
>SHVM01000040.1 GCA_009694265.1 Pseudolabrys sp.
TCACTCCCTCATCCCTTGCGGGGAATGGTCGGGGAGCGGGGTGAGACGCAAGCACAGAACTCGTGGCTTACCCCCCTCCCGACCGCCTCCGCTATCGCCTCGGCGGCCGACCTCCCCCGCATGGGGGGAGGTGAACCCGTGGCTAGGTCATGACCATTGCCATACCTGCACAGGTAGAACGCCGGCGCTTGGGGATCGATATCTCGGCGTCCGTGTTCTATGCGTTCGCCGCGATCTTGTGCGTGCTGATCGTGCTGCCGATGTCGTGGCTGCTGCTTTACAGCCTGACCGACGCCAAGGGCGCGCTGACGCTCGCCAATTTCCACCGGCTGTTCACCGAGTCGTCGTTTTACGATCCACTGGTCACCACTTTCATTATCGCCACGTCATCGGCTTTCATCTGCTGCGCGGTGGCGGCTCCCATGGGCTGGCTGGTGGCGCGTACCGATCTGCCGTACAGCGGCGTGATCCGCGCGCTGGTAACGGCCTCGTTCGTCACGCCGCCGTTTCTCGGCGCCATCGCCTGGGAAGTGCTGGCGGCGCCCAACAGCGGGCTGCTCAACAAAATATTCCGCATGGTCACCGGCGTCGAACAGGACGTGCATATATTCAACATTTACACGCTGGAAGGCCTCATCTTCGTCATCTCCTGCTACACATTCCCGTATGTCTTCGTGCTGGTTGCCAATTCGCTCGACCGCACGCCGGGCGAACTTGAGGATGCCTCCTCGATCCTCGGCGGCGGGCGCTGGTACACCGCGCGGCGCGTCACCATTCCGCTGGTGCTGCCGGCCTTGCTCGCCGGCGCGCTGGTTGCCTTTCTGCAAGCGATGACGCTGTTCGGCTCGCCGGCGATCCTGGCGCTACCGGCCGGTTTCCACACCATGACCACCAAGATCTGGAGCCTGTTCCAATATCCGCCCAAGCCGGAGCTCGCCGCCGCCGCCTCGCTGCCGCTCTTGCTGCTCACCATTATGCTGCTGCGCGCCGAGCACATGATTCTCGGCCGCCGCGGTTATTCGGTGGTCGGCGGCAAATACGGCGCGCCGCGCCTGATCCCACTGCATGCCTGGCGCTGGCCGGTATTTATGTTTTGCCTGATGGTCTTGATGCTGCCGGTGTTCCTGCCCTATGCCGCGTTGTTGAACGCGGCGTTCTCGCCGATCGCCACGACATTCCTGACCTGGCACAACGCGACCATGCACAATATTGAATTCGTTCTGTTCGAATTGTCGGCGACATCGCTGGCGCTCAAGAACACGGTTATCCTCGGCACCGCCACCGCCACCATCGGCACCATGATCGCATTGGTGATCGCCTATGTCACCGCGCGCCAGGCGGTGAAGGGGCATCGCATCCTCGGCTTTCTTGCCACCGCACCGATCGCCATTCCCGGTATTGTGCTCGGCGTCGGCCTGTTCTTGAGCTACACGCGGCCGCCCTTGGTGTTGTACGGCACGCTGTGGATTTTGCTGATCGCCTTCGTAACCATCGCGCTGCCGTCGGCCTATCAGCAGCTGCAAGCCGCGTTCCGCACCATTCACCCCGAACTGGAAGACGCCAGCCGTATCCTCGGCGCCACCAGGCTGCGTTCGCTTTGGGAGATCACCGCGCCGCTGTTGCGCACCGGCGTGATCGCCACATGGTGCTTCATCTTTATCGGCGTGATGCGCGAATTGTCGGCGGCGATCATATTGTTCACTTCGGAAACCAAAGTGATCTCGGTGCTGATCTACGATCTCAACGAGAGCGGCGATCTCGGCGCTATTTCGGTGATCGGCATCGGGATGCTCATAATTACATTCAGTGTGGTGATCGCGGTCAACCGCATCCCCGGCTTCGGCAATGTTCGGTTTCGAAATTAAATCTAAATGAGCGAAAAACTTCCCACGACCTCCGTCGCGCAGCATCTGGCAGAGCGCATCGTCGCGCTGCGCGCGGATCGTTTGCCGCCGGCGGTTCGGCAAAAGTGCGAGGACCTCCTCATTGACGTCGTCGGCCTCTGCGTCACCGCGCGCAACCAGGACTACATCAAGAGCGCTCTCTCAGGCTGCGACGACGACGGGCCCTGTAGCGCAATCGGCCATGTCCGCACACTGAGCTCGGCCAGCGCCGCCTTCATCAACGGTACCGCGGCGCATGGCGAGGATTTCGACGACACATTTGAAGGCGGGCCGGTGCATGCCGGCGCCGTCATCGTGCCGGCGGTGCTGGCGGCCTGCGAGCGCCACAGGCCGGACGGCGTCGCCGCCTTGCTCGGCATCGCGGTCGGCACCGAGGCGATGTGCCGGCTGTCCACGGTGGTGCCGAAGGCGGTGCACAAGGCGGGCTTCCACCCGACCGCGATTTTCGGCGTCATGGGCGCCGCCGCCGGCGTCGGCGTAGCGCTCGGCCTCAATGCCAAGCAACTCGTCGATGCGCTCGGCATCGCCGGCAGCTTTGCCTCCGGCATCATCGAATATCTGGCGGAAGGCGCCTGGACCAAACGCATGCATCCCGGCTGGGCGGCGCAGTCCGGCATCCGCGCGGCGCTGCTGGCGCGCGGCGGGTTTCTCGGGCCGCGCACGGTGTTTGAAGGCGTGCACGGGTTGTTTCATGGTTTCGCGCATACCACCAAGGGCGACTACGCAGCGCTGGACGATTTCGGCACCCGCTGGGTCACCGAGACGCTCGCCTTCAAACCCTATCCGTGCGGCACCATGGCGCATCCTTATATCGACTGCGCCAGGCGGCTGGCCGCGCGCGGCATCAAGCCGGGCGACATCAAGGAAATGATCTGCGAAGTGGCGGAGGGCACCGTGCACCGGCTGTGGGAGCCGCTCGCCGCCAAGCAACGCCCGCCCAACGGCTATGCCGCGAAATTTGCCACGCCCTTCATTCTCGCCACCGGCTTTGTGCGCGGCGGCGTCGGGCTCGATGCGTTTACGGACGCGGCGGTGCGCGACGAGGCCGTGCTCGCGCTGGCCGCCAAGGTGCGCTACGTGATCGATCCGGATAATCCCTATCCGAATGCATTCACCGGCCATATCCGCGCCGTGCTCAATGACGGCAGCGTAGTCGAGGACCGCCAGCCGCATTTCCGCGGCGGCGCCAATGAGCCGCTGACGCGCGCCGACATCGAGGAAAAATTTGCGCTTAACGCGCGGCATGGCGGCTGGGACGACAAACGCGCCGCCAGTGCGCTCGCGCTACTGGCAAAGCTGTATAGTGGCAAGATTGATCTGGCGCCGTTACGGGGGTGAGTAACGCTCATGGCTGACAACAACGAACTTGCCGGCAAAACCGCCATCGTCACCGGCGCCGGTCGCAATATTGGCCGCGCCATCGCAGTGGCACTTGCGCAAGCGGGCGCCGCCGTGGTGGTCAATGCGCGCTCCAATAAAACGGAGGCCGATGCCGTCGTGCGAGAAATCGAAGCGGCCGGCGGCAAAGCGCTTTCCGTCCTCGGCGATGTCGCCGATCCGAAAGCAGTTGCCGCGCTCGCCGATGCCGCGCTCAAGAAATTCGGCCGCATCGATTGCCTCATCAACAATGCCGCGTTGCGGCGCGAGAAGCCGATCGATCAGATGACCTATGCGGAATGGCGCGAAGTGATGAATGTCACGCTCGACGCGGCGTTTCATTGCGTGACGGCCTGCCTGCCGGCCATGAAAAAAAGCGGCGGTGGAACCATCATCAATATCGGCGGCATGAGCGCGCATATCGGATCGAAGGGCCGCACCCATGTCATGACTGCGAAGGCCGGGCTAATCGGTTTCACCCGCGGGCTTGCCCACGATCTGGCGGGCGCCCACATCACCGCCAATTGCGTCGTGCCGGGCGCGATCGACACCACGCGGCCGGGGTCCTCGCTGACGCCGGCGCATCATCTGACCCACGGCACCATCACCGGCGAGCGCGGCAAGCCCGACGACGTCGCCGCCATGGTGCGCTTTCTCTGCGGGCCGGGCGGGCGCTATATCACCGGGCAGACCATCCATGTCAGCGGCGGCGCCTATCTGGGGTCATAGCCGCAGTGGGGTGGCCGCGTTCGCATGAAAGTGCTAATTCACGCCGAACATTGTTCCGGGTAACAACGAGGGTCGCATGTATTCCGATCTCAAGCTTTTCATCGATGGAAAATGGCTCAACGGCGAAGGCCGCAAGGGCGAGGACGTGATCAATCCGGCCACCGGCAAAGTGCTGGGCCATCTGCCGCACGCCAGCAAGGCCGACCTCGATGCAGCGCTCGAAGCAGCCCAAAAGGGCTTCCAGGTCTGGAAGAACACCTCGGCCTATGACCGCGCCAAGATCATGCGCAAGGCCGCCGATCTGGTGCGCGAACGCTTCGATCATATTTCCAAGGTGATGACGCAGGAGCAGGGCAAGGTTTACGTCGAGTCGCGCGCCGAAGTGATGACCTCAGCCGACATCATCGACTGGTATGCCGAGGAAGGCCGCCGCTCTTACGGCCGCATCGTGCCGGGCCGCACGAAAGGCGTGCGGCAAATTGTCGTTCAAGAACCTGTAGGCGTAGTTGCGGCGTTCACGCCGTGGAATTTCCCGACGCTCACGCCGGTTCGCAAGATCGCCGGCGCGCTCGCCGCCGGCTGCTCGATCATCATCAAAGCCTCGGAAGAAACGCCGGGCGCTTGCGTCGAGCTGGTGAAATGCTTTGCCGATGCGGGTCTGCCGGCGGGCGTTCTGAACCTCGTGTTCGGCGTGCCGGCGCAAGTATCGGAGCATCTGATCCCGTCAGCAATCGTGCGCAAAGTGTCCTTCACCGGCTCGATTCCGGTCGGCAAGCATCTGGCCGCGCTCGCCGCTAAGGGCATGAAGCGCGTCACCATGGAACTCGGCGGTCATTCGCCGGTCGTGGTATTCGCCGATGCCGATGCGGAGAAAGCCGCCGACACCATCGCCGCGTTCAAGTATCGTAACGCCGGACAAGTGTGTATTTCGCCGACGCGCTTCTATGTGCAGGAGGCGTCCTACAGCAAATTCGTCGCGCGCTTCACCGAATATGCCAAGGGCCTCAAGCTCGGCGACGGCCTGGAGAAGGGCATTACGCTCGGGCCGTTGGCCAATCCGCGCCGGCTCGACGCCATGGAGGCGATCGTCAACGACGCCAAGGCGCGCGGCGGCAAGATCGCCACCGGTGGCACTCGCCACGGCAACCAGGGCTACTTCTTCGAGCCAACGGTGATCACCGACATTCCCGACGACTCAAAGATCATGACCGAGGAGCCGTTCGGCCCGATCGCGCCGATCGTGCCGTTCAAAACGTTTGACGAAGTGGTCGAGCGCGCCAATTCGCTGCCGTTCGGCCTGGCGGCCTATGCCTTCACGACATCGGCCACCACCGCCAACGCCATCGGCGATGCCATCAATTCCGGCATGGTCGGCGTCAACAGCGTCGCCATCTCGACGCCGGAAACGCCGTTCGGCGGCATCAAGGAGAGTGGCTACGGCTCGGAAGGCGGCATCGAGGGATTGCAGGCCTACATGAACACGAAGTTCATCTCGCAGGCGTAAGCGCCCTCTGGCACGCTTCCCACACCTTCGAAGGCGTCGCCGGCATTTCCATGTGATCGGCGGCGCCATTCGGGATCGCGTCCGAGATCGCGTTCATCACCGCGGCAATGGCCGCCGTGGTGCCGGCCTCGCCGGTGCCTTTAACGCCGAGCTTGTTGCTGGTCGCCGGAACGGAATGCGCCGCCTCGCGCAGCTCGACCGGCATGTCGTGGGCGCGCGGCATGCCGTAATCCATGAACGATCCGGTCACCAATTGCCCGCTCGTTGAATCG
Organism: Pseudolabrys sp.; assembly: GCA_009694265.1. Taxonomy (GTDB): domain Bacteria; phylum Pseudomonadota; class Alphaproteobacteria; order Rhizobiales; family Xanthobacteraceae; genus Pseudolabrys. Next base: position 5,787 of record SHVM01000040.1, read on the forward strand.
TAGACCGCGTTTTCCGTGAGCGCCTGGCCCAAACCTTGCGCCACGCTGCCCTGCACTTGGCCCTTGACGATCATGTGATTGAGGATGGCTCCGCAATCGTCCACCGCGGTATAGGTCACGATATCGACCTTGCCGGTATCGGGATCGACCTCGACCTCGGCGATGTGGCAGCCATTCGGGAATGTCAGCCCAGTCTCGAGCTTGTCTTTGGAATCGAGATTTTCGCCGAACTCCTTGGCGCGCTTTGCGGTCTCGAACAGCGAAATCTTGCGGTCGGTGCCGACCACCACGAAGCTGCCCTGACGGTATTGAATGTCGGTCTCCGACGCCTCCAACGCGGCGGAAGCGACTTTCTTTCCCTTGGCCAGCATCAGGTCGGCCACGTGCATAATCACATTGCCGGTGCACATGGCCGAGCGCGAACCGACCGAGGCAAAGCCGGTCAGTCCCTGATTGGTGTCGCCATGGCGGTGTTCGATTCTGCTGGCATCGATGCTGAGCTTATCGGCGAGCAGCCGGCCAAACACCGTGGCGTGGCCCTGGCCGGTCGATTGCACATTGCAGCCGAGAATCAATTTGTCGTCGCCGGGAAATGCCAGTGACGCGGTTTCCATCGGCATCGCGCCGGCATGCTCCAGCATGCATGACACGCCAATGCCGCGATATTTCCTGCGCTTGGCCGCCTCGCGCTTGCGTTTGTTGAAATTGTCGAAGTTGGCGAGCTTGAGCGCCTTGTCGACAATGCCCGGAAAATCGCCGCTGTCGTAAGTATTGATTGGCGTCTTGAACGGCATGGCCGAGGGCGGAATGAGATTTTTCTTGCGCAGTCGCACGCGGTCGATGCCGGTGATGCGGGCGGCTTCTTCGACCGCGCGCTCGAGCGCGTAATTGGCCTCGGGCCGACCGGCGCCGCGATAGGGGCCGATCGGGATCGTGTTGCTGAAATAGCAGGCGGCCGACACATCGACCTTCGGAATCCGGTACATGCCCGGCAGGCAGCGTGCGAAATTATTGGTGTTGATGTTGATGCCTGCGGTGCTCACATAAGCGCCCTGGTTGCACAGATGGCGCATCCGCAGCGCCAGAAACTTACCCTTGTCGTCGAGCGCCAGCGCCACCTCGGTCACGGTATCGCGTGCCTGCGTGTCGGTGACGAAGGCTTCTGAGCGCGACGACATCCAGTGCACCGGCCGCCCCAGTTTTTTCGCCGCCACCAGCAGCGCCGGATATTCCGGGTAAACGGGCGTCTTCATGCCGAAGGCGCCGCCGACATCCTCGGTGATCACTCGCAATTTGTCGTTCGGCACGCCCATGATGGCGGCGCCCTGGCCGCGCAGCGAATCGGCGCCCTGCGAACAGGCGTAGAGCGTGTAGCTGTCGGCTTTTGCGTCATAGACGCCGGTGGCGCCGCGGGTTTCCATCGAGGCCACCACCATGCGCTGGTTGGTGACGCTGATGCGCGCCACATGCGGCGCTTCCGAAATTATTTTCTCGACGTCGCCGGCGTTTTTCTCGTCGGCCACCGGCCCGGTCCAGTCGACGCAGAGATTGCCCGGCGCGTCGGCGAATAGCTGCGGGGCGCCCGGCTTCATCGCTGCGTGCAGATCGACCACCGCCGGCAGCTCCTCGTATTGCACGACCACCAGATCGGCGGCGTCCTGCGCGGCGGCTGCGGTCTCCGCCACCACCATCGCCACCGGATCGCCGCCATGCATCACCTTGTCGCCGGCGAGCGCGGGGCGGAACGGCATCACCATCTTGACGCCGCCGCGTCCAACCACCGGCGGATGACGTGACACGCTGCCCACATTGGCGGCCTTCATGTCCTCGGCGGTCAGCACGGCCAGCACGTTTTTGGCCGCCCGCGCCGCGCCGGTATCGACCATCAGCACGTGCGCATGGGCATGCGGCGAGCGCACGAAGGTGGCATAGGCCTGGTTCGGCAGGCGCGGGTCGTCCATGAAGCGGCCATTGCCGCGCACCAGGGCGTCGTCCTCGACGCGCGGTTCGTGCTTGCTGCGGGCGGTGTTAGTCGCTGTCATGGGGGATCCGAAATTGGCTGGCGGGGTTCCATTTATAGCCTAGCGCATGATCCCGAAAAGTGGGAACCGGTTTTCGGATAAGATCATCCGCAAGCAAGAGCTTGCCGGACAGGGGCTTGCGTCCCTTGCATGGGTGCGGCACCAAACTCTGCAACAGGCCGTAAAAAACTAGATTTCAGGGGACGAAATGACCAAGCTGCGTACCATCGACACCCACACCCACATTCTGACCCAGGAAACTGCCGCGCTGCTGACCAAGGCGGGCGCCAAGGTGACCATCACGCCGGACAGCGCGGAATCGGCGGCGCTCGATGTCGCCGGCATCGTCTACCGGCCGTTCCCGACCGGCGGCTTCGACATCGCGCGCCGCCTGAAAGATATGGATGCCGCCGGGGTCGATGTGCATGTGCTGTCGGCCACGCCGCAGACCTATCTCTATAGTCTGGGCGACGAGTTGAGCGCGACGACCGCCGCGATCCAAAACGATCAGATGGCAAAACACATCGCCGCATATCCGGACCGCTTCATGGGCATTGCCACCTTGCCGCTGGCGCAGCCTGCGCGCGCGGCCGACGAGCTCAAGCGCGCCATGACCAAGCTCGGTCTGCGCGGCGCTATGTTTGCTTCCAACGTCAAGGGTATGAACCTGGACGATCCGAGTTTCGAGCCGCTGTGGGCGACCGCGCAAGCGCTTGGCGCTTTCATGTTCGTCCATCCCAACAATGTCGCGGGTGCCGACCGGCTGAAGTCCTATTACCTTGCCAATCTGATCGGAAATCCGCTCGACACCACCATCGCCGCCGCGAGTCTGTACTTCGGCGGCGTGATGGACCGCTATCCCAAGCTGAAAATCATGCTCGCGCATGGCGGCGGCTTCACGCCCTACCAGGCGGCGCGTTGGGAGCACGGCTGGGCGGTGCGCCCGGAGCCGAAAAAGAACGTGCCGGCGCAGCCGAAGAACATCGCTGGCCGCTTCTACTACGACACCATTCTGCATTCCGCGCCGGTGCTCGAATTCATGATCAAGCAGGTCGGCGCCGACCGCGTGATGCTCGGCAGCGACTATCCCTACGACATGGGCATGGTGGATTGCGTGAGCCACGTCCGCGGCTTGAAAATTTCCGATGCCGACAAGGCCATGATCTTGAGCACGCGCGCCGAAGCATTGTTGTCGGGCAAACCGTCATGAACGTGCAGGCGGGAAAAACCGGCCGTATTTCCACCGGCGCTGTCACCGGCCTGATCGTCGACGCCATGATGAAATCCAGCGTGCCGGCGGCCGATGCCGCCAAAATCGCCGAGCTGATGCTGGAAGCCGATCTCACCGGCGCCGACGCGCATGGCGTGTTCCGTCTGCCGCAATATGTTTTGCGGCTGAAGCTCAAATCGACCAATGCGCGCCCCAACATCAAGGTCAATCGTAGCGCGCCTGCCACCGCGCTGGTCGACGGCGACAATGGCATGGGCCATCTGGTGGTCGCACGCGCGGCGGAAACGGCCATCGAATTGGCGCGCGAATGCGGCGTCGCCTGGGTCGGGTGCAACATGTCGGGTCACGCGGGAGCCGCCGGCGTCTACGCCGCGCTGCCGCTCAAAGCCGGCATGATCGGAATCTATTCGGCGGTGGCCAATGCCAACCACATGCCGCTTGCCGGAGGCGCCGAGCCGCTGCTCGGCACCAATCCGCTGGCGATTGCGATCCCGGCCGGCGAAGAGCCGCCGCTGGTGCTCGATATCGCCACCTCGATCGTGTCCTACGGCACCATCAAGAACCACAAATTGCTCAACCGCCCGCTGCAGAGCGACTGGATGATCGATCCCAAAACGGGAGCCGCGGTCACCGATCCGCAAAAGAGTGCCGAGGCGTTGCTATTGCCGATGGCCGGCTACAAGGGCGCGGGTCTCGCGCTGATGCTCGGCCTGCTTGCCGGCACGCTCAACGGCGCGCTGTTCGGCCGCGATTGCGTCGACTTCAACGCCGATCCCGGCACCGTCACCAATACCGGCCAGTTCGTGCTGGCGCTCGACCCCAGCCGCTTCCAGCCGATCGATCAATTCAAGGCCGAGGTGGATCGCCACATCCGCAGCTTGCGCAATTCAGAAGCGCTGCCGGGCAACGACGCCGTGCGCCTGCCGGGCGAACAGCGCGCCCAACGCCGCGCCGACCGTCTCGCCAATGGTCTCGCGCTGCCGGGCGAATTGCTGGCGCAGCTCGACAAGCTGGCCGGCGAGTTGGCGATCAAGTCGCTGCGCGAGCGCTAGTTATTCGAATCGAACACATATCCGCCTTATTTCCCGTGCCAAACACACAAATCGATTAAAAGCGTCCCATTCGTTCTGTGCCTCGCCGCTGGCTCAAGGCGGTCCCGTTCGTGGGTATTGGCGCAAATGAATCGTCGAACGAAGAACACTCGTCGAACGAAAATATTGACGCAAACTCAGAAGAAGAAATTGTTGAAGTCGATCAAGAAGTCATTGTCCTATTTGGGGTTGGTCCTGTTGTGCGGCGGCGTTTTATCCGCGGCTCTCATTCGTGGTGTGACCGATGAAAACACCTACGACCGGATTCAAGCCGGTCAATGGGTCGTCGCGTCGATGTACTGGGAAGATAAACTGGTTTCGACCGGCAAGGCGTTCAATCCGATCGGCTGGCACGCGGCTCACAAGACCTTGCCAATCGGGACATTAATCCGGGTGTCAAATCCCCAGAACCACCGGTCGATCAATGTCACGATCAATGATCGGGGCCCGTTCGTGCCCGGTCGCGAGTTGGATCTAAGCCTCGGGGCCGGGGCACTGTTGGGATTTAAAGGACTGGGCACCGTCTATATGGAAGTGCTGTCGATCCCGCCGATCAAAAATCACCGGCGCCCGATCGTGGAAAATCTGTTTGCCATGAACGACGCCAACGCCAATTGCGTGGGCGGCGTGACGGCCTGTTAGCTACGCCGCCGCCATCACATCGGCCGTATCGAGCGGCAGTTTCACCGGCTGCTTGCGCTTGGCCGACAGATCCAATGCCTTGGTCAGCATCAGATTGCGGTGGGCTTCTTCCACCGTCGCCGCCGCGGTCGGCAGACCCATCGCCACGCGATTGAGCCAGCTCACGGTTTCCTCCGCCATCGGCCCGCGCAATTCGCCGAGCGCCATGTCGCCGGGCGGATAGCTGCCCATGAAATCCACCAGCCGCGTGGCGTCGGGGTTGTAGCCTTCCGACTGCGCCTTCGACACGGCGAGCACGATGTCGCGATGGGTGTCATCGATGGTGAGCACTCCGGTGGTGCCGACAATGCCGACTTCCAAACTATAAACCGCGCCCGGCCAGGTCACCGGCAGCGCCCAGTTGATATTGAGGTGATAGACCGTGCCGTCGCTGAACATAATCATGCCGGCGGTGGCGTCGATGCCTTTGTAGAGCGGGCCCAGCACCTTATCGCTCGAGCGTGCATAGACCTCGACCGGCGTCTTGCCCTCCAGGCACCACATGCAGATGTCGAGTGCATGGGTGCCGGAAATCACCATCGGCGAGATTGTCGCCGGGTCGTTGGTGCGCTTGTAATTGTCGATCGCCACCAGTCGGTTCATGAAGGCGCGCGAGGTGACCAGCGTCACATCGCCGAGTGCGCCGGTGCGGCATTTTTCCTTGGCCGCCAGCCAGCGGCGGCGGAAGCGCTGCGTATAGCCGACCACGGCGTCGAGCTTGGCGTCCTTGATCAGCTTCAGCACTTTTGCGGATTCGGCCAAGTTCGTGGCGAGCGGTTTCTCGATCAGCATGGGCAGCCCGCGCTCGATCGCTGCCATGATCGGATCGACATGCAGATGCTCGTCGGTTGCAATAATGCAGGCGGTCACTTCCGGCCGCTTGAGTAATTCGACATGGCTCTGGGTGACGAAATCGGCGCTTATTTTGGGCGCCACTTCACCGGCGCGGTTCGGGTTTTTCTCGGCCAGGCCGATCCACTCCACCGCCGGATGGCGCGCTGCCACCTCGCCGCGGAACAGACCGACGCGTCCACCGCCGATGATGGCGAGGCCGACGCCCTTTGCAGACTTCTTCATGCTGGGTTTGCTCCCGAACGGTTCTTTTCCTTGAATTCCGCAATCTGCGAAATCGTTTCGTTGCTGAGCGGCAGATCGACCGGCTCATTGCGGTCGGCCGATAGGTCGGCCGCGCTATATGTTTCCATCACCCGGCGCGCGCTCTCCGGTGTGACCATGACCGGCGTGTCGCGGATGCAGGCTTCCAGAAAGTGGATGGTCTCCGGCCCCATGCCGCCGGCGAACACTTCTCCCACTTGCTCGCCCGGCATGGTCGACATCGGAAACACCTGGCCTTCCTTCATCGTGTTGAGCCAATTGTCGCGCTGGGTGTCGTCGAGCACCAGCGCGCCTTCGGTGCCGGTGATCTCGATCCAGGTCGAACAGTAGTTCGGATAGCTCACCGGAAAATTCCAGCCGCCGCCGATCATCACCACCACGCCATTGTCCATGGTGACGGTGGTGAACATCACGTCATGCGATCCGTTGACCGGCTTCATGTAGCCATAGGCACCTTGGCTATAGACCCGCACGGGTTTGGCCGGCTCCAAGAGCCAGAACACGAAATCGAGGTCGTGCGTGCTCTCCATCACCACCGGCGACAGTCGCACGCGGCCGGCGATCTTCTTGCCGAGGCTGCGCGAGAGATTGCGGCTCACCAGCACAGAGACGACATTGCCGAGCGTGCCGTCGATGATCTTTTTCTTGGCGTAGGCGATCTTGGTGTTGAAGCGCTGCGAATAGCCGATGGTGAATTTCAGATTGTTGCGCTTGGCAAGCTGGATCAGCTCGTCGGCTTCCCACAGTTCCAGCGCGATCGGTTTTTCCAGCATCACGTTCTTGCCGGACTTCAGGCAGTCGCGGCAGATCGGATAGTGATTGGTTTCCGGCGTGGTCGAAATATAGACCACCGAGATTTTCTCGTTCTTGATGATGTCCTGATAGTCGAGTGTCGCGGTTGCCGGTTTGCACAGTGCCTTCATTTCGGCCAGCCGGTCCGGCTTGATGTCGCATAGGTGCAATTTGTCGACCAGCGCGGTGCGCGACAGCGTTTCAGCCCGCGTGCCGCCGACCCATCCGACACCGATCACCGCAACTTCGACTGTTTGCACCGGACGTTTTCCTTCAAGTTTCTGTTGCTGATTTGGTCCGGCCGGGCGGCCGCGCGGCGGCACACTAGCTTACGGGCGGCGTGACCGGAAGGGCGTGATTTTCATTGCGCCACGGCGGCTTGGCCGATGCCGAACACCTGCGCCGCGAACTGCGGATAGACCTCGGCCAATTGCGGCGCCACTGTCTCGCGCAGCAGGGTGAGTGTCGCGCCCGTGGGCGCCGGCGTTTTCGGCACGCTGGTCGGACGCTCGAAGTCGAAGCCGGTGTTCTCGATCACTTCCTCGACCGTGTGGCCGGGATGCACGCTCGCCAAAGTGAACCGCCCATTGGCGAATGAGAACAGGCAGCGGCTGGTCACCAGCGCAATTGGCCCGCCCGGGCGATAGATGTTTCCTGCGCTCGCCCCCGGCGCGCTGATGAAATCGACTTTTGGAACGAGCGTACGGCGCGAATGCTCGACCCGGAACAGGATCACCTTGGGTACGACGTAATAAAGATAGGCCGAGCCAAACGAACCGGGGAAGCGCACCTTTGGATGTTCGTAGTCGCCGGTCGACACCAGATTGACATTGCCGGCGCCGTCGATCTGTCCGCCCGAGAGAAAGAACACATCGATGCGGCCTTGCCCGGCGCAGTCGAACAATTCGCGTGCGCCGTCGGTGAAGAAATTATGCTTGCGGCTTTGCAGCAGCGACACGTAGGGACGGCCTTTCCCCCGCTCGCGCGCCAGCAGCGCGGCGGTGGCCGGGATCGGGGAAGCGTTCCCGACAGCAATGTGCCGCACGTCGCCGATCAGCCGCGCGATCACATCGGCGAGCAGTTCCTCGTCGCGAAAATCACGCCGCGCGTTTGTCATACACATACCGTTCGAGATATTCGGCAAAGCCATCTTCCGTCGCCGCTAGCGCTGCATATTCCGCCAGATGATCGGCATCGGCGGCATAATAGTCGGGCAATCCCAGCGGCCAGGCGCCGCGCTCGGCCACAACCGCGCTCTCGACATAGAAACCGGGCAGCGTACCGGCGGCGAGCACCGGATCGTCCAGCAGATTGCCGTCATGAATTTTTTCCACGGTCGCGATGGTCTTGACCGCCGCATGCGCCATGGTGGCGAGTTCGCGCTGGCGTCCGATCCAGACATTGCCGAAGCGATCGGCCATGGTGGCATGAATCAGCGCGACATCCGGCTTGATTGCCGGCAGCAGCACGATGGGATCGGAATTGCCGAACGGGCTGTCAATCACTTTCCAGTCGTCGCGATAGGCCAGCACGTCCGAGCCGATCAGCCCGCGCAGCGGCATGAACGGCACGCCTTTTTCCGCCGCCTGCAGCCCCGCATGCAGCGCCGGGCAGGTGGCATCCTTCATCTTGATTGCGCCTGCGATGATGGCGGCGGTAAAACGCGGCGCCGGGCCGAACTCGCCCAGGCTGACCGCGCTCGTCTCCAGCGTCTCCACGCAGCCGGCGCCGATCAGCAGATCCGCCTGCAAGCTCGATGTCGGCAAGGCGACCAGATGCAACCGCTTGACGCCGCGGCGGATCAGCGCCCGCGTCGCCGCCATCGGCACGCCGGAGACCTCGCGCGGCACCACCAGCATGCAGCCATCGGTCAAGGCCGCGAGCGCCTCGTCGAGTGATTTCGCCAGCTGAAACATGTTAACCCGCATGGCAGCGCGGCATTTGCGCTATTGCCGGCCAATGTCTCATTCTTGTGCTTGCAAGGTCCACTGGATTTTGCGACTTGGTCGCGATGGGTAGCAACCTCCAGGACAAGCTGGGCGCCAAACGCTTCGTGCTGACGGCGGAGGTGACGCCGCCGGTGTCCGCCGACCGCAACGAGCTGCTGGGCAAAGCCCTGCCGCTCAAGGGCCTGGCCGACGCGGTCAATATCACCGATGGGGCCGGCGCGCGCCCGCATCTCGGCGCAATCACCGCGGCGGCGATGCTGGTGGAGGCCGGCATCGAGCCGGTGCTGCAACTCACCTGCCGCGACCGCAATCGCATCGCCTTGCAGAGCGACCTCATCAGCGCGGCGGCGTCGGGCGTGCGCAATCTGCTCATGCTGCGGGGCGACGACCCGAGCGCGGGCGACCAGCCCGACGCCAAGCCGGTGTTCGATCTCGATCCGCGATCGCTCTTGGAAACCGCGCGCCGGTTGCGCGACACGGGCGAACTGCCATCGGGGCGCAAGGTTACAGGCCGCGCCGATTTTTTCCTTGGCAGCGCCGACAATCCGGTCGACCCAAAGCCGGGCTGGGCGCCCACCGGCCTCAAGGCCAAGATCGACGCCGGCGCGCAATTTGTGCAGACGCAGTTCTGCATGGATAGCGGTGTCGTGCGCCGTTATCTGGCGCGGCTTGACGAGGCGGGCATCGCCGGCGAGATCAAGTTTCTGATCGGCATCGTGCCGCTGCGTTCCGCGAAGTCGGCGCGCTGGATCAAGAAGAAATTGTTCGGAGCCATTATCCCGGACGCGCTCATCGAGCGCATGGAGCGCGCCAAAGACCCGGCGGCCGAGGGCCGCCAGATTTGCATCGACATGGTGCGCGAACTCTCCGCCATTCCGCATGTCGACGGCGTACACATCATGGCGCCCGGCAATGACTCCGCCGTGCCGGATATCATCAAGGCGGCCCGCGAACAAATCGCGCGCCCGGTGGTGGCTTAGATCAGCGCCCGCACGGCCGCGAACAAATCGCGCACCTGCTTTTCCGTCATATCCCTGGTGATGAACACCACGCGGCTCTGACGGTTTCCGTCCGGCCAGCTCTCCAGCTCGACCGGCGGATGCGCGAGGTGCTGCACGAATTGCACCACCACCGGACCCTTGCAGCCTGCCACGTCGAGGAAGCCCTTCACGCGCAACAGGTCAGGCCCGCGCAACGCCATCAGCGTCTCCATGGCGCGCGCGAACACGGTCCACGGCATCGGCGAGGTCTCGTTCAACACAAAGCTTCCGATGCCATCGCTGTGTTCGGTCTCCGCCATGAAGGTGTTGCGTTGATCGCTGGCCGCTTGCGTCAGCCTTGTGGGATCGAGTTCGCCGTTCACCGCCAGCAGGATTTCCGCGCTGGCATTGAGCGTGCGCAGTTGCGCGGTGAGTGCGGAGGCGGCGCCTTCGCCGGCGATGTCGGTCTTGGTCACCACCAGCCGGTCGGCCAGGATCACCTGCTTGCGCGCCTCCGACGACCAGGCAAGCGTATCGGCGCCGGTTTCGGCATCGACCACGGTTACCACCACTTCGATATGAAATATTTCACCGAGCGCGCGGTCGGTGGCAAACGTTTGAAGGATCGGACTTGGGTCGGCGAGCCCGCTGGTCTCGATCACGATACGGCGGAAGTCGGGCAGCTCGCCGCGCTCGCGCTCCACCACCATGCGGCGCAGCGCCTGCTGTAAATCGCTGCGCGTGATGCAGCACAGGCAGCCATTGCCGAGTAGCACGGTCTCGTCGGCACTTTCCCGGATCAGGGCGTCATCGATGCCGGTGGCGCCGAATTCGTTGACCACCACGGCGGTGCCGCGGCCGTCCGGCGTCGCCAGAAACCGCCGCAGCAGGGTGGTTTTGCCGGCGCCCAGGAAGCCCGTGATCACGGTCACCGGCACGCGATGGGCCCGCGCGCGCTTGAGCCTGCGCCCAAACAGGCCGGCCGCCGGGGAGGGGAAGAGTTCGTTCATGGGCTCACTTTACCACGCCCCGCGTATGGGGTGAGGGAGCCTTTTAAAAATCCATCTCCAGCACATACAGCCCGCCGGTGTGGCGGTCGACGGTGTAGACGATCTCGCGCTCGTCCACGAACACGTCGTTGAGCTGCACCGCGCCGGCCGGCGTGCCTTTCGGCGGCGGCGGCACGAAAGCAGCCACTTCCTTTGGCTGATACGCATTGGAAATGTCATAGGCGCGCAGGCCGCCGTTGAAGAACGTGCCGAGCACGATCTGGTCCGATTGCCAGGCGGTCGGCACCGGCGGGTTCTCATGAATGTTGTGCGCGCCGAAACGGCCGCCACGGTTGGCATAGGCATCGACCGGCGGCATCGGGCAGGTGGAGATCGACACCAGATGCGTCTCGTCGCGCATGTCCACGACCCACACCAGCTTCGGCCAGTCCTTGGCGCTGTTCTCGGTCGATTCGTCGGTGACGATCAGCAAGCCGCGGTCGAACAGCGGCACCGCCGTATGCATAAAGCCGGTATAGGGCGGCGAATTGGTCCAGTGCGAGATCGGCTTTGGCTTCGACTTGTCGGAAATGTCCATCACGAACATGCCGCCGTCGATGTAGCAAAGATACATGCGGTTGGGCCGCTGCTTGTAGACATTGGTGTTGTGCGCACGATAGCCCTTGTCGAGCTTATGGCGCGGTAGCGGCGTCTCGCCCGCCTTGGTTCCCGGCATCCACCAGCGGCCGGCCTCGACCGGTTTTGATGGATTGCGCACGTCGATGCAGCGGTAGAACTGGTCGTCGAGCGGGTGGCTCGGTTTGAAGTCAGGCGCACCCGACGCCATGTGAACATATTCGCCGTCGCAGAACCATAATTGATGCACGCCGCGCGAGGTTGCGCCCGAGCAGTCGAAAAACGAAATCGAGCGCGGCTTCTCCGGCACCGACACGTCGAACAGTTCAAGCCCGGCCGGTTGCTGCCCGGCCTTCTGCGTCTGATAGGCCACCGCCAGGATATCGCCGGTCATTTCCAGCGAATTCGAGCGCATGAAGGTCTGCGGCAAATCGGTCTGCACCACGACTTTCGGTTTGCGCGGATCGGACACGTCGACGCCGGTGAAATTCTTCGGTGCGCTTTCATGCGCCAGCCAGATGATGCGGCGCCCGTCCTTAGCGATCTGCACCGCCATGCCTTCGCCCATGCCGCCGAAGCCGCCGAGATCGTTCTGGGCCAGCAGTTTGAAATTCCAGGTGGTCGGTTCACCGCTCTTGTTGAGCGGGCTGGTGGCGGCGGGCATTTAGGTCTCCTGTCTTGAAAAAAGGCCGGCGCTCATGCGCCGGCCTCGTTGATTCATCCCCGTGGTAAATCAGGCGCCGGCTTTCTTGAGGAAGTCGGTGCGGAATGCCTTGTTCCAGTCCGGCACCTCCTTGATCTTCTTTTCCTGCACCAGGATTTCCGAGTGTTTCGTCATGTAGGGCACCAGGTCGGACGGCCAGCCCGGTTGCACTTCCACCCGCGCCAGAGCCTTGGCGAAGGTCTCGGGCGCCATTTTGTAGCCCTTGGAGGTGTAGAACGCATAGATCACATCGGCGACCTTCTTCGGCTGCTCCTTGAAGTCCTTGGCCACTTCGAGCCAGGCCTTGAGATAGGCGACGACGGTGTCGGGGTGCTTGTCGACGAATTCCGGCGTCGCGGCCATGAACACCGGCAGTTTGTCGAAGCTGAAGAAGTCCACCAGCGTGACGGCGAGGCCGTCGGCCTCCGCGATCGCGTTGTAGGGCTCGACCGTGACCATGGCGTCCACGGTCTTGGCCGACATGGCCGCCACCATGTCGTTGGTGTTCATGCGAACTTCCTGATAGTCGCCCTTCTTGAGCCCGGCCTTGGTCGCGATCTGGTCGACGAAGATATTGCCGGTCGACGAGCCGGTCTGGTTGGCGACCTTCAAGCCCTTGAGCTGCTCGACCTTGGTGATGCCGAGCTCCTTGCGCGCCATCACGCGCGCGGTCTTGCCGACATATTCGATCATGGCAATGGCGACCAGGCCGCCCTTGTCGTGTCCGATGGCAAAGGAAGGTCCGGCATAGGTGCCCATGTCGACCTGGCGCGCCACCATCTGCTGCATGGTGAGATTGCCCGACGGCACCGCGAATTCCTCGAACTTGACGCCGTGCTTTTCGAGCAGGCCGGAGCGCAGCAGATAATAGGTCGGCATGCCCCACATGTTGGTCTGATAGCCTTGGCGCACCGTCTCCAGCGCCGCCGAGGCCGGCTTAACGCCCAGTCCCGCCGCCAGCACACCGGCGCTCGCTCCCGCCATGACGTGGCGGCGTGTAAGTCCCTTATGCAGAATGGTCATCGCTCATCCTCCCTTTGTGTTTTTAACTCGCCTTTAGCGCCTTAATTGACGGTCTCTTTCGCGTTCACATCGTGGCCGAGATGGCGCAGCAATTCTTTCTGGCACTCGAGGAATTCCACGCTCAGCGGATCGCGCGGGCGCGGCAGATCGATCGCAACCTCGGCTTTGACGGTGCCGGGATGCGGGCTCATCACCACCACCCGGTCGGCCAGATACACCGCTTCCGCTACATTGTGCGTCACGTAGATCACCGTCTTGCGGGTCGTCTTCCACACGTCGGCGAGCAGCCGCTGCATCTCGTCGCGCGTCATGGCGTCGAGCGCCGCGAACGGCTCGTCCATCAAAAGCACCGCCGGATTGTACGCCAGCGCGCGGGCAATGGCGACCCGTTGCTGCATGCCGCCGGACAAGTGATGCGGATAGGAGTTGGTGAACTTTTCGAGCTTGACCAGCCGCAATTGCTCGCGCGCGATGGTGTCGCGCTCCTGCTTGGGCACGCCCTTCATTTCCAGCCCGAAGGTGACATTGCCGAGCGCGGTGCGCCAGGGGAATAGCTGGGCGAAATCCTGGAACACAACGCCGCGGTCCATGCCGTGCCCGGTCACTGCCTTGCCGCCGATGCGAATTTCGCCCGAGACCGGCGACAGGAACCCGGCGATAATGTTGAGCAGCGTCGACTTGCCACAGCCGGACGGTCCCACGATGCAGACGAATTCGGAGGCGTCGATGTTGAAGTTGACGTTTTTGACGCCGGGGACCTTGCCGCTGGGGGTATCGTAGACCAGCGTCACGTCGGAGATTTCGATCGGAACCATGTTTCTTATACCGCCTTTTCTTAGCCCTTGGCCACGCGCGACATGCCCCAGCGCTGGATCGTCGCACGCTCGAGCGATCCGAACACCATACGCTCGAACAGGAAGCCGATGCCGCCGATGACGACGAGAGCGGCCAGCATGAGGTCGGTATTGAGAAATTCCTTGGCGTCGAAGATCACCCAGCCGAGCCCCCAGTCGGAGGCCGCGATCATTTCGGCGCCGACCACCGCGATCCAGGCGCGCAAAAAGGCTTGTCTCATGCCGGTGATGATGAAGGGCGAGGCGCCGGGAATGATCACCTTCCAGAACAGCGAATTCTCGTCGGCGCCCATGCAGCCTGCCGCGCGCAGCCAGAGCGGATTGACCGAGCGCACGCCCGACCAGGTATTGAACACCATGGGGAAGGTGGCGGCGTAGAACACGATCAGCACCGTGGTGAGGTTGCCGATGCCGAACCACAGCATGAACAGCGGCACCAGCGCGAAGGACGGGATCGGCATCAGTGCGCTCACCAGTGGCAGAAAGAAGCCCTCCACCCGCTGGAAGCGCGCCATCAGGATGCCGAGCGGCAAGCCCACCACCACCGCGAGGCAAAAGCCGAACATCACCCGATACAAAGTGTACACGGCGTGCTGGATCATGCTGCCGTCGGCCAGGCTCGCGAAAAAAGTATGCGCGATGACCGGCAGCGTCGGCAGCAGTGCCGGCGCAAAATAGCCGCTGCGCGCCAGCACCTCGTAGATGGCGGCGGCGCAAGCCAGCGTGATGGCGGCGCGAAGCAGCGAACGGGTGCGCTGTCCGTTTTCGGTCATGCGCCCATCATTCCCCAGCGCACGACCGTGTAGTTCTCGATCTTCTGGAACACGAGTTTCTCAAGGGCGAGACCGATGATCGCGATCACGGCGATGCCCGCCATCATGACGTCGGTGTTGAGGAATTCGCGCGCCCCGAAGATCATCCAGCCGAGCCCCCAGGGCACGGCGGCGAGCATCTCGATCGCCACCAGCACACGCCAGGCCTGCGCCAGGCCGAGCCGCAGGCCGGTGAGAATATAGGGCAGCGCGCCGGGCAGGATCACGTGTCGGAACATGCGCCGGTCATCGGCGCCCATGGATTGCGCCGAGCGCACCCAGATTTCCTTCACCGCCTTCACACCGGTCCAGCTGTTGAAGATGATCGGAAACGACGACACGAAGCCGACCAGCAGTATCGCCGGATAATTTCCCAAGCCGAACCAGAGCAGAAACAGCGGCGTATAGGCGAGGCCCGGGATCGGCGCGCCGATGCTCACCAGCGGCAGGAAAATGTCCTCGGCGCGGCGCGAGCGTCCCATCAGCACGCCGATAGTGACGCCCATGATCGCCGCAAGCCCGAAGCCGGCGAGCAGGCGGAACACCGTCTGGATGGCGTGATGCGGCAGGATGCCGGCAACGGTGAGCTGGTAAAACGAGAGCGCCACTTCTTCAATCGTCGGAAACAGCCGCGGCGGAAACACGCCGGCCCAGGCGACGATTTCCCAGATCGTGCCGACCACCACGAACGGAAATATATTGCGCGCGATGGCGCGCCAGCGTGCGCCGCCGCGGCTTGCAGCGCGCGTCACGCTAATGGTGGTGACCGCATCCTGCATCGGTGCCGGCGCTCCTCCCATGGCATTGCCGATAGGCCTCTTGCATGAGCCCTTGCGAGGCTGGTTTTTGACCGCCTCCGGCGCAGGATAATGCGCTTTGAACCGCCACTACAAGCATTGACGGCGCGGAATTCTCAGCACTGGCGATTTGGCGGC
>SHVM01000041.1 GCA_009694265.1 Pseudolabrys sp.
AATAGACCAGATAAGACAGCCTTTCTGACCTAAAATGCCGATAATTACGGCGTCTGCCTGTGGGCGCGGCAATAAACCAGCTTAATTTCTAACCCATCTGTCGATACCCTAAGCAAATACGCCCCTGCCGGCCCCAACGGGGCTGGAGTTCGTTGTCGCGGTGCGGTGTCCGGAAAACCGGCGAGCGGTTTTCGTGGGCTGCCCAACCAAGAATTCGCCGGGAAGGAAAATCATGAAGCTGGTCATCGCTGTCATCAAACCGTTCAAGCTCGACGAGGTACGCGAGGCCCTCACCCGCATCGGCGTTCACGGCATGACCGTAACCGAGGTCAAGGGCTATGGCCGCCAGAAGGGTCACATGGAGATCTATCGCGGCGCCGAATACGCCGTGAATTTTCTTCCCAAGCTGCGCATCGAAGTCGCGATCGCCAGCGAGCAGATCGATCAGGTGATGGACGCGATCGCCGCCACCGCCAGAACCGGGCAGATCGGCGACGGAAAAATCTTTGTCACTCAGCTCGAGCATGCCGTGCGCATCCGCACCGGCGAAACCGACGTCGACGCGCTTTAAATAAAAATGAATCCGGGGGGACAAACAATGACAAGGGCACTCTCACGCCTTGCCGTAGCTGTGTGCACGGCGGCAACAATGCTGACCGCATCGGCGGCATTCGCGCAAGCAACCAACACCGCGCCTAAGATCGACGCCGCCGACACCGCCTGGATGATCAGCGCCACCGGCCTGGTGCTGATGATGACAATCCCGGGCCTCGCATTATTTTACGCCGGAATAGTGCGCAAGAAAAACATGCTCGCCACCATGGCGCAATCTCTGGCCGCCACGTTTCTGGTTTCAATTTTAATGGGCGGTTATCGGCTACAGCCTCGCCTTCACCGGAGACGGCGGCTAAATCGGCACGCTCGATCGCATCTTTCTGCAAGGCATGACGCTCGATGCGATCTCGCCGCTGGCCAAGACCATCCCCGAAAGCCTGTTCATGATCTATCAGATGACCTTCGCCATCATCACGGTGGCGCTGGTCGCGGGTTCGGTCGCGGATTGACTGCGCTTCTCCGCGTTTCTGCTGTTCTGCACATTCTGGCTGCTGCTGGTCTATGTGCCGATCGCACATTGGGTCTGGGGCGGCGGCTTCCTTGGCACTTATGGCTTGATCGATTTCGCCGGCGGCACCGTGGTACATCTCAATGCCGGCATCGCCGGTCTGGTCGCGGCTTATGTGGTGGGCGTACGCCCCCGGCGGTATTTAGGTCGGGCGCCCGCCCACGGATTTTTATCCATCGAATCAGCCGGATAGCGCTCCTGAGGCCAACTGGCACGGCGTTTGATTCTATCCCTGCGGTCATGCCTGCGAAGCAAGCTTCGGGGGCCCGGCTCAGTGGAACCGCCCGCACTGCGTGAACGTAAAACGGGCTCAAGCGGGGATCGAATCCATGAAAATCGTCATGGCCATTATTAAACCTTTCAAGCTCGACGAGGTTCGCGACGCTCTGACCTCCATCGGCGTGCAAGGACTGACCGTCACCGAAGTCAAAGGGTACGGGCGTCAAAAGGGTCACACGGAAATCTACCGTGGGGCCGAGTATGCGGTGAGCTTCCTCCCAAAAATCAAAGTGGAGGTGGCAGTGGCATCAAACCAGGTCGACAAGGTCGTCGGCGCCATCACCGGAGCTGCGAAAACCGGACAGATCGGCGACGGCAAAATCTTTGTCTTCGGTCTGGATCACGCCGTGCGCATTCGCACCGGCGAGACCGACGCCGCGGCACTCTAGTAACCCGCACCGCAAACAATACGGACAGGAGTTAGACCATGACGTTCAAATTAAGTTCCCGCGTGGTGCTGGGACTCGCTGCGATAGCGGCGGGGGTTTTAGTTTCCGATTGGGCCTTCGCCCAAGCGGCAGCACCCGCAGCCGCACCTGCTGCACCAGCGGCACCGACCTTCAACAAAGGCGATAACGCGTGGATGCTCACATCCTCCGTACTCGTGCTGTTGATGACTATCCCCGGCCTCGCCTTGTTCTATGGCGGGATGGTGCGCTCCAAGAATATGCTCTCGGTGCTGATGCATGTATTCTACACCGTCTGCATCGTCACGCTGATCTGGGTGATCTACGGCTACAGCCTTGCCTTTACCGGCGGCGGACTCTACTTCGGCGGTCTGTCGAAAGCGTTCCTCATGGGCGTGACCGCCGACTCGCAGGCGGCGACGTTCTCCGCTGGCGTGACCATCCACGAATACATCTACATCTGCTTCCAGCTGACCTTCGCCGCGATTACCCCGGCGCTGATCATCGGCGCCTTCGCCGAGCGCATCAAGTTCTCGGCGGTTGTCTTGTTCATCCCGTTGTGGGTGACACTCGTCTACTTCCCAATCGCGCACATGGTCTGGTACTGGGGCGGACCCGACGCGATCGTCGGCGCCGCAGCCGAACTCGCCAAGGCGGCAGCCGGTCCGGCCAAGGTGGCCGCGCAGGCCAAGCTCGACGAAGCACTGGCTGACGCAGGCCAGGTGTTCGCGTGGGGCGCGATCGACTTCGCCGGCGGCACCGTCGTGCATATCAACGCGGGCATCGCCGGTCTGGTCGGTGCGCTGCTGATCGGCAAGCGGACGGGCTATCGCAAGGAAGCTATGGCGCCGCATTCGCTGACCCTGACCATGGTTGGTGCCGCTCTGCTGTGGTGCGGCTGGTTCGGCTTCAACGCCGGATCGAATCTCGAAGCCAATGGCGGCGCCGCGCTTGCCATGATCAACTCGTTCGTCGCCACTGCCGCCGCTGCGCTGGCGTGGATGTTCGTCGAAGGGATGGTCAAGGGTAAACCCTCGCTGCTCGGCGCGGTATCCGGCTGTATTGCCGGCTTGGTCGCGGTCACTCCCGCTTCGGGCTTCTCCGGCCCGATGGGCGCGATCGTGCTCGGCCTGGTGGCTGGCGTCGTGTGCTTCTTCTTCTGCACGGCGATTAAGAACGCGCTCGGCTACGACGACTCGCTCGACGTGTTCGGCGTGCACTGCATCGGCGGCATTATCGGCGCTCTTGGCACCGGTATCCTGGTCAACCCGGCCCTCGGCGGCATGGGCATCATGGACTACGCGGCCGGCAAGATCGCCGACTACGATCTCGTCACGCAGATGATTGCCCAAGGCAAGGCCGTGCTGATGACACTGGTGTGGTCCGGCGTCGGTTCCGCCATCCTCTTCAAGGTGGTGGATGTGATTGTCGGCCTGCGCGTGCCGATCGAAGCGGAGCGCGAAGGGCTCGACATCTCCGAGCACGGCGAACGCGCGTACAACTAAGAGCTAGCGGTAGGGGCGGAAACCCGGCACTGTCCCTTCCGTTGAGGCCCTCGGTTCGCAAGAGCCGGGGGCCTCTCTCTTTTTGGACCTCTTATTTCCCGCCATTCCGTCGCGCAAACCCCTGCAATAACGGGATAAACCGTACTCCGCCCGATGGTTAATCGGGTCTTAACCTCGACCTCCGTAATGTGGCTGAACCACCGTGCCACGGGCCTCGTCCCGCCTCGTAAACGCATGCCCATGATGAACGCCCAGCGCGAGCCTTCAGCGACCCCTGCACCGGCGGCCGACGGCCGCTCGCCATTCGTGCGGCTGACCGAGCTCATCGCCGGCCTCACACCGGGCAAGCCCGTCATCAATCTCTCGGTCGGCGAGCCGCAGCATCCGATTCCGAATTTCGTCGGCCCGGCGCTCGCCGCGCATTTGAGTGAATTCGGCCGCTACCCGGCCAACAAGGGCATTGAGCCGTTCCGCCGCGCGGTCGTGTCGTGGCTCGACCGCCGCTACAAACTGGCGCGGCCGGTCGATGCCGAGCACGAAGTGCTGGTGCTCAACGGCACCCGCGAAGGACTTTTCCTCGCGGCGATTGCCGCCAAGCGCTGGGTTGGCCGCCGCGCCGGCAAGCCCGCCGTGCTGATCCCCAATCCGTTCTATGCCGCCTATAGCGCCGGCGCGCTCGCCGCCGATTGCGAGCCGGTCTATATGCCGGCGACTCGGGCGAGCGCCTTCCTGCCCGATCTCGACGCGCTCGACGATGCGCTGCTGGCACGCACGGTCGCTTTCTACCTCGCATCGCCTTCAAACCCGCAAGGCGCGGTCGCGAGCAGGCTCTATCTCGACAAGCTCGCCGGTCTGGCGCGCCGTTTCGGTTTTCTGGTGTTCGCCGACGAATGCTATTGCGAAATCTACAGCGAGCACGCGCCGGCCGGCATGCTGGAAGCATCCGGGCCCGACTTCGCCAATACAATCGTGTTTCACTCGCTATCGAAGCGCTCGAACCTGCCTGGCTTGCGCATCGGCTTCGCCGCCGGCGACCGCCGCTTCCTTGCAGCCTATCTCGAATTGCGCAATGTCGCGGCGCCGCAGGTGCCGACGCCTGCGCAACATGTCGGCGTCGCCGCCTATGGCGACGAGGTGCATGTGCAGGAAAACCGCAAACTCTATTCCGCCAAGTTCGATCTCGCCGATCAGATCATCGCCGATCGTTACGGCTACAAGCGCCCGGCCGGCGGATTTTTTCTTTGGCTCGACATCGCCAAATACGGCGGCAGCGAGATCGTGACCAAACGGCTGTGGGCCGAGGCCGGCGTGCGCGTGGTGCCCGGGCGTTACCTCGCACGCGAGCAGGCCGACGGCAGCAATCCCGGCGCGGACTTTATCCGCGTCGCCATGGTTCAGGACAGCGCGACCACGGCGGAGGCGCTGCATCGCCTCGTCGCCGTGCTTGCTTGATGGTGTAAATACATGCGGGCAACTGATCGCAGTCTCGACGTCGTCGCCTTCGTCTCCGAGCATTTCCGCGACATTCTGCGCAGGCGCTTGAGTGAAATCGTAGGACTCGCGCTGATCACGCTGGCGCTGCTGGGCGCCATCGCGCTCACGACCTGGTCGGCGCAGGACCCCTCGCTTAGCCACGCCACGCAAACGCCGATCCGCAATCTGCTCGGTTTCCCCGGCGCCATTTTCTCCGATCTGGCGATGCAGCTGCTCGGCCTCGCCGCCATTCTATTGCTGCTGCCGGAAGCGCTGCTTGGATGGCGGCTGCTGTCGCACAAGCCGATCGGCGAGAAATGGCGTGGCCTGGTGTGGATCGTCGCGACTTTCCTCGCCGCCGGCTTCGCTTCGACGTTGCCGCGTATCGGCGCCTGGCCACTGCCGACGGGCTTGGGCGGCGTATCCGGCGATGCATTGCTGCATCTGCCGGCGATGATTGTCGGCGCGCCGCCGGCGGGGCTCACGCTGGTTGCGGTGTCAGCATTGTTCGGCATCGCCACCGTTGTGACGCTCGCCATCGCCGCGGGTCTGCGCTGGCCGGCGCGGAATGCGCTGGCGCGCGACGCAGCAGTAGAGATAGAGCGCGACGATGCCGATGACGATCGCGGCTCGGCCTGGATTGGCATGTTCGCGCATGCGCTGCTGAGCTGGAAGGCGCGCATCGGCCGCGTGTTCCGGCGCGCGCCGGCGCGCAACGCCACCCGCGCCGCGAGACCTGCTGCGACCGGCGGGCGTCATGAGCCGCGTTTCGACAATCTAGGCCGCGTGGCGGCGCCTTCCATCGCCGATGAAGAAGAATACGTCGAACACGCGCCGCGCCGCCGCGCCCCGGTCAGGGTGCCGCCGCGCCGCACCGGCAATGGCTATACGCTACCCTCGCTCAATTTTCTGACCGCGCAGCGCGCCTCTGAGCGCACGACATTGTCGAAGGACATTATCGACGCCAACGCCGTGGCGCTGGAAAGCGTGCTCGGCGATTTCGGCGTGCGCGGCGAGATCATCA
The DNA here is from genome assembly GCA_009694265.1 of Pseudolabrys sp. Taxonomy (GTDB): domain Bacteria; phylum Pseudomonadota; class Alphaproteobacteria; order Rhizobiales; family Xanthobacteraceae; genus Pseudolabrys. The sequence continues at coordinate 5,812 of SHVM01000041.1, forward strand.
ATGCGCACCCCGGCCCGGTGGTGACGCTGTACGAACTGGAGCCCGCGCCCGGCATCAAGTCGTCGCGCGTCATCGGACTTGCCGACGACATCGCCCGCTCGATGAGTGCGGTGTCGGCCCGCGTCGCGGTGGTCTCCGGCCGCAATGCCATTGGCATCGAACTGCCCAATCCAACGCGCGAGAAAGTGTATTTGCGCGAATTGCTGTCGACCAAGGATTACAACGAGAACACCTCGAAACTGCCGCTCTGCCTGGGCAAGACCATCGGCGGCGAGTCGGTGATCGTCGATCTCGCCCGCATGCCGCATCTGCTGATCGCCGGCACCACGGGCTCCGGCAAATCGGTCGCCATCAACACCATGATCTTGTCGCTGGTCTATCGCCTGAGCCCGCAGCAATGCCGGCTGATCATGGTCGATCCCAAAATGCTCGAACTCTCCGTCTATGACGGCATCCCGCATCTGCTCACGCCGGTCGTCACCGATCCGAAGAAGGCGGTGGTCGCGCTCAAATGGGCGGTGCGCGAGATGGAGGGCCGCTACAAGAAAATGTCGAAGCTCGGCGTGCGCAACATCGACAGCTACAATGCGCGCGTCGCCGAGGCGAAAGCCAAAGGCGAGACGCTCACCCGTACCGTGCATACCGGTTACGACAAGGAATCGGGCGAGGCGATCTACGAGAAGGAAGAACTCGAACTCGAGCCGCTGCCCTTCGTGGTGGTGATCGTGGACGAGATGGCCGACCTGATGATGGTCGCCGGCAAGGACATCGAAGGCGCCATCCAGCGCCTGGCGCAGATGGCGCGCGCCGCCGGCATCCACGTTATTTTGGCGACGCAGCGCCCGTCGGTCGACGTCATCACCGGCACCATCAAAGCGAACTTCCCGACCCGCATCTCGTTTCAGGTCACGTCCAAGATCGACAGCCGCACGATCCTCGGCGAGCAGGGTGCCGAACAACTGCTCGGCCAGGGCGACATGCTCTATATGGCCGGCGGCGGCCGCATCAGCCGCGTGCACGGCCCGTTCGTGTCGGACGACGAAGTCGAGAAGGTCGTGCGCCATCTCAAGTCGCAGGGCGCGCCGGAATATCTGGAAGAAGTGACCGCCGGCGATCTCGAAGACGGCGAGGACGGCGCGGTGTTCGACGCCACCGACATGGGCATGGGCGAAGGCGGCGATCTGTACAGCCAGGCGGTCGCCGTGGTGAAACGCGACCGCAAGGCCTCCACGTCCTACATCCAGCGCCGGCTGCAGATCGGCTATAACCGCGCCGCTTCGCTGATGGAGCGCATGGAGCAGGAAGGCATCATCGGCCAGGCCAACCATGCTGGCAAACGCGAGATTCTGATCCCGGAGAACCCGGCGGACGATCGCTATTGAGATTTGCGCTATTGAGAATCGCTGGCATCGCGATTAAGCCCGATTCAGCCTATAGACATTGGCGCGGACGGGGTCGCTTGGCGGAGAACGTAATGGCGGGACTTTATAATACTGTGTGGACCGGCCACAAACTTGCGATTGCCGCGTCGTTGATTTGTCTGACCGCCGCGCCGGCGCTGGCCCAGAACGTGCCGTTGCCGGCTCCGCGCCCATCGGCCAGCATCACGGGATCGATCCTGCCGCGGGCCGACAAGCCCGCGATTCCGCCACAGGCACAAGCGCCGGGACTTGCTCCGGGACTTGCCCAAGGCCTTGGCGCCCGCGCCCAAGCGCCGGCGCCGCGCCCACAAACGCCGAACCCGGTCACCAATCCGTTCGCCGCCTTGCTCGGCAAGCCCGGCTCCGCGTCCGGCGCGCTCAATCCCGAGCAGCGCGACATCATCGACCGGGTCAACGGTTACCTTTCCGGCATGCAGGTGCTGTCGGGCAAATTCGTCCAGGTCGGCCCCAACGGCGGCCGTACCCAGGGTGAGTTCCATATTTCCAAGCCCGGCAAGATGCGCTTCGAATACGACGATCCGAGCCCGATCGAACTTATCGCCGACGGCCAATCGGTGGCGGTGCGCGACCGCAGCCTGGCGACGCAGGATGTCTATCCGCTGTCGCAGACCCCGCTGCGCTTCCTGCTCGCCGCCCATGTCGACCTGATGAAGGACTCAAGTCTGACCGCGGTCTATGCCGACGATGTGTTCATCACTGTCGTGGTCGATGAAAAAAACGGCATCGTCGGCACCAGCCGGCTGATGATCATGTTCGCCGCCAAGGACATGCAGCTCAAGCAATGGACCGTAACCGACCCGCAGGGCTACGACACCACCGTGGCGGTGTACAATCTCGACACCAGCAAGCGGCCCGACCCCGGCATGTTCAGGATCGATTACACGCGGTATCGGAATTAGCGCTTCCGTCATTCCGGGATGGCCCGAAGGGCCAGACCCGGAATCCAGAACCATAACAAGATCTGTGAATGGTTCTGGATTTCGGGTTTGCGCCTTCAGCGCGCCTCGGAATGACGTGGTAACGTTTTTCCATGCCCCTCAAGATCACCACCTGGAACATCAACTCCGTCCGTCTGCGCATCGACCTGGTCGCCAAATTCCTTAAAGCTGCGCACCCCGACGTGCTCTGCCTGCAAGAAACCAAGTGCCCGGACGACGCTTTTCCGCTCAAGCGTTTTCAGCGGCTCGGCTATGAGCACGCCGCGATCAACGGGCAGAAGGGCTATCACGGCGTCGCCGTGCTTTCGCGCGTGCCGTTCGAGCGCTTCGACGTGCATAGTTTCTGCGGCAAGACCGACTGCCGCCATATCTCGGTGGTGCTGGGCGAACGCGCCGGACTTCGCGATCCGCTGACGCTGCATAATTTCTACGTGCCGGCCGGCGGCGACGAGCCGGATCCCGAGATCAATGTCAAATTCCGGCATAAGTTGGATTTCCTCGACGAGATGCGCGAGCACCCGAGTCTGCGCCCGCAATCGTCACAGCGCGCGATCCTGGTCGGCGATCTCAACGTGGCGCCGTTCGAACACGACGTGTGGAGCCATAAGCAAATGTTGCGCGTGGTCTCGCATACGCCGGTCGAATGCGAAAAATTCGACCTGGTGCAAAAAGCTGGAAACTGGATCGACAGTATGCGCGTGCTCACGCCGGAACCGGAAAAGCTCTACACTTGGTGGAGCTATCGCGCCGCCGACTGGCGCGCGGCCGACCGTGGCCGCAGGCTGGATCACATCTGGACGTCGGATGCGCTGGCCGGCCGCGTCTCGAAAATCAAGATTGCCAAGGACTATCGCGGCGCAGTGCGCCCGTCAGACCACGTGCCGGTGACGGCGACGGTTGAAATCTAACTTTTCTTATCCATCGCGCTGCGCACAATCCTGAGCTCGCGCTCCCAGCTATTCAGCCGCCCCGCCATGATGTCACGCAATTGCACGGCGGCGGCCGGATAACTTTCCAGCATCTTGCGGAACAGGCTGCGCGAAATACGGATTACAACGGTCGTCTCGTTCGCGGTCGCCGTTGCCGGAGACACCATCTCGGTGAGCAGCGCCAACTCGCCCACCAGCGTGCCGCGGCCGACGATGATTTCCTTGCCCTCGGACGGCGTGCCCGGCTCCAGCAGCAGCGAGCCTTCCTGCACGATATAACCGGCATCGGCGGGGTGGCCGGCGTAAAACAAAACCGCGCCGCTTTGCAGTTGCTTCGCCTCCGCGCCGATCGCGAGGATGCGTAGCGCCTGTTTGCCCAGCACCGAGAAGGTGGGCACCCCTTCGAAAAAGGCGATATCGCTTTCGAGGCTCATGCGCGGCGCCCCGGATTGGCTGTGTGGGCGGTAATCACGGCACCAGCTTGTAGCCGCCGGCTTCGGTCACCAGGATCGAGGGCGCGGCGGCGTCCTTCTCGACCTTCTGCCGCAGCCGGTAGATATGTGTCTCCAGCGTGTGGGTGGTGACGCCGAAATTGTAGCCCCACACTTCCTGTAACAGCGTTTCGCGCGACACCGGCTTTTGCCCGGCGCGATAGAGATAGCGCAGGATGGCGGTTTCTTTTTCCGTCAGCCGCACCTTGCTGCCCTTCGGGCTGAGCAAGATCTTGGAACTCGGACGGAAAGAATAAGGACCGATGGTGAAGACCGCGTCCTCGCTCGCCTCGTGCTGGCGAAGCTGCGCGCGGATGCGCGCCAGCAGCACGGCAAAGCGGAACGGCTTGGTGACGTAATCGTTGGCGCCGGACTCCAGCCCCAGGATGGTGTCGCTGTCGGTGTCGTGGCCGGTCAGCATGATGATCGGCGACTTGAAGCCGTTCTTACGTAAGATTCGCACCGCTTCGCGGCCGTCCACATCGGGCAAGCCCACATCCATGATGACGAGGTCGATCTGGCCGCCCTTGGCCGCCTGCACCGCCTTGGTGCCGCTGTCGACCGAGGTCGCCTCGAACTCCTCGTGCAATGCCAATTGCTCGACCAGCACTTCGCGCAGTTCGGCATCGTCATCCACGATCAGGATTGTCCGCCTGTTGGACATATCTCAAAGGCCCCCTAAAACGCGTGCCAACGTGCCCCATTCTGCAATATTCTCCTCGAAGTAGAACATTCAGGGCTAAAAGAGCAAGCGCGAACTGGTATTTAGGGTCATTCCGGGCAAGCCCATGAGGATGCCGGCAGGATTTTGCAGATCATGCGAATTAATTCACTTTCCCGCATGACGGTACGGCGAAAACCGGGCGATCCGGCGCGCGGCGTGCTGTTGACTGGACCGCTTGCAGTGCCGGTGGCGCTCGGCCGCGGCGGCATCAAGGCCAACAAGCGCGAAGGCGACGGCGCAACGCCGCGCGGCACGTTCCGGCTCAAGCGGCTGTGGTGGCGCGCCGGGCGGCATCCGCGTCCGGCGACATTATTACCGGTCGAGCGCATCATGCCGGATGACGGCTGGTGCGAGGATCCAATCGATCGCCATTACAATCGGCGCATCAAAGTTCCGCCCGAGAGCAAGGCCGACCGGCTCACACGCCAGGACAATCTGTACGATTTTATTGTGGAGCTCGACCACAACACGCGCCCGCGCGTGGCCGGACGCGGCAGCGCGGTGTTCATTCACGTGGCGCGGCCGGGTTTTACGCCGACCGCCGGCTGCGTCGCGCTCGATATCAATTCGCTGCGCCGCTTGCTCGCGCGCCTCGGCCCGCGAACCAGAATCATGGTTGAGTAATCGTTACCATCCTCCTGTCATTCCGGCTCGCTCCGGAATGACAACGAATTTTCCGCCGTTTTTTAAGCATAGCGACGCCGTAATGCCGGTAAAAGCGGCGCATTAACAGAACGGGAATTGCTGCATGGTATTTCTGCCCATAGCGCACAATCAATTCATAACATTTTAGCGCCGGGGCGATCATGGATACTCCCACTTCCGTCGTACGGGACACGCGCCTGCCTGCGGCCAAACCTGAGCCGATCGGACGCGTCTCGACCGTTAACGGCTCGCAGTCCACCGTCGAGATCGGTGCGCGAACGCCGGGCGGCGAATATCCGACCGTCGGCAAATTCATGGGCCTGATAACCGGCAAGGCCGTCATCATCGGACTGATCACCGAGATCGGCGAGCAGTTGTTCGCAGCGGCGGCCGGCAACCCGACATTCCGCAAGGTGGCGCGGCTCGACTTGATCGGCGAAATTCGCGCCAACGATACCGGCGCGGGCGCTTCCAGCGCGGCGTCACGGAATATCCGAATATCGGCGACAGCGCGTTCATCCTCACCGAGACCGAGTTGCGGCTGGTCTGTGGCGCCACAGATGCCGATCGCGCCCACATCGGCGATCTGCAGCAGAATCCGAATATCCACGTCCATATCGACATCGACAATCTGGTGAGCCGGCATTTCGCCATCCTCGGCGCCACCGGCGTCGGCAAGTCGAGCGGCGTCGCCATCATCCTGAACAAGATTCTCGAAACGCGGCCGAACCTGCGCATCTTTCTGGTCGATCCGCACAACGAATACGGCCGCTGCTTCGGCGAAAAGGCCCAGGTGCTTAACCCGCGCAATTTGCGCCTGCCGTTCTGGCTGTTCAATTTCGAAGAGACCGTCGACGCCTTCTTCGGCGGGCGGCCCGGCGTCGACGAAGAGGTCGAGATCCTCTCCGAAGTCATTCCGCTGGCGAAAGCGGCCTATCTGCAATATCGCGCCGGCGCCGAACGCACCATCACCAAGAAACGCGATCCGCGCGACACCGGATTCACCGCCGACACCCCGGTGCCCTATCGCATCGAGGATCTGATCAACCTGCTCGACGAGCGCATGGGCAAGCTGGAGAACCGCAATTCGCGCATGATCTATCACAAGCTGATCGGCCGCATTCAGACCTTCCGCAATCATCCGCGCTACGCCTTCATGTTCGAGAACGCCAATATCGGCGGCGATACCATGGCCGAGATTCTCGGCAATTTGTTCCGGCTGCCGCCGGACGGCAAACCGATGACCATCATGCAGCTCGCCGGTTTCCCGGCCGAGGTGGTGGACTCGGTGGTGTCGGTGCTCTGCCGCATGGCCTTCGACTTCGGCCTGTGGAGCGACGGCGTGGCGCCGCTGCTGTTCGTCTGCGAGGAGGCGCATCGCTATGCGCCGGCCGACAAGAATATCGGTTTCGGCCCGACCAAGCGCGCGCTCTCGCGCATCGCCAAGGAAGGCCGCAAATACGGCGTGTTCCTCGGCCTGGTGACGCAGCGGCCGGCCGAGATCGACGCCACCATCATCTCGCAGTGCTCGACCTTGTTCGTGATGCGGCTGTCGAACGACCGCGACCAGGCGCTGATCCGCTCGGCCGTGTCGGACGCGGCGGCCAACCTGCTCTCGTTCATTCCCTCGCTCGGTACCCGCGAGGTGTTCACCTTCGGCTCCGGTGTGGCGCTGCCGACGCGCATGCGCTTCCAGGAATTGCCGGCGGCGCTGCGGCCCAACAGCGAGGCATCCGGCAACACCCGCTCGGATGCCGGCACCAATATGAGCCGCGATCTGCTGGGCACGGTGATCGAGCGCTGGCGCAGCGCCACCATGAGCCACCGCATGAGCGACGACGAGTTCATCGACTACGCCGATGCGCCCGCCCTGCAACCGACGCCGGCGCCAGCCGTGGCGCCGCCGGTTTCGCCGTCGCCGCGCGGCGAGGCCTTGCGCTCCAGCCTGCTGAAGAAGCCGCTCGATGCCGGCACGTTGAGCGGTCCAGCGAGCAACCCGCCGGGCTTTCCACCGAGGTTCAGGTAAGCGCCGATTTTTCGGTGGAACGCCCGCCGAAAATCGCGCTGCCAACACGCACATGAGTGGCGCCGAGCGAAATCGCCACCGCAAAATCCGCGCTCATCCCCATCGACAACAGTTTCAAGCCGTTGCGCCGCGCGATCTTGGCGGTGAGCGCAAAATGCGGCCCCGGCGCCTCATCGAGTGGCGGAATGCACATCAGCCCGGACATCGCGAGGCCGTAGGTTTCGCGGCAGGCGGTGAGGAAGCTATCTGCGTCCTGCGGCAGCACGCCGGCCTTCTGCGCCTCGGCGCCGGTATTGATCTCGGCAAACAAAATCGGTTGACGCTTCTGCTTGGCGATTTCTTTCGCCAATGCCTCGCACAGGCTGGCTCTATCCACGGAATGAATGGCGGTAAACAGCGCCACCGCCTCCTTGGCCTTGTTGGATTGCAACGGCCCGATCAGATGCAGCGCAAGCCCGGAATGCTTCTCAAGCAGCGGCGGCCATTTGCTTTTGGCTTCCTGCACGCGATTTTCGCCGAACACGCGCTGGCCATCGGCAATCGCAGGCTCGATGGCCTCGGCGGAAAAAGTCTTGGACACCGCCACCAGCGTGACATCCGCCACACCGCGCCCGGCATCACGGCAGGCACGGGCGATTGCAGCGCGCACGGCGGCGAGGCTCGTTATGGCGGTCTTTGATGAGCCCGTCGGCGTCATGATGGTTAATACAATCCTGCCGCGGTCAATCTGTAAACATTTAACGATCGGTCGCAACGCCTCTTAAGCCGCGGCATGTATGAGCGAGCGGGGACAGAAACAAATATGCCGGACACGCCTCAGCAGCGGTCAAATGCGGGAATCGCTAAACCGAGACGCACACTCAGCGTGCGCGTCCGGCTGATGATTTTGGCCGTCATCGCCGTTGCGCCGCTGCTGCTGGAGCGCATTTACAACGAGGAAGTCGACCGCGGCGATCGAATCGAAGCCGCCTACAAGAATGCGTTTGACGTGGCACGGCAAGGCGCGGCCGAGCAAAATAACGTGATCGTATCGGCGCGCGCCTTTCTTCAGGTTGTCGCCAGCGCCCGCGCAACATTCAACGGCTCCGATAACGAGTGCAGCCAGTTCCTGGCAACGATCGCCAAGCCGGCGCCGTGGATCAAGACTCTTTCGGTCGCCAATGTTCAGGGACGAATCATCTGTTCGAGTTCTCCGGAACCCATCGGCCTTGATATTTCCGAACGCCCGCATTTTATAAAAGCGGTCGACAGCGGCGATTTCGTGCTCAGCGATTATTACGTAGGCACGCGCATCAAGTCGCCGCTTATTACCCTAGCGCTCGCCCAGCGCGGAGCTAATGGCGGTGCCGCCGCGGTCGTGCTCGGTCTGCTCGATCTCAGCTGGTTCGAGCACGTCGCAAAGACCTTCGTTCCGCCGTCCGGGCTTATGCTGATGATCGATGGCAATGGCATCATCCTTGCGCAGTATCCAAATCTTCAGGAGATGGTCGGGCAGGATTTCAAGACCCACCCGCTGGTTCAAGCCATGCTGTCGAAATCCGAGGGTCTCGTTACCGAGACAGGGCTTGATGGCGTTCACCGCATCTTTGGCTACCTCCAATTGCCCGGTACGCAAACGCGCATCGCCGTCGGTCTCGACGAGAAGAAGGTGCTGGCCCGCGTCGATCGCGAGATGTGGACGGCTTTCGCCGAGGTCGCGGTTGTCGCCGTCCTGGTGCTGCTGTGCATCTGGTTCGGCGGCGAGCGCTTGCTGGTGCGACCGATCCGCGCGCTGGCCATCACGGCGAGCCGAATCGGCCGCGGCGAAATCAAGACTCACGCCGCCGAAATGCCTTGGGCCGCCGAATTCCTTCCCCTGGCCGTTGCCCTCGACGACATGGCCGGGCAACTGAGCGAGCGCGAGCAGGAACTACGCGACAGCAACAATCAATTGCGCGAACTGGCGCAAATCGACGCATTGACCGGTCTCGCCAACCGTCGCGCGTTCAACGACCAGCTGGCGGCCGAATGGAAACTCGCCATCCGACTGCGGCAACCGATCGCGGTTCTGATGATCGATGTCGATCATTTCAAGCCATTCAACGATCTCTACGGTCACGTGCAAGGCGATGCCTGCTTGCGCAAGGTAGGCGGCGTTCTGATTGCAGGAACCCGGGCACAAGTGGAAGATTTAATTCCGGCGCTTGAGACGGCGTTGCCGCCGCCGCTCCGCCGGCTTGCCGGGCATGCCCGCAAGGCGGATTTCGCCGCCCGTTACGGTGGAGAGGAGTTCGCCGTTCTGCTCCCGGGAGCCGACCTCGAAGCCGCGTTGCATGTCGCCGAACGGCTGCGCCGCGGGATCGAGAATCTGTTGATGGCGCACGCCGGATCGTCCTGGGGCTTTGTGTCGATCAGCGTCGGTGCGGCATCCGTGCAGCCGGCGGAACAGGGCAGCCCGCAACAACTTACTGAATGCGCCGACGCCGCGCTCTATCTAGCCAAGCGGCAGGGCCGCAACCGGGTGGCCGGGCCTGAACCGGTGGCGCTGTCCCGGGCCGTCTGATCGCGGCGGCCAAACTTCCAGACCGTTGACCCTCAAGCCCCTTTCATGTCTGTTCCGCGCATCCTAAAAAGAGCCGGAAATGACTGCCGATTCGAGCAAAAACGAGCGCTACAACGCCCGCGAGGCCGAGACCCGCTGGCAACACGTCTGGGACGAGCGCGGCATCTACGCGACCAAGAACGACGACCCGCGCCCGAAATACTACGTGCTGGAGATGTTCCCCTACCCGTCGGGGCGCATCCATATGGGTCACGTGCGCAACTACACCATGGGCGACGTGGTGGCGCGCTACAAACGCGCCATGGGCAATGCCGTGCTGCACCCGATGGGCTGGGACGCCTTCGGCATGCCGGCGGAGAACGCCGCCATCGACCGCAAGGTGCATCCCAAGGAATGGACCTACGCCAACATCGCGACGATGAAGAAGCAGCTCCAGTCGATGGGCCTGTCGCTCGACTGGGCGCGCGAGATCGCGACCTGCAATCCGTCGTATTACAAGCACCAGCAGAAAATGTTTCTCGATTTTCTCAAAGCCGGATTGGTCGAGCGCAAACAGTCGAAGGTGAACTGGGACCCGGTCGACCACACCGTGCTGGCCAACGAGCAGGTGATCGACGGCCGCGGCTGGCGCTCGGGTGCGGTGGTCGAGCAGCGCGAATTGACGCAATGGTTTTTCAAGATCAGCGATTATTCCGAGGAACTGCTCACGGCGCTCGACACGCTCGACCGCTGGCCGGACAAAGTCCGGCTGATGCAGAAGAACTGGATCGGCCGCTCGGAAGGTCTGCTGCTGCGCTTCATGCTCGATCCCGGGACTGCGCCCAACAAGGAAACCGAGCTGGAGATTTTTACCACGCGGGCGGACACGCTGTTTGGCGCCAAGTTCATGGCGCTGGCGCCGGATCATCCGCTAGCGCAGGCCGCGGCGGCAAAAAATCCTAAGCTCGCGGCGTTCATCGAGCAGTGCCGCCACATGGGCACGTCGCAAGCGGCCATCGACACCGCCGAGAAGCTCGGCTTCGACACCGGCATCAAGGCGCTGCATCCGTTCGACCCAACCTGGAAGCTGCCGGTTTACGTCGCCAATTTCATTTTGATGGATTACGGCACCGGCGCGATTTTCGGCTGCCCGGCGCATGACCAGCGCGATCTGGATTTCGTCAACACATATGGCCTCGGCAATACGCCGGTGGTCTGCCCGCCGGGCCAGGACTCGAAAACTTTCGTCATCACCACCACGCCCTATGACGGTGACGGCCGCATGATCAATTCGCGTTTCCTCGACGGCATGACCAACGAGGAAGCCAAGGAAGCAGTCGCCAAGCGGCTGGAGCGCGAGACGCGCGGCAATCGTCCGGTTGCGCAGCGCCAGGTGAATTATCGCCTGCGCGACTGGGGCATTTCGCGCCAGCGCTATTGGGGCTGCCCGATCCCGATCGTCCACTGCAACAAATGCGGCGTGGTGGGCGTGCCGGAAAAAGATTTGCCGGTCACGCTTCCCGAGGACGTGAATTTCGACAAACCGGGCAATCCGCTCGACCGCCACCCGACCTGGAAGAACGTCAAGTGTCCCAAATGCGCAGCATCAGCGAGGCGCGAGACCGACACCATGGACACCTTCGTGGATTCGTCTTGGTACTTCGCGCGCTTCACCGATCCGTGGAACGAGAAGTCGCCGACCACCCCCGCGGCCGTGAACGCGTGGCTGCCGGTCGATCAATATATCGGCGGCATCGAGCACGCGATTCTGCATCTGCTCTATTCGCGCTTTTTCACGCGCGCCATGCACAAGACCGGCCACACCGGCATGGACGAACCCTTCGCCGGCCTGTTCACGCAAGGCATGGTGGTGCACGAAACCTACCGCAGCAAAAGCGGCGACTGGGTGGAGCCCGCCAACGTCAAGATCGACGGCATAGGCGATGCGCGCCACGCCACGCTCGCCACCACCGGCGAGCCACTCGAAATCGGCTCCATTGAAAAAATGTCAAAGTCGAAGAAAAACACCATCGACCCCGACGACATCATCGCCGCTTACGGCGCCGACACCGCGCGCTGGTTCATGCTGTCCGACTCGCCGCCCGAGCGCGACGTGATCTGGACCGAGGAAGGCGTGCAAGGCGCCTGGCGCTTCGTGCAGCGGCTGTGGCGGATGGTCGGCGAAATCGCGGATGTCAGCGGACCGAGCACTCGCCCCACAGAGTTCGGTCCGCAATCGCAAAAAGTGCGCAAGGCCGCGCATGGCGCGCTCAGCCACGTCTCCGACGACATCGCCAAGCTGCGCTTCAACCGTTGCGTCGCGCATATCTATGAATTCGCCAATGCGCTGTCCGACGCCATCGGCGAGGCCGAGACCGCGCCCGCTCCCGATCTGGCCTGGGCCTTACGCGAATCAGGCGACATCCTGGTGCGGCTGTTCCACCCGATGATGCCGCATCTGGCCGAGGAATGCTGGGCCGCGCTCGGCCATAAGACCCTGGTCGCGACCGAGGCCTGGCCCGCGCTGGAGCCCGATCTGCTGGTCGAAAACACCATTACTTTGCCGGTCCAGGTCAACGGCAAGAAGCGCGCCGATGTCACGGTGGCCCGCGACGCTGGAAAAGCCGACATTGAGGCTGCCGTTTTGGCCCTCGATGCGGTAATAAAGGCGCTGGACGGCAAGCGCCCGAAAAAGGTCATTGTCGTCCCGCAGAGGATTGTGAATGTCGTGGCCTGAACTCCCGCGTCTGACCCGATTGCTGCTGGCGGCGACGCTGGCCGGCCTCACCGCCGGCTGCTTCGAGCCGCTCTATGGCAACAGGGCCGTGACCGGCGGCTCCGGCATCGGCGACAAAATGAGCAGCGTCGAAGTGGCGCCCATCGTTACGCCGAACGGCACCAGGCTCGCCCGCATCGGCGTCGATGTGCGCAATGAGGTGATATACGGGCTCACTGGCGGCGGCGGCGCCATGTCACCCAGCTACCGGCTCGATATTAAGCTGAGCTCCACGAACCTACAGGTGATCGTCGACATCAACACTGCGCGCCCCGACATCCAGAATTACGGCATCGACGCGAGCTACACACTGATCGACATCGCCAGCGGTAAGACGGTCGTCAAAGCCACGACCTTCTCGCGCGTGTCCTACAATATTCCGGGTCAGCAGCAGCGCTTCGCCGGCGACCGCGGCTTGCGCGATGCTGAGAACCGCGCCTCCAAGGTGATCGCGGAAAATATCCGCTCGCGGTTGGCATCGTATTTCACGGCGGGAACTTAGCTCGCTCTTTTAGCGTGCTCTTGCGGCAAAGCTCATGACCGCCATCAAAGCCTCCGACGTCGACAGGTTCATCGCCAAGCCGGACCCGAGCCTGCCGATCGTGCTGGTGTTCGGACCCGACGCCGGCCTGGTGCGCGAGCGCGTCGACGCGCTGGTGCGCGCCTGCGTCGATGACCCAAACGATCCGTTCGCCTTTGTGCGCATCGAGGGCGAGGACCTCGCCACCAATCCGTCGCGGCTGGTGGAGGAGGCGCATACCGTGCCGCTGTTCGGCGGCCGCCGCGCGGTGCTGGTAAAGGCGGGCGCGCGCAACATTGCGTCCTCGGTCGAGACCGTGATCGCATCGCCGTCGAACGAATGCCGCATCATCATCGAGGCCGGCGATTTGCGCAAAACCGCGCCGCTGCGCACGCTGTGCGAAAAAGCCAAGGTCGCCGCCGCGCTGCCCTGCTATATGGACGGCGCGCGCGATCTCGACCGGCTGATTGACGAGGAGATGCGCGCGGCGAACCTGTCGATCTCGCCCGACGCACGCGCCGCGCTGCTGACACTGGTCGGCGGCGACCGCCTCGCCTCGCGCAACGAGATCCGCAAGCTCGCGCTCTATTGCAAGGATCAGGAGAACATCGAGCTTGCCGACGTGATGGCGGTGGTGGCCGATGCCTCGATGCTCGGCTTCGACGGCGTGATCGACGCGGCCTTTGCCGGCAAGCCGCCCGAGGTGGAAACCGAATTCGGTAAGGCGCGCAGCAGCGGCTCGTCGCCGGCGGCGATCATTTCGGCGGCGATCCGCCAGGTGGCAAACCTGCACAAGATGAAACTGGCGGTCGAAGGCGGCGACTCAATCGAGTTCGCCATGAAACGCGGCGCGCCGCCGGTGCATTTCACGCGCGAGAAATTAGTCGGCATGGCGCTGCGCGGCTGGTCGCCGGCGCGCCTGCTGCGCGCCATGGAGCAGCTGGCGGAAGCCTCGCTCGACATGCGCCACAATTCCGCGCTGGCCGAGGCAATCGCGCAGCGCACGCTGCTGTCGATCGCGGTGGGGGCGAGACGGCGGGAAAATTGATCGCCGGTATCGTCTGCGCCATTTCGCCCTCATGCTGAGGAGGGCGGATGATCACAAATTCAACTGATAGCCATGTGGCACCCAGCGATAGCCGCCTTGCGCCTTCTCAATCCAGCCGATGCCGGGGAACGGCATGTGGAAACCGCCGATAAACAATTTGTCGGTCGCAATCATGTCAAGCATGCGCTTGCGGGTCGCCACCGCCTTGGGTTTATCGTCGTCCACGTCGAGCTGCCATTCCGGCCGCTGCAAGGACATCACGTAATGGCCGAAGGTGTCGGCCGAGATCAGGAATTGCTTGCCTTCGCTTTCGATGTGATAGGCCATTAGACCCGGCGAATGCCCGGCCGCATCGACCGAACGAATGCCCGGCACCACTTCGTCGCCCGGTTTGATGAAACTCGCGCGGTCGGCCAGCGGCTCGCAGATTTTCACGAACAGCTCGCGATTGAACTTGCGCGCCTCGCGCACGTTCTCGCCACGCTTCCAGAAATCGAATTCGGCGGCACCGAATACATAACGCGCCTTCGGGAACACCGGATTGCCGCCCTGGGTCAGCCCGCCGATGTGGTCGGGATGACCGTGGGTGATGACGACCACGTCGACATCCTCCGGCTTGTAGCCCGCTTGGCGCATGCGCTCGACCAACTGCCCGTCCGGCAGCCGGGCGCGCAATTGCTCGTGCTCGCGCCGCAGCGCGCCATTGCCGGCGTCGAACAGCACCAGTTGCTTGCCGGTGTTCACGACGGTCGGGATGAACGGGTGCTCATAACGGTTGGAATCGATGCGGTTGGCGGCGGCGAGTGCCTTCACCTCCGCGCCGAGTTGCTCGCCACCGAAGCTCGGGGTCAGCCCCTCGCGGATGACCTTGCTGTCCATGATATTGGCGATCTCGAAGCCGCCGAGCTTGAAGCGGTAGACCGCCGGCTGCATTTCACCTTGCATCGATGCGGGCACACTCGTTCTCCCAAAAAAAAGGTCCCAAAAATAGTTTCATTGGCCGGGATCGCCTGGATATATCGCATTACCGGCGAAATGGCCAGATTGAGCGCGCTGGTGCCGGGGCAGCCCAGCATCGCAACGGCGGTCGAACAACAAAGTAGCACGACTCTTGAGATTGCCGTCAGCATCCAGACCGCGGCCGACCGCACCGCGAGCGCGTCGACCGAAATTCTGTCGGTCGAACAAGCCGCCAGCCGCAGCGCGATCGCCTTTGACGAAATCGCGGATCTGACCACACGGGTATTGACGCGCGCCAACGACCTTGAATCGAAAGTGGCCGCGTTCTTCAGCCGGGTGCGCGCGGCTTAACCCAAAAACTGCTCGTAATACTTCGTGGTGAAGCGCGGCTTGGCCAACTTGCGCGGGATCGTGACGTCGCCGGGCTTGAGCCATTGCGTCTGGATCGGCGAGACCTTGCCGCCCAGCGTCTTTGACCTGACGGATTTTTTGTACCAGCGCGATAGAGAGACTATTGCATTTGCGCGGCCTGATCTAGCGGTGTCAGGAACGGGCTCATCGTCTGTGGCGCCGGTGGTCGATATCCGAGCGATGAGTGCGGC
>SHVM01000042.1 GCA_009694265.1 Pseudolabrys sp.
GGCTTGAACGCGAAAACGAACTCCTCAGGCGCCTGGTCGCAAACCTCGCGCTTGCCAACCAACAACTCAAAGACCAGGCTGGCAAAGAGGATTAGCAATCGGCCTTGCGACTAACATTGCAGGTGGACCACTTAGTGGGGGCTGGCCATCAGTCAGACACTAAATTCGCGGTTCTTAAAGGTCTTCGGAACTAGGCTGATTTGACAGTAAGGGTCGCCTTCCCCATGTTCCGGGCAAAGCATGCGATCGATTCCGTCTTGATTCGGTATCGTCCTGGCGGCTAACCCATTGGATTTTCATGAAAGTTGTCGTTGTCGAGTCGCCCTCTAAGGCGAAGACAATCAACAAATATCTTGGCCCCGGCTACGAAGTATTGGCTTCGTTTGGTCATATCCGTGACCTGCCGGCCAAGGACGGATCGGTCGATCCGGACAATGATTTCAAGATGCTGTGGGAGATCGATCCGCAGTCGCAAAAGCGCGTCAACGACATCGCTCACGCCCTCAAAGGCGCCGACACCCTCATCCTGGCGACCGACCCCGACCGCGAAGGCGAGGCGATCTCCTGGCACGTGCTGGAAGCCCTCAACGAAAAGAAGGCCCTGACGGGCCAGGCTGTCGAGCGCGTCGTCTTCAATGCGATCACCAAACAATCGGTGACCGAGGCGATGAAACATCCGCGCGCCATCGATAGCGCGCTGGTCGATGCCTATCGCGCGCGCCGGGCGCTGGACTATCTGGTCGGCTTCACGCTCTCCCCGGTGCTTTGGCGCAAACTGCCGGGCGCGCGCTCGGCCGGCCGCGTGCAATCGGTCGCGCTGCGGCTGGTGTGCGACCGCGAACTGGACATCGAGAAATTCGTCGCCAAGGAATACTGGTCGATCGTTGCGAAACTTGCGACGCCGCGCGGCGACAATTTCGAAGCGCGCCTGGTCGGCGCCGACGGGCAGAAACTCCAGCGCCTCGATATCGGCTCCGGGGCGCAAGCCGGGGATTTGAAACAAGCGCTCGAAGCCGCGAGTTTCACCATTGCCTCGGTCGAAGCCAAGCCGGCGCGCCGCAATCCGCCGCCGCCATTCACCACCTCGACCATGCAGCAGGAGGCCAGCCGCAAGCTCGGCTTTGCGCCCGCCATTGCCATGCGTCTGGCGCAGCGTCTTTACGAAGGCGTCGAGATCGAGGGCGAGACCACGGGTCTCATCACCTATATGCGAACCGACGGCATCGACATGGCGCCGGAAGCGATTTCCGATATCCGCGCGATGATCGGGAAGAATTACGGCAAGGAATACGTGCCGGGTTCGCCGCGCACTTATCACAACAAGTCGAAAAATGCCCAGGAGGCGCACGAAGCGGTGCGCCCGACCGATCCCCATCGCACGCCCGATCAGGTTGCGAAATTCGTCGACCGCGATCAGGCGCGCCTCTACGAGCTGATCTGGAATCGCGCCGTCGCCAGCCAGATGGAATCCGCGGAACTGGAACGCACCACCGTCGATATCGCCGCCAAAACAGGAACGCGCGTCATCGACCTGCGCGCCACCGGTCAAGTGGTGAAATTCGACGGCTTCCTGACGCTCTATCAGGAAGGCCAGGACGAGACGCCGGAGGACGAAGAGTCACGCCGGCTGCCCGCGATGTCGCAGGATGAGACGCTGACGAAACAGGCGATCGAGGCCTCACAGCATTTCACCGAACCGCCGCCGCGCTTTTCCGAAGCGGCCCTGGTCAAGCGCATGGAAGAGCTCGGCATCGGCCGGCCCTCGACCTACGCCTCAATTCTGCAAGTGCTGCAAGACCGCGGCTATGTGCGCATCGACAAGAAGCGCCTCATCCCCGAAGACAAGGGCCGCGTCGTCGTCGGCTTCCTGGAAAGCTTTTTCCAGCGCTACGTGGAATACGATTTCACCGCCTCGCTCGAAGAGCAGCTCGATCGCGTCTCCAACAACGAGTTGAATTGGAAGAAGGTGCTGCAGGATTTCTGGGGCGACTTCATTGGCGCCGTCAACGACATCAAGGAAGTGCGCATCACGCAAGTCCTCGACGCACTCAACGATTTGCTCGAGCCGCACATTTTCCCGGCACGCGCCGACGGCGGCGAAGTGCGGCAATGCCCAACCTGCGGCACCGGGAAGCTGTCGCTCAAGGTCGGCCGCTTCGGCGCCTTCATCGGCTGTTCGAATTATCCGGAATGCCGCTTCACCCGCCAGATGACGCCGGGAGCCGGCGGCGGCCAGAGCACGAAAGTGCTCGGCATCGATCCGGTCACCAATCTCGAAGTCACCATCCGCGGCGGACGTTTCGGGACTTATCTGCAGCTCGGCGAACAGGCGCAGGTTGAAAAGCGCCCCAAGGGTACAAAGGGACCGAAACCCCCTCCGCCGGAAAAACCCAAGCGTGCGAGCCTTCCAAAAGGTGTCGCGCCCGAAGACATCGATCTCGAAAAGGCGCTCGCGCTGCTCGCTTTGCCGCGCGAAGTAGGCCTATCGCCGGAAGACGGCGAGCCGATCCTGGCCGGCGTCGGGCGCTTCGGGCCTTACGTCAAGCACGGCAAAGTCTATGCGAGCCTGGAAGATGGCGACGATGTTCTCACCGTCGGCCTCAACCGCGCGGTCACGCTGATCGCCGACAAGATCGCCAATCCGAAAAAAGGCCGCCGCTTCGGCGCCGATCCCGGCAAGGCGCTGGGCGACCATCCCGACAAGGGCGGACCCATCGTCGTCAAGAATGGCCGCTACGGTCCCTATGTCAGCCACAACGGCGTCAACGCCACACTGACCGGCGACAAGACGCCGGAAAGCGTGACGCTCGACGAAGCCATCGTCTTGCTCGATGCGCGTGCCGCCATGATGGGAAATTCTCCGAAAGGCCGCCGCGCCGCCGGACGCAAGCAGGCTTCGGGCAAGGCCGCGGCCAATCCCGAAGGCCGCGCAACAAAGCCCGCCGCCAAGGCGAAAAAGCCGGCCGCGGCCGCCAAAGCTAAGACCGCGCGCCGGACCAAAGCCACCGCCGCCGAGTAGCTAGCGAACACTGGGTCCGATCATTACATTCATATTCAGAAGCGCCTCGATTTTATGGCGCAGGACAACCTATTTTGAACAAATCATCTAAAAAAACACCGTCCCTACCCTCCAAGGCCGACATTCTCGCCTTCATTGCCAATCAGAAAGGCAAAGTCGGCACCCGCGAAATCGCCCGCGCCTTCGGCCTCAAAAACGCCATGCGCGCCGAGCTCAAGCGCATGCTGCGCGAACTTGGCGACGAAGGCGCAGTCGAGAAGAAGCGCAAAAAGCTGCATCATGCAGGTAGCCTACCCTCCACCGTGCTAGCCGACGTCGTCGCGCGCGACAGCGACGGCGATCTCATCGCCACGCCCGACGAATGGGATGAGGAAGCGCACGGCCCGGCGCCGAAAATCCGCATTCACGTTCCGCGCAAGATGCGCCCCGGCGAGGCCGCCGGCATCGGTGACCGCGTGCTGTTGAGCACCGAGGAAATCGAGGAAGACGACGGCATCCGCCACTCAGGCCGCGTCATCAAGATCATCGACCGTCCCAAGCAGCGCGTGCTGGGAATTTTCCGGAAAAACCCGAACGGCGGCGGCCGGATCGAGCCAGTCGACAAGAAAATGCTCGGCAAGGAACTTGCCATTCCGGCGGGCGCCGCCGGCGATGCGCGAGACGGCGACCTGGTCGCGGTCGAAACCGGCCGCGCGCCGCGTTTGGGCTTGACGACCGGCCGGATCGTGGAGCGGCTTGGCTCGCTCGCGAGCGAGAAGGCGGTCAGCCTGATCGCCATTCATGCGCATACGATCCCGCACGTCTTCCGTCGCGACACGCTGGTTGAGGCGGACGCCGCCAAACCCGCGACGCTTTCGGGCCGCCAAGATTTGCGCGAAGACTGGCGGCAAATGCCGCTGCTCACCATCGATCCGCCGGACGCCAAGGATCACGACGACGCCGTGCATGCCGATCCTGACAAGGCATCGGGCAACAGCGGCGGTTTCATTATCACCGTCGCCATCGCCGACGTGTCGCATTACGTCACACCGGGCTCCACGCTCGACCATGAGGCGCTGGTGCGCGGCAATTCGGTCTATTTCCCCGACCGAGTGGTGCCGATGCTGCCCGAGCGCATTTCCAACGATCTATGCTCCCTGCGGCCGCAGGAGGATCGCGCCGCGCTGGCCGTGCGCATGGTGATCGGCGCCGACGGGCGCAAGCACTCGCACACATTCCACCGCATCATGATGCGCTCAGCCGCCAAGCTCTCCTACCAGCAGACGCAAGCGGCCATTGACGGCGTCACTGACGACACCACCGGCCCCCTCCTCGAGCAAGTGCTCAAGCCGCTCTACGCCGCCTATGAAGCGCTCAAGCGCGCGCGCGCCGAGCGCCAGCCGCTCGATCTCGATCTGCCGGAGCGCAAAATCCTGCTCAAGCCCGACGGCACCGTCGACCGCGTGGTCACGCCGGAACGGCAGGACGCCAACAAGTTGATCGAGGAGTTCATGATCCTCGCCAACGTCGCCGCCGCCGAGACGCTTGAGAAAGCGCGCGTGCCATTGATCTACCGCGTGCATGACGAACCGGGGATGGAGAAGGTCAGCGCGCTGCGCGAATTCCTCAAGACCCTCGACATTCCCTTCGCCAAGGCCGGCGCGCTACGCCCCGAGGCGTTCAACCATATCCTGACCCGCGTGAAGGGCAGCGATCATGAGCAACTGGTCAACGAGGTGGTGCTGCGCACGCAGGCGCAGGCTGAATATGCGGCGGAGAACTACGGTCACTTCGGCCTCAATCTGCGGCGCTATGCGCATTTCACCTCCCCCATTCGCCGCTATTCCGATTTGATCGTGCATCGCGGACTGATCCGCGCGCTCAAGCTTGGGGCCGACGGATTGCCCGAATCCACCGACGTGAAGGCACTGGCCGAAATCGGCGCGCAAATATCGGCCGCCGAGCGCCGCGCCATGCTGGCCGAACGCGAAACCAAAGACCGGCTGATCGCGCATTTTCTCGCCGATCGCATCGGGGCTACTTTCGCGGGCCGCATCTCCGGCGTCACCCGCGCCGGCCTGTTCGTGAAATTAAACGAAACCGGGGCCGACGGCTTCGTGCCCGCCCGCACCATTGGCGATGAATATTTCCGCTTCGAGGAGGCCGCGCGCTCCATGATCGGCAACCGCAGCGGCGAGACCTACCGGCTCGGCGATGCGGTGACGGTCAAACTGGTGGAAGCGGCGCCCGTTGCCGGCGCGCTGCGTTTTGAGATTCTCTCCGAGGGACGCCAAGGGCGGCCCAGCCGCCGTCCGCAACATCAACCGCAGAGACCGGGCCACCACCCTGCGAACCGGCATCGTGGGAAAAAACGGAAAGCACGATGACGCAAGACTCGACGGCAAAAGCTCTGGGCAAACGCATGACCGAGCGGATGACGAATTCGGAACGCGATCAGTCATTCGCCGACAGCAAGCCGCGCGATGCCGCGACCTTGATGCTGATCGATCGCGCCGGACCAAAGCCGAAAGTGCTGCTCGGGCGCCGTCACCAGAGCCATAAATTCATGCCGGGCAAGTTCGTGTTTCCGGGCGGGCGCATCGAGGCGCTCGACCGCGTCATGACGACTGCGAGCGAATTGCATCCCGACACGCAGAAGAAACTGTTGGAGCGAGTAGCTGAGCCGAGCGCGCACCTGGCGCGCGGTTTTGCACTCGCCGCGGTGCGCGAGATGGCGGAGGAAACCGGCCTGCTGCTCGGGCTCAAGCGCGACGAGCCCCCAAAAGTGCCGGGCGAGATCTGGGCCGAATTCGCCAAGGCCCGCGTGCATCCTGATCTGGCGCAAATCCATTTCATCGCCCGCGCCATCACGCCGCCGAAGCGGCCGAAGCGCTTCGACGCGCGTTTCTTCACGGCGGATGCCACAGCCATCGCGCACAAAATCGAAGGCGTGGTCGGGCCGGATTCCGAACTGGTCGAGCTCACTTGGGTCCCAATCGAGGAAGCCACCCGCCTCAACATGCCGACCATCACCGGGGTGGTGCTGGAAGAGCTGGCGGCCCGCGTTGCCGCCGGCATGGCGCACGACCTACCGGTGCCGTTTTATTTCATGAAAGACCAGCAGTTCTTCCGGGAACTGCTTTAAAGGCCGATGAACCGCCGTTTCTTGACATTTGCCGCCCGCCCGCTAGGTTCCGCGCCAGCCAGCAACCGCACTTCCGTTTAAGGACAATTCCATGGCCAAAGCCGTCAGTCTCAAGATCAAGCTCGTGTCGAGCGCGGGTACCGGCCACTATTATGTGACCACGAAGAACTCGCGCACGCAGACCGACAAATTGAAAAAGAAGAAATACGATCCGGTCGCCAAGAAACACGTCGAATACTCCGAATCCAAAATCAAGTAACCGTCATGCTCCGCACCTTGTTTGCCGCCATGCTGCTGCTGCCTCTCGCTCTCTCGCCGGCCAGCGCCGCCGAAAAGCATAAGCTCGCGCTGCAAATCAGCGATAACGATCCGGCCAAAATGAACGCGGTGCTCAACGTCGCCGCCAACGTGTCGAAATATTATTCCGACAAGGGCGACGAGGTTGAGGTTCAAATCGTCGCTTTCAATGCCGGCCTGCACATGCTGCGCGACGACACCTCGCCGGTGAAGCCGCGGCTTAAATCCTTCAAGCAGGGCATGCCCAATGTCTCGTTCATGGCCTGCGAGAACACGCTCGACGCCATGACCAAGACCGAAGGCAAGGAGCCGCCACTGGTCGAGAATGCCACGCGCGTGACGGCCGGCGTGGTCACGCTGATGGAGCTCAGCGCCAAGGGCTGGACCATCGTGCGGCCGTAATTTTTTATTTGCGCATGATCTTGTTCGAAAACCGGTTCCCACTTTTCGGGATCATGCGCTAAGCCGCGTCCGGCACCACCCGGTTGCGGCCATCGCGCTTGGCGCGATAGAGCGCTGTGTCGGCCCGCTTGAGGATGGCCGCGGCGTTGTCGCCCTCACCGCTCAGCGCCGCGATTCCGATCGAGATCGTCACTTCCAGATTGCCCGCGCCTTGCTGAATGGCAAACGGCTCGGTGGCGATGCGGCGGCGCAGCCGCTCGGCCACCATGGTCGCCACCGCCATATCGGTTTCCGGCATCACGATAACGAATTCCTCGCCGCCATAGCGGCAAGCGAGATCGATGTTGCGGATCGCCTTGCGGATGCGCAGCGCGAATTCGCGCAAGACGTCGTCGCCGGCATCGTGGCCGTGGCTGTCATTGACCGCCTTGAAATAGTCGATGTCGACCACCAGCACCGCGATCGGCTTGCCGCGCGACGCCGCCTGCTCGACCAATGTCGCCAGGTGCATTTCCATGTAGCGCCGGTTGAATAGGCCAGTGAGCGCGTCAGTGATCGCCATTTCGATCGACATCTGCACATTGTCGCGCAGCCGCTCGGTGTAGCGCTTTTTCTTGATCTGGGTGCGCACGCGCGCCAGCATTTCGTTCTTGTCGATCGGACGGATCAGATAGTCGTTCACGCCGATTTCCAGGCCGCGCACCAGCCGCGCATTATTGTCGGCTTCGGCGACCGCAAGGATTTGCACGTTGCGGGTGCGCTCGAGCGAGCGGATTTGGCTGCACAGCCGCAGGCCGTCGAAATCCTTCAAGCCGAGCGACACGATCGCCAGTTCGTAATTGCCTTCGGCGGCATGGAACAGCGCCTCGGCGGGATCGGCCTGCACGTCGACTTTATGCTCGACCGACAGTGTCGCGACGATGCGCTCATAGGAGCTTTGCCGGTCGTCGACGATGAGAATACGGCCGCCGCGGCCGGTCTCCGTCACCGCGTCGCGTTCCGGGCTCTGGATGCCGATTTCCCGGGATGTGAGCGCGCGCATGCGCAGCTCGTCGGTCACCATTTTCAGACGCGCCAGCGAGCGCACGCGCGAAACCAACGCCACATCGGTGACCGGCTTGGTGAGGAAATCGTCGGCGCCGGCTTCCAGGCCGCGCACGCGGTCGGACGGCTGATCGAGCGCGGTCACCATCACCACCGGAATATGATGGGTCGCGGGATTGGACTTGAGTTTGCTGCAGACCTCGAAGCCGTCCATGTCCGGCATCATCACGTCGAGCAGGACGATGTCGCATTCGGCGCGCTCGCACAGCGCCAGCGCCTCGGCTCCGCTATAGGCGGTGGCGACGTCGAAATATTCAGCCGACAGCCGCGCTTCCAGCAGCCGCACATTGGCCGGGACGTCGTCGACAACAAGAACGCGGGCGGTCATCGATGCACCATCAGGCTGGTCCTAGAAAATGACGAATGGTCTCGATGAATTTTCCCACCGAGATCGGCTTTGACAGATAGGCCTCGCAGCCACCCTCGCGGATGCGCTCCTCGTCGCCCTTCATGGCGAAGGCGGTGACCGCCACGACCGGAATCGCCTTGAGTTCGGGGTCGTCCTTGAGCCATTTGGTCACTTCGAGGCCGGACACTTCCGGCAGTTGGATATCCATCAGGATCAGATCGGGACGATGTTTGCGCGCGAGATCGAGCGCCTCGATCCCATTGCGGGTGCCGACGGTCTGGTAGCCCTGCGCTTCCAGGAGGTCGTGGAAGAGCTTCATGTTCAGCTCGTTGTCCTCCACGATCAGGACGGTCTTTGGCATTCTCCCCGCCCCATTTGTCCCCAAAGTGCGTCACCCGGCACATGCGGAGTCGCCAGGCCACGCGCGGTCGGACATGATTGGCCACGGTAGTGGCGATTTATTACGGAAAGGCAAATATTGGCCCATGAAAACGCGCAGGATCGTGACCCCGGAAGCGGCGGAAGGGCTTGCGATTCAGGCGCTTTCCTTCATCGCGGCGGATAGCGAGCGTCTGGGCCGGTTCCTGGCCGTGACCGGCATCGGCCCGACCGAGATTCGCGCCGCCAGCCGCGAACCGCGGTTCCTGGCCGGGGTCCTGGAGTACCTCGCCTCCGACGAGCGGCTGGCCTCGGCCTTTACCGCCGAGGCCGCTTGCGACCCGGCCGACCTGGCCAAGGCCCATATCGCGCTGGGCGGCGTGCCCTGGGAGCGCGAAATCCCATGAAATTCGAGCCATGAGCTTCTGCCGCGATTGCCTCAGCGATGCGCCGGACACGGTCAACAATCGGACTTTGCGCTGTCCGGCCTGCGGCTCGCCGCGGCTCGCCCGCCACCCTGAGCTCGACACGCTCACCATCGCGCATGTCGACTGCGACGCCTTCTACGCCACCATCGAAAAACGCGACGATCCCTCGCTCGCCGACAAGCCGGTGATCGTCGGCGGAGGAAAACGCGGCGTGGTCGCCACCTGCTGCTACGTGGCGCGCACCTACGGTATCCGCTCCGCCATGCCGATGTTCGAGGCGCTGCGGCGCTGCCCCAATGCCGTGGTGGTGCGGCCGAACATGACCAAATACGTCAAGGCCGGCCGCGACGTGCGCAAGGCGATGTTTGCCCTCACCCCCTTGGTCGAGCCGCTGTCTATCGACGAGGCCTTTCTCGACCTCACCGGCACCGAGCGGCTGCATGGCATGAGTGCCGCCAAGGCGCTGGCGCGCTTTGCAATTGAAATTGAACGCACCCTCGGGATCACGGTCTCCATCGGCCTGTCGGCCAATAAATTCCTCGCCAAGATTGCCTCCGACATGGACAAGCCGCGCGGCTTCGCCGTGCTCGGACAATCGGAGGCCGCGGAATTTCTCGCGCCCAAGCCGGTCGGATTCATTTACGGCGTCGGTGCGGTCAGCGCCGCCAAGCTTTCCGCCGATGGCTTTCGCCTGATCGCCGACCTGCAGAAGGCCGACGAACACGACCTCATGCGTCGCTATGGCGAGGAAGGCGCTAGGCTGTGGCGGCTGGCGCGCGGCTACGACTCGCGCAGTGTCAGCGCCGAGCGCGAGACCAAGAGCATCTCAGCGGAAACCACCTTCGAGCGCGACATCGGTGAATTTCGCCCACTCGAACAGCATTTATGGGATCTGACCGAACGGGTGTCTACGCGGCTCAAAGCCAATGCGCTTGCCGGCTCGACCGTGACGCTCAAGCTCAAGAGCGCCGATTTCAAAACCCGCACGCGGGCGCGCTCGCTCGGCCATCCCACGCAACTCGCCGCCCGTATTTTTGCCGCCGGCCGCGATCTGCTCGGCAATGAGGTCGGCACCACCCGCTTCCGCCTGATCGGGATCGGCGTGAGCCATCTCGAAGACGCCACCGGCGACGACATGTCCGATCTGATCGACCGCCGCGCGGCCGAGGCCGAACACGCGGTCGACAAGTTGCGCGAGAAATTTGGCAAGGATGCTGTGGTGAAGGGTTTAGCCCTGGACGACGACTAGCTTTCAGCTCACGGACACGGCTTTTCCTTCTTCAGCTCCAGCGATGTCATCTCGCCGGCGATGGTGAAATCCGTGTAGTCGAGCACCAGCGCGCGTGAGACACCGTTCTCGTAGAGGTCGAACGTGATGGAATAGACCGGGGTCTGCTCGCCGCTTTGTCCGGTCTGCTCGTCCTTCTTCTCGAAATAGCTGATGGTCACCGGCCAACGCGTCAGCTTGGCGAGCGCGGGCACTTTGGTGGCGGCGTCGGCCGGCGGCTTTTCGCCAGGCGCAATCGCGCGGCCAATGACGGTCAATGTGTTGTAGAGTTTCTCGCCGGTTTCCGAGCCGTCATAGACTGGAAATTCCAGAATGGTCTTACTTTCACGCGCGGCAATAATGATGCGGCGCATGTGTTCCGTTGGAAACACCGCACTTAGCGGAACGGTGAACTTCTTCTCTTTCGGCTTGCTCAAATTGATCGCAACCGTGCTGGCATTGCGCTCGGCATTGCCATTGACGACGTCCGTTTTCTTGTCGTCGAGCTTATTTTCCGAATTGAAGCGAAACTTCTTGGCAGCGCCGTCTTCCCAGGTGGTGGAGCGCAAATCGCTGAGCGCGGCCTTGCCCTCACCGGAATCCAGCTCCGACACCTGACGGAATTGCAGCTCGTAGCCCTCGCAGGCATTGCCGGAAAAATCATACAAAATGCGTCCGCGTATCGCCTGGATGCCGCGGCCGCTGTGCGATTTCGAAAGCTTGAGGTCGTAGACCGCGCGATGCGGCGCCAGGATTACCTTGTCGGCGAGCGGCGCGGCCACGGCCGGATGATAGGCGGCGACGGCAAGAACGAGCGCAAGACCGAGCGCAAGACCGATGGCAAGGACCGGCGCGATCAGCCGATTGGCGTTAACGACAATAGTCATGGTTGCAGGCCTCTCCGCGGCAGTTTTCGAGCCGTGTTCGGGAGACGAAAGACGCGACGATAGCGGCAAGATAGAGGCCGGTTAGCCTTCCCGCAACCGGCGGCTGGGTGTCCTTGCACATCGTCCCCCGATCAGCCAAGAGAACGCTCAAAGATAAAACTCAAGACAAAGCGCCTTATCGAGGAGGATTTCATGGCCGGGATGGTTGAAAAGACGCTCGCAGAGCTAGGCATCGCCTTGCCAAGTCCGGCAAAGCCGATCGCCAACTACGTTGCGTGCGTCCGTAGCGGCAACCTGCTGGTCGTTTCCGGTCAACTGTGCTTCGGCGCCGATGGCAAGCTGGCGGCCAAAGGTCAGCTTGGCGGCGGCGTATCAGTCGAGGACGGGCAAAAGGCTGCGCGCGCCTGCGCCATCAACCTGCTGGCGCAGATCAAGGCGGCCCTCGGCGATCTCGACAAGGTGACCCGTGTCGTGCGGCTGGGCGGCTTCATCAATTCGGCGCCCGGCTTCACCGACGGTCCCAAGGTGATGAACGGCGCCTCCGATCTGATGGTGGAAGTTTTCGGCGACAAGGGCCGCCATGCCCGCAGCACGGTCGGCGTCTCGGCGCTGCCGGCCGATGCGGCGGTCGAAGTCGAAGGCCTGTTCGAGGTAGTCTAAACCAAAATGCCCGGTCTCGACTGGCTCACCGCGCACCCCCTCGCGCATCGCGGCTTGCATGACGCAGCCGCCGGTGTGATCGAGAATACCGCGTCGGCCTTCGCCGCGGCCATTGCCGGCGGCTATGGCATCGAGACAGATCTACAGCTCAGCGCCGATGGCGAGGCCGTGGTGCATCATGACGATGCGCTCGGCCGCCTGACAGACGGAAACGGCCGTATCGCCGATTTGAGCGCGGCCGAGATCAAGGCGGTTCGCTTCAAGGCAACCACCGACCGCATCCTGACGCTGGGCGAATTATGCGAACTCGTGGGCGGACGCGTGACGCTGGTGCTGGAGCTCAAAAGCCGTTTCGACGGCGACCGGCGGCTGGTGCAGCGGACCGCTGATGTGCTGGCGAGCTATGCCGGACCGGTGGCGGTGATGTCGTTCGATCCGGCGCTGGTCGAAGCGGTCCGGATGATCGCGCCCGGGCTGCCGCGCGGCATCGTCGCCGAGCGCCACTATGCGCATCGAGAATGGGAGCGGCTGCCGCCGTCCGAGAAACGGCGGATGGCGCATTTGCTGCACGTCGTGCGCACGCGCCCGCATTTCGTCGCCTATGGGATCAAGGATTTGCCAGCGGCGGCGCCGCTGATTGCGCGCTGGATTTTTGGCCTGCCACTGCTGACCTGGACGGTACGCAGCCAAGAAGATCGCAGACGAGCCCATATCTGGGCAGATCAGGTGATCTTCGAGGGAATAACACCCTAGAACAGGCCAAACGTCTGGGTGAATTCCGCGCGAATTCGGGGGTAAAGTTGGGTTCTGATGACCGAAACCGAACTCCGAATCCGTATCGTCCAATCGCTCGCCGAGGTTCCGGCGGCGGCGTGGGACGCCTGCACGGCCGGCCCGGCTTGCAGCGCCTGTGAGGATATAGAACCGGTAGTTAAACCAATACATGAGAATAACTCGCCACCGCAGTTACCCACACGAGGACAAGTCAGCAACCCATTCGTTTCTCACGCTTTTCTATCATCGTTGGAAACCTCGGCCTCGGTCGGCCCGCGGACCGGCTGGCAGCCGCGCCACCTACTGGCCGAGGACCCCGGCGGCACCCTCCTGGGCGCCGCCCCCTGTTACGTGAAGTCCCATTCGCGCGGCGAGTATGTTTTCGACCAGGGCTGGGCCGAGGCCTTCGAGCGCGCCGGCGGCGATTATTACCCCAAGCTCCAGGTAACGGTGCCGTTCACGCCGGTGACCGGTCCTCGCCTGTTGACCCACCCCGGCCCGCTGGCAGATAGCGTGCGCGGGGCGCTTGCCGATGCGCTTTCCGAGATCACCACCGCAAGCGAATTGTCTTCGGCCCATGTCACTTTTCTGACCGAGGCGGAATGGAGCACGCTGGGCAAGCGCGGCTTCCTGCAGCGTACCGACCAGCAATTCCATTGGGAGAATGCCGGCTACACCAGCTTCGGCGAATTCCTTGGCAAGCTCGCCTCTCGCAAGCGCAAGACGATCCGGCGCGAGCGCAAGGAAGCGCTTGAGCCCGGCATCGAGGTGTTCTGGCTCACCGGCTCGGACTTGACTGAAGATATCTGGGACGTTTTTTTCGGCTTTTACATGGACACCGGCTCGCGCAAATGGGGCAGTCCCTATCTCACCCGCGAGTTCTTCTCGATCGTGGGCGAAACCATGCGCGACCAAATCCTGCTGGTCATGGCCAAGCGCGCGGGCCGCTGGATTGCCGGCGCGATCAACTTCATCGGCGCTGAGGCGCTCTATGGCCGCAACTGGGGCGCGGTCGAGCACCATCCGTTTCTGCATTTCGAGCTGTGCTATTATCAGGCCATCGACTATGCGATTGCCCACAAGCTCAAGCGGGTCGAGGCCGGCGCCCAGGGCGAACACAAACTGGCGCGCGGCTACCTGCCGCACATCACCTATTCCGCCCATTTTATCGCCAATCCAGGCCTGCGCCGGGCGGTGGCCGAGTATCTGGGGCGCGAGCGCGCTAATGTACAGGCGGCTGGGGAAGAGCTTGCGGCGGCGGCGCCGTTCCGCAAGGATTTGGTGGAGCAAGATTAGCGCATGATCCCGAAAAGTGGGAACCGGTTTTCGGATAAGATCATGCGCCAACAAACTGAGTCTCAGGGGACGGCCGATGCCGAGCTACGATCCGAACAACATCTTCACCAAGATCCTGCGCGGCGAATTGCCCTGCTACAAGGTCTACGAGGACGACAAGGCGCTGGCCTTCCTCGACATCATGCCGCGCTCACCCGGCCACACACTGGTGCTGCCGAAAGCGCCGGTTCGCAACATCCTGGACGCTAGCGCCGACGATCTCGCGCATGTGATGACGGTGGCGCAAAAGGTCGCCAAGGGCGCCATCAAGGCGTTCGCCGCCGACGGCATTACCATCCAGCAGTTCAACGAGAGCGCCGGCGGACAGGTGGTGTTTCACCTGCACGTTCACGTCATCCCGCGCAAAGCCGGCGCTCCCATGAAGCCCCCGGCAAGCGAGAAAGAAAAACCGGATGTCTTGGCTGAGAATGCAAAGAAATTGGTAGCGGCGATCGCGGCGGACTGAATATTCTTAGTGCACGAATAAATATCCGCCGAGCAATAGCACTGCCTCGCCGACCAAAACGCCGGCAAAGACCGAACGCTTCAGCAATAAAAACACCAGAAACCCGCAAACCGCGGCGCCGACGCGCACCGAAAGTGGAATGTTGGCAAGTGCGCCGCTGGAAAACAGGATCAGCTTGGCGATGACGCCGGCCAGGATCGCGGTCGCCACCGCGCGCGACCAGATCACGATCTCGGAATCCTCGTTCAACCCACGCGCCAGCACTAGGCCGAGCACTCGCCAGATCTCGTTCGGCAGATAGCCCGCCAAAATCAGCACCAGATAGGGTGACAGTTCGCCGATGGCGCTCATGCGACCGCCTCGCGCAAGCGATGCACAACGTAGGCAAGCGTGCCGCCGACCACACCGGTCCACATCAGATCGAGCTCGACCTGGAAATACGTCAACAAAGTCCCCAACACGAGGCCGAGCACCAGCGCCACCCGGTCCACCAACATGCGGGCGTTGCGCGCGGTCGAAATCAGGAACGACATTGGCGTCAGGAACAGCAACGTGCCCGCGAACAACGGCGGCAGACCAGCGGCGAGGTAAAAGCCGACGAACCCGAACGTCGCCGCCGTACCCATGTAGCCGACCGACAGGCCGTTGCAGAACGCGATGCGCCGCTCGCGCGGCACCGCCGGCAACAGCCGCAGCGATTCCACCCACATGCTCACCGAGGTGAAATGCGTCGGCAGCAGCAAATCGCGCAGGCGCGTGCCCTCCCCGCGCAGCAGAGGGAGCAGCGCAACCACCATGGGAAACAACCGGATCCCGCTCAAAGTGACCGCGAGCGCCGCCTCGAAGAGTGTGGCGCCGGCACCGACGGCTGTGACCAGAATGACCTGCGCCGGCGCCGCCCAGACCAGCAAGGTCGACAGTGCGAACCACCAGGGGCTCAGTCCAAAGTCATGGGCGAGCGCACCCATGCCGATATAGGTGCCCATCAGCACCAGAAAAAACACCGACGTCAGCGCGGATCTCACACCGGCGTAGAAGGCATGTGCGGAAGATGTGAAGGTGCTGGGGTTGGACATGGCGCGCTTGGTCACATAGCGCCAAGTCAAACGCAACCGTCAATCCAGTCGGCCGCCCCCGCGTGAATCGCATAATCGCGCATCGCGCCCGCGGTGCGCGCGAAACCACCGGCGAGCCGGTTTCAGCCGTTCGAAACACTTTTGGCGGCCGTTCCCCGCACCTTGCTCCAGATCCAATCGAGCACGAACCAGGTTGCCAGGAACGCCACGCATTCAAGCGTGAAGCTGTGGAATTTGTAAAAGAATTCGGCCACCAGGAATGCGACGGCCAAAGGTGGTAGTTGATCGGTCAACAGCGTCGACAGCGAACGCTGACGCATCATCTTATAAATCGTAGCCCTCCTGGAACACGGATCGAATTTGCCGCGAAATACTCGCGCCAATACCGGAAATAAGATTAGGACCACTTGCGTCCGACTGCAATTATAGAATGTAATTATTATATATAACTATCTTTGATTGTATGTCACCGAACAGCGCAACGGCGGCGAAAAACGCTGCGCCGCGCAATAGATTTGCCATCCCTGAAATATCGGAGCGTAATCGAGCCGACCGCCGGGAGCCGCCTGGCCGTCACACCTTCGCCAGCGGCACCTTCGGCACCGAGCCGCGCTTACCGCCATCCTTGCCGCCGTCGCCTTTCGGCTTCGGCCGCGGCGCGGAGCGGCGCTTGGCCTTGGGCCGGGTAGCCACCGGCAGTTTTTCCGGCTTCGGCGTGATCGGCCCGTCGAGATACTCAAAGCCCAGCTTGTCGCGGCCCTGCTCGTCCTTGTCGACGATCACGCGCACGTGCCCGCCGTTCTTCAGATGCCCGAACAGCACCTCGTCGGCCAGCGGCTTCTTGATGTGCTCCTGGATCACCCGCGCCATCGGACGGGCGCCCATCAATTCGTCATAACCGTTGGCGATCAACCAGCGGCTGGCCTCCACCGAGAGCTCGATGGTGACATTGCGGTCGCCAAGCTGCGCTTCGAGTTGAAGCACGAACTTCTCGACCACCTTGGCGATCACGTCCTGCGACAGATGCGCGAAGGTGATGGTGGCATCGAGCCGGTTGCGGAATTCCGGCGCGAACATCCTGCTGATGGCCTCCTGGTCGTCACCCTCGCGCTTTTGGCGGGTGAAGCCATAGGCCTGCTTGGCAAGCTCGGAGGCTCCGGCATTAGTCGTCATGATCAGGATCACGTTGCGGAAGTCGACCTGCTTGCCATTGTGGTCGGTCAGTTTGCCATGGTCCATGATCTGCAGGAGCACGTTGAACAGGTCGGGATGCGCCTTTTCGATCTCGTCGAGCAGCAACACCGAATGCGGATGCTGGTCGACGCCGTCGGTGAGCAAACCACCCTGGTCGAAACCGACATAGCCGGGAGGCGCGCCAATGAGACGCGAGACCGTATGCCGCTCCATATATTCCGACATGTCGAAGCGGATCAGCTCGACACCGAGCGAAAGTGCAAGCTGCTTGGCAACTTCAGTCTTGCCCACGCCGGTCGGCCCGGAGAAAAGGTAGCAGCCGATCGGCTTTTCCGGCTCGCGTAGGCCTGCGCGCGCGAGCTTGATCGAGGCCGAGAGCGCATCGATCGCCTTATCCTGGCCGTAGACCACGGTCTTGAGCGTCTGCTCGAGATGCCGAAGCACCTCGGCGTCGTCCTTCGATACGGTCTTGGGCGGAATCCGCGCCATGGTCGAGATCGTGGTCTCGATTTCCTTGATGCCGATGGTCTTCTTGCGGCGGCTTTCCGGCAGCAGCATTTGCGCGGCGCCCGACTCGTCGATCACGTCAATCGCTTTATCCGGCAGCTTGCGATCATGGATATAGCGCGACGACAGTTCGACCGCCGCCTTGATGGCCTCGTTGGTATATTTGAGCTTGTGATATTCCTCGAAATAAGGCTTGAGCCCTTTGAGGATTTCGATTGCATCCGGAACCGATGGCTCGTTGACATCGATCTTCTGGAAACGCCGTACCAGCGCGCGATCCTTTTCGAAATACTGGCGGTATTCCTTGTAGGTGGTCGAGCCGATGCAGCGGATCGTGCCCGACGCCAGCGCGGGCTTGAGCAAATTGGACGCATCCATGGCGCCACCCGAGGTCGCGCCGGCGCCGATCACCGTATGGATCTCGTCGATGAACATGATCGCGCCCGGATAGGCCTCGATCTCCTTGATCACCTGCTTGAGCCGTTCCTCGAAGTCGCCGCGGTAGCGTGTGCCGGCGAGCAATGTTCCCATGTCGAGCGCGAACACCGTCGCGCCCTTGAGCACGTCCGGCACTTCGCCGTACACGATCCGGCGCGCGAGGCCTTCCGCGATCGCGGTCTTGCCGACGCCGGCATCGCCGACGAACAGCGGATTGTTTTTCTGACGGCGGCATAGCACTTGAATCGTTCTATTGATTTCCGCGTCACGGCCGATCAGCGGATCGATCTTGCCGTCCTTGGCTTTCTTGTTGAGGTTGACGCAATAGGCCTCGAGCGCGTCGCCCTTTTTCTTGGGCTCGTCGCCGCTCTTGGTATCGGTTTCTTCCTCGGCGCCGCGCACCGGCCGCGACTCGGACAGACCCGGCCGCTTGGCAATGCCGTGACTGATGTAATTCACCGCGTCGTAACGGGTCATGTCCTGCTCTTGCAGAAAATAGGCGGCATGGCTCTCGCGCTCGGCGAAGATTGCCACCAGCACGTTGGCGCCGGTTACCTCCTCACGCCCGGAGGACTGCACGTGAATGACCGCGCGCTGGATCACGCGCTGGAAGCCGGCCGTGGGCTTGGAATCTTCGGCGCCGTCGGTGATCAGATTTTCAAGTTCGGATTCGAGATAAGCGACCAGACTCCGCTTTAACTTGTCGAGGTCGACATTGCAGGCGCGCATCACCGCGGAGGCGTCCTGGTCGTCGATCAGCGCCAGCAACAGGTGCTCAAGCGTCGCATATTCATGGTGCCGCTCATTGGCAAGGGCGAGCGCCCGGTGCAGCGACTGATCGAGACTGCGCGAAAACGTTGGCATCAGCTTCCCATTTCCATTTGTATTGGACGCCCCCCCCCGAATCTCACTTTTTTTCCATCACGCATTGCAGAGGATGCTGATGTTTTCTCGCAAAGTCCATGACCTGCGTCACTTTGGTCTCGGCTACTTCGTAGGTAAAGACCCCGCATTCGCCGATTCCGTGATGATGTACATGCAACATAATTCTGGTCGCGGCTTCGTGGTCTTTGCCGAAGAAGCGCTCCAGCACGTGCACGACGAACTCCATCGGCGTGTAGTCGTCGTTGAGGATGAGCACGCGGTACAGGTTCGGCCGCTTGGTCTGCGGCTTGGTCTTGGTGATGACCGCGGTACCGGGCCCGCCGGATTCGCCTTTGCGCTTACGATCGTCGTCCACCATTCGGGAGGCGCGCGCACGCGGCGAGACGCCGGTTTGCCTCATGTGGGCGGGGAAACTGTTATTGGCAATGGTCGTCATGATGTGGCCGAGGCAGTCAGCATTCTTGAAGGTTACACCCTTGGCCGCGCCGGCACGGGGCATGTAAGGGCACCATCATAATGACCCCTGCACCGCCATTCCAAGCAGGTAATTTGGGCTCTCCCGGGTTGACCCGTTCCGGGACAAGAGCCCGGGAATACGCGGTTCCAGCCGCATCCGGGCAGATAGCCATTGGTTACACGATCGCAACCCGTTTGCAGACGGTCCAAGGCGAATTTTCCCCAAATTCGCGCATTACCGCGCACGCTTTTTCAAGGGCGGGCCCGGATATTGGGAACTCTACTGTTAGGCAATTTTCGCATGGCTGGGTAAATGCGCATGTTGGTCCATTTTTTCAAGAACTGCCGGGGCGGTGTCGCCCCCATGATGGCGCTGGCGGCGCTCCCGCTCATGGGATCCGTC
The DNA here is from genome assembly GCA_009694265.1 of Pseudolabrys sp. Taxonomy (GTDB): domain Bacteria; phylum Pseudomonadota; class Alphaproteobacteria; order Rhizobiales; family Xanthobacteraceae; genus Pseudolabrys. The sequence continues at coordinate 19,450 of SHVM01000042.1, forward strand.
GGCGTTGCTGTGGATTACTCCCGGGCGAGCGCAGCGCGCACGGCCTTCCAAGGCGCGCTCGATTCGACCGCGCTGATGCTCTCGAAGACCGCGGCGACGCAATCCGGCGCCGAATTGCAGAGCACGGCGACCGGCTATTTCAACGCCCTGTTCGCGCGCGCCGACGTCAATAATATCGCAATCACCGCAAACTATTCTTCGACCAACGGCTCGAAGGTGACAGTCAGCGGCAGCGCCACCATCAACACTAATTTTCTCGGCGTCCTCGGCTACAGCCATCTCAACATCACGGCGTCAACGACCTTGGCATGGGGCAACAAGCGGTTGCGGGTCGCCCTCGTCCTCGACAATACCGGATCGATGTCGAGCTCCAACAAGATGTCCGCGCTGAAGACCGCATCGCAAGGCCTTCTCACGCAGTTAAAAGATGCGGCCGTCAGCGCCGACGATGTCTATGTTTCGATCGTCCCGTTCAGCAAGGATATGAACGTCGGAGCCGGCAATTACAACGAAACCTGGCTGAGCTGGGACCTATGGGAAGCCGTGAATGGGACCTGCAGCAATTCGAACTATCACACGAAAAACAGCTGCACATCGCATAACAAATTCTGGACACCGGCGAGCCATAGCAGCTGGAACGGCTGCGTGACCGACCGCGGCGACGTTGGAGCGCCAAACTCGGCGAACTATGATCAGAACGTCGCCGCGCCGAGCACGAGCATCGCAGCGTCACGATACCCAGCCGAGAATTATAGCTCCTTCCCAGTGACGATGATGGGTCTCAATTACAATTGGACCTCGATGAACAGCCTGGTCGACTCCATGCAGCCGGACGGCAACACTAATCAGCCGATCGGCCTAGTGTGGGCATGGCGGTCGCTGGTGGGCGGTGGACCGCTGACCGCGCCAGCTAAGGACTCAAACTACCAGTATCAGGATGTCATGCGTCCTGATGTCGGACGGCTTGAATACGGAAAATCGCTGGTCGAGCAGTCAGACCCAGGTCGACAAACGAATGTATGATTCCAGCAAGAACGGGGCCGGCACCTGCGCCAATATCAAAGCCGCTGGCGTCACGATCTATACGATCCACGTCAACACTGGCGGCGACCCGATGTCGACGCTGCTGCAGAACTGCGCCAGCGACACCAACAAGTTCTGGCAGGTGACCTCGTCGAGCGGCCTTGGGAGCGTCTTCAGCGCGATCGGCACTAACCTGGCCCAGCTGCGCGTCGCCAAATAACAGCGGCGCCACACAAACAAAAAGCCCGGCCTTACCAGCCGGGCTTTTTTTATTTCCAACGCCTACGCAACGCTTAAGCGAACAAACGCAACGCTTGACGCGACTTACTTGGCTTTCGCCAACATGGCTTCGAACGGCTTGTAGCTTTCCTTGGCAAGGTCGGTGTAGAGCTCGCCGATCTTGGTGGCCTTGGCCACGAAGCCTTCGTAGCTAGACTTGGCGTATTCGCTCTGCAACTCGATCGCCTTTTCGAGCGATTTTACGCCGAACAGCTTTTCGAGCGTCGCAGTTCCGTCCTCGAAAGCCTTCTTGGAGTAGTCAGCGACTTCGACCGCGATGGCCTGGGCGCCCTTCGACAGCGTCTCCGCCGATTTCATTGCAGTTTCGACGTTCTCTTTGCCGACCTGCTGGAGGTCCTCAAAATTCTTGACCATTGTGTATCCTTTCCCGGCCCGCCGATGCGGTGCCAATGCGCTAATCTCTGACCCGGCTTCACCCGGGAATGAGTTAACCTTATAGTGCACTGCACAATAATATCAATAGAAATATTGCAATGCAAAAAAGCTTTAAAAACTGGGGAATTGTCTTAATAACTTGTAAACCGAGGTCTCTTACCGTCGTAAATTGTCGCGGCGCGGGGGCGCTGTAAATTAGCCTGATTGGCGGCCTAGGACGCCCT
>SHVM01000003.1 GCA_009694265.1 Pseudolabrys sp.
GTCGGCGTAACGATAGTCAAGGCGCGCAAGCCAGTTGCCCCACAGCTTCTGTTCCACGCCGCCACCCACTGTCCAGCCCGTCATGGTCTTCGTGTAGGATTCGTTTTGCGGCGTGAAACAGAAGTCTACGGCGGGGTTGGAGACGGCACAGCTCGCTGAGAGTTTGACCCTTTGTATTGCGAGGCCACCTGTAGCGAAGAGTAAAGTATCGGGGTAAATGAGTGTTCCGAGACGGCCACGCACGCTGCCGTCCCAGTCCTGCTTCACGGTGCCGATCGGAAGGATGGGCGGCAGTACGCCGTAAACGAGGACATTCGTTCCCGGTGCCGGATTTGCGGACTTTTTGTTATCCGCCCACCCAATGTCGGCCTCGATACCGGCAATCCACGCCGGTGCAAATTGCCAATTATAGCCTGCATAGGCGCCGATTCTGGCCGCCACACTGTTCATCGAACCGCTGGTAGCACCCGGTTGGACGGCCCCCGCACCGAATAAAGGCAGCACCTCGCCGCTCCGCCAATTGTTATCCGCAAAGCGTGCGCCGAGCGACAAGCCGCCGTAGAAACCCGACCATGACGGCGCTACCGCCGCGGGGGCCTGGTAGACGCGTGCCTTCACCGGCATGTCGGCGGCGGTCGCCGGACCCGCAGCCAGCGCGGCCAGAACGGCTAACAGCAATCGGACTCCCCGCATGGCGCAAATCCAGGCCGGATGGGCGGAAACGTGAAGCCGATTAACGCTTTATATGGTTAATTAATCCTAACCAGCAGCCGAACCCGCGTTTACGCCGCGTTTTCAGGCATGGCCTTGAAATGCAGCGGGCGCCCTTTTGGCTGGCGCATGATCGTTTCCGAAAACCAATTCTCACTTTTCGGGATCATGCGCGCCGGGCGCCCGCGGCACTTCGATTCTCAAGCGCGCAATTTACGCGCTGGCGCTTTGCGCCAGCTTGGCATCGGTGCCGATCGAGCACGTCACGCCGGTACCGCCAAGCCCGCAATAGCCGAACGGGTTCTTCGCCAGATATTGCTGGTGATAGTCCTCGGCGAAGTAAAATTCGGGCGCATCGACGATCTCGGTGGTGATGGCGCCGTAGCGTTTCTTCGCGAGCTCGCTTTCATACATCGCCTTCGACGCCTCGGCGGCTTTGCGCTGCTGGGCTGAGAACGTGTAGACGCCGGACCGGTACTGGGTGCCGACATCGTTGCCCTGGCGCATGCCTTGGGTGGGGTTGTGGCTTTCCCAGAACGTTTTGAGCAGGCTCTCGTAGGAAATTTTCTTCGGGTCGTAGACCACCAGCACCACCTCGTTGTGGCCGGTGCGTCCCGAACAGACTTCCTCGTAGGTTGGATTGGGCGTGTGTCCGCCGACATAGCCGACGGCGGTGACATGGATGCCCTCACCCAATTCCCAGAATTTCCGCTCGGCGCCCCAGTAGCAGCCAAAGCCGAACACCGCCTTCTCATAGCCCTCCGGATAAGGGCCTTTCAGCGCGCGATGATTGACGAAGTGCTCGGCCGCGGTGCGGATTGCGTGTTCGCGCCCGGGCAGCGCCTGCGCAGGCGTAAGCATCGGGATAGAAATCGATTTCTTGAAGCCAAACATTGCTGCGTTCTCCTGCAATCGATGGCCGTAATATATCTCCGGCACAGTCTATCGGAAATGGCGGCGCCGATCACGTCTCGGAAAGCCGCCCACACAAGGCGTTCACGCCGGCGCGAGAATTAGCGCGCATAGCCGATCAGCGGCTTTTTCCGGCGGCCGAGCAGCAACAACAGAATGCCGAAACTGCCCAGCAAGCTCCAGCTCGGCGCAGCCAGAATGGCCACCATCCCCGGATCCCACAGGATACCGCCGGCATAGGGCTCGATCAGCGGCTTGAGCCTGGCAAGGCTGCCCGCGTTGAACAGCTCCCACAGTGTCCGCACGCTGGTGAAATAGAGACTGTTGCCGGCGATCGACTTGGTGCCGTCATAGATCACCAGGATAAATGCGGCGGCCAGGCAGATCAGGCCGATAAAGCGGAACAGGAAACGGATCATAACAAGGGGCTCTTCTCACTCAGGCAATGACGCCGATCTTGCGCGACGATCTTGGACGCCGATCTTGGGCGACGACGATGGGCACCGATTAACCCGCGCCGGGCTCAGGTTCAACCTTGCCAGGCAACTAGCCTAGCCCGGCTTCCCTTGAGCTAGCGAGGTTCCTTCCGCTAACGTCTTTTGACCGGGTTCGCCGGTGCGTAATTGGAGTAGAAATGGCCGCCAAACCCCCCGGAAGCCTTAACCGGCCGACTTTTACCGATCTGGAAGCCCTGCAATTTCATAGCGTCGGGCGCCCCGGCAAGCTGGAGGTCGTGGCCACCAAGCCGATGGCGACCCAGCGCGACCTGTCGCTCGCTTATTCGCCGGGCGTGGCGATACCGGTGCTGGCCATCGCCGAGGATCCAAGCCGGGCCTACGACTACACGGTGAAGGGCAATTTCGTCGCCGTCATTACCAACGGTACCGCCATTCTCGGTCTCGGCAATCTCGGCGCGCTGGCGGCCAAACCGGTGATGGAAGGCAAGGCGGTGCTGTTCAAGCGCTTCGCCGACATCGATTCCATCGATCTGGAAGTCTCCACCGAGGATCCGGATGAGTTCATCAACTGCGTGCGCTATCTCGGCGCCGGCTGGGGCGGCATCAATCTGGAGGACATCAAGGCGCCCGAATGCTTCATCATCGAGCAGCGCTTGCGCGAATTGATGGACATCCCGGTCTTCCATGACGACCAGCACGGCACCGCGATCATATCGGCGGCCGGATTGATCAATGCGCTCGATCTGACCGGGCGCGACATCAAGACCACCAAACTGGTGTGCAATGGCGCGGGCGCCGCCGGCATCGCCTGCCTGGAACTGCTCAAGGCCATCGGCTTCACGCCCGACAATCTCATTTTGTGCGACACCAAGGGCGTGATCTACCAGGGCCGCACCGAGGGCATGAACCAGTGGAAGTCCGGCTATGCGGTGAAAACCTCCGCCCGCACGCTCGCCCAGGCGATGAAAGGCGCCGACGTGTTCTACGGCCTCTCCGCCAAGGGCGCGGTGACCAAGGACATGGTCAAGTCGATGGCGGACAAGCCGATTATCTTCGCACTTGCCAATCCCGACCCGGAAATCACCGCCGAGGAAGTCGCGGAAGTGCGCGACGATGCCATCATGGCCACCGGCCGGTCCGACTATCCCAACCAGGTCAATAATATTCTCGGCTTCCCGTTCATATTCCGCGGCGCCCTCGACGTGCGCGCCTCCACCATCAACATGGAGATGAAGATCGCCGCCGCCCACGCGCTGGCCGCGCTGGCGCGCGAGGACGTGCCCGACGAAGTCGCCGCGCTGTACGGGCAACGGCCGAAATACGGGCCCGATTACATCATCCCGGTGCCATTCGACCCGCGGCTGATTTCCACGATACCGCCGGCGGTGGCCAAGGCCGCCATGGATACCGGCGTCGCCCGCAAGCCGATCGTCGATATGGACGCCTACCGCCAGCAATTGAATGCGCGGCGCGACCCGATCGCCGGGACGCTGGTGCAGGTGTTCGCCAAGCTGCGCCGCAGTCCCAAGCGCGTCGTCTTCGCCGAGGGCGAGGAGGAGCAGGTGATCCGCGCCGCCGCGAGCTTTGTCCATCAGGGCTTGGGGACGGCATTGCTGGTCGGCCGCGAGGACCTGGTGCGCGGCGCCGCCAAGGAAGCCGGCATCGAGCTTGGCGAAGGCATCGAGATCATCAATGCGCGCGTATCGACCCGCAACACCGTCTACCTCAACTATTTGTATGAGCGGCTGCAGCGGCGCGGCTATCTATTGCGCGACTGCCAAAGGCTGGTGAACCAGGACCGCAACTATTTCGCCGCCTGCATGGTGGCGCTCGGTGACGCCGACGCCATGGTAACTGGCGTCACCCGTAATTTCTCGGTCGCGCTCGAGGACGTACGCAATGTCATCGACCCCAAGCCCGGCCATCGGGTGATCGGCGTGTCGCTGGTGGTGGCGCGCGGCCGCACCGTCGTGGTGGCCGACACCGCGGTGACCGAAATGCCCACTGCCGAGGAACTTGCCGAGATCGCCATCGAGGCGGCCGGCGTCGCGCGCAGGCTCGGCTATGAACCGCGGCTGGCGCTGCTGGCATTTTCGACCTTCGGTCATCCGGAAGGCGAGCGCTCCGCCAAGGTGATCGAGGCGGTGCGTATTCTGGACAATAAGCGGGTCGATTTCGAATATGACGGCGAAATGGCCGCCGACGTGGCGCTCAATCCGGAATTGGCCTCCCCCTATCCGTTCTGCCGGCTGTCCGGTCCCGCCAACGTGCTGGTGATGCCGGCATTCCACTCGGCTTCGATCTCGACCAAGATGTTGCAGGAACTGGGCGGCGCCACCGTGATCGGCCCGCTGCTGGTCGGCCTCGACCGGCCGGTGCAGATCGTCCAGCTCGGCGCCAAGGACAATCAGCTGGTCAACATGGCGGCGCTGGCCGCCTATAATGTCAGCGGCTAATGACGCGAATAGCGAATGGTGAGTGGCGAATAGCCCATTCACAATTCGCTACTCGCCATTCGCACACACCACGGGGAAGACGATGACCAAGACCCTCACCGGCGTGATCGCCGCCGTTGCCACGCCGATTAGCGAGGACGGCGCGCCCGACCTCAAGCGCGCGGTCAAGCTCGCACGCTTCCTGCTCGACAATGGCTGCGATGGCCTCAACGTGCTCGGCACCACCGGCGAGGCGACATCGTTCTCGCTCGACGAGCGAAAGACCGTCATGGACGCCTATAAGGCGAACGGCTTGCCGCTGCACCGCCTGATGGTGGGAACCGGCGCCGCAGCGACCGCGGACGCGGTCGCGCTCACCCGCCATGCCGCGGAACTTGGCTTTGGCGGTGCGCTGGTGCTGCCGCCGTTCTATTACAAGGGCGTGCCCGACGAGGGGCTGGTCGACTATATCGGCACGCTGGTCAAGGCGACGATCCAAAAGCCGATCCCGATTTACCTTTATCACTTCCCGTCCATGTCCGGCATCCCGTGGCATGTCACATTGATCAAGCGACTGCTGGAATCCTTTCCGGCCCGCATCGTGGGACTGAAGGATTCCTCCGGCGACATGGCCTATGCGCGCTCCGTGGCGGCGATCTCGAAGGACTTCGCGGTGTTCCCCTCGACCGAAGCCGCCCTGATCGAGGCGCGTCAGGGCGCCTTTGCCGGCTGCATCTCGGCCACCGCCAATCTCAACGCCGATCTATGCGCGCGCGCCTGGCGCGAGGGCGATGTGGCCGCGCTCGATGCGGCAGTGGCGATCCGCAAGCTGTTCGACGGCAAGCCGCTGGTCTCAGGCGTGAAGGCCTTGCTCGGACATATCCATGGCGACCCGGCACTCGCCCAGGTGAAACCGCCGCTGGCGGCGTTTTCACCCGCCGATCGCGCGGCGGTGTTTGCCGGCCATGACGCGGTGCGGGCCAAAAAGGTGGCTTAACCGCGGCCTTTGCAGGCGTTGACGCACCGGCTGGGCCTTACTATAAGCCTCGCCGTGGCGGCGAGCTTTATCGCCGCCGCATTTTCTTGCAAAGAACGGTCGCTTTAGCGGACTTCTCCGCCGAGAAGCGCCAGCCGCAACGAGAGGCTCATGGCCAATACAAGTTCCGCCCGCAAAGCCACGCGCAAGATCGCGCGCAAGACCGAAGTCAACAAGACGCGCCGCACGCTACTGCGCAATTCGGTCCGCAAAGTCGAGGAAGCGATCGCCAGCGGCGACCCCAAACTGGCCAAGGCAGCGTTCAAGGCGGCCGAACCGGTCATAATGCGCGCCGCGCAACGCAACGTCGTCCATAAGAACACGGCTAGCCGTAAAGTTTCACGTCTCGCCCATCGCATCGCCAAGCTCGGCAAGTAATCCACGCGTAAGCGCGACCCTATTTTCACGGCCCGTGCCATGGTGCGGCGCAATTTTTGCTTCAAATTCGAATAATCGGCGACCGAACGACCGCTTTCAGCGTGAAGCGGGCGCATTTGGCGTATGCTGTTGCTAATCTGTCATCATAGCGTCAGATAAATTTGCCCGCGGCGATTTCACTGGACATACCGCGGTGTCGACCGCGCGGGTCTTTACGCCAGAGGAATATCTCTGCAACAGCTACCTTGATTTTTTGATCAAGAATTTTTTTGTTGCAGTAACGACTTAACATCAAAGCATCGCATAGGACCCGAGAATTGTGCTGCGACCGGCATATTCTGAGGCTATGGCGTGAAAAAATATTTTAATGTTGCGTAGCTCTACGATTAATTTTTCAACGTGAAATTACTAGCGACTCATCAACAAGTTGATGACGAGTTATTCACTGCGTTACCGCCGAAATGACCGGTATTCCGCGTCTTGCGATGCCGCTGCTCGCACTATTTCCATTGCTCATCTACGCCGCTTGTGTTTTTTGTTTATGCGCTCGGAGTTCCCCGCGCGCGACCAGAAACAAGGTTCTATTTCATGCTCATCGGCGGTGAGAACGGTCGTCGTTTGCCTGCTCGTGGCCTTGTCCAGCTGGCCGATAAGCCGAAAAGGAAGCGTACAGGGGTTCACATCGAGTTCCACAGGGTGTTGGCGCACCGCTAGCTGACGAAACGACGATACGAAGCATTCCGGACTGCCGAGATCCGGAAGCAACCAGACCACCGGGCGAAGGCCCGCAAGCTTTTTTGGGGGGGCCATGACAGGACTGGGAAGCGTGACAGCGATCAATACCCGTACAATTGCATGTCCATATTCTAGTGCGGATTCTCGCCTTGCTATCGCGAGCCCCGCCCGCATGTCACCCCAGGTTTCATGGCTTGTTCTCTCCGGCCGCCAATCCGGCCAGTTTGCAGCGCGCATGGCTTGCACGTTCACGACAGGTGTTCGGGGTATGGCGCCGCCGCCCTTGCGGTGACGCGCAACTTCCCTCGACCCGTGTCGATGTCGTGCCGCCGGCCTTGAGCGCCTCCGCGGACCAGCCGCCTCCCGACATCATCGATCGAGCGTCGTTGCACCGATTTCGGCGCGTTTAGGCCGAATCACCGAGTTCGTTCAACCGATCAAAAGAATAGAGCCCAAGAAAATGTCGAACGCGGATCATCAGGACGGCTGGACACGGGTGCGAGGGCGATTGCGCGCTGAAGTGGGCGACGACGTCTATTCAAGCTGGTTTGCGCGCATGGACCTGGAAGCGATTGAAGATGGCGCCGTGCGCCTGTCGGTGCCGACCCGCTTCCTCAAGAGCTGGATCCAATCGCATTATGCCGAACGCGTGCTGGCCTGCTGGCAGGCGGAAGATACCAAAGTCGGCCGTATCGAGCTGATTGTGCGCTCGGCGGTACTGCGCACGACGGTGGCGCCCACCCGCAAGCCCGAGGTCGCGGCCGGCGGCAATGATGGCGGCAACCGCTTCAATAGTAACAACAACGGCCGGCCGATATCGGTCGGCGATCCCGGCGTGCATGAGGCGCTCGGCGGCTCGCCGCTCGACGCCCGCCTGAGTTTCGACAGCTTCGTGGTCGGCCGCTCGAATACGCTGGCGCACGCCGCCGCCAAACAAGTAGCGGCGGCGCGGCGCACCGACCCGGTGATGTTCAATCCGCTTTACATCCATGCCGGCGTCGGCCTCGGCAAGACGCATCTGTTGCAGGCCATCACCTGGGCGGGAAATGCCGCAGGCGAGCGCAAAGTTTTGTATCTCACCGCCGAGAAGTTCATGTACGGCTTCGTGTCGTCGCTGCGCACGCAAACCGCACTCGCCTTCAAGGAGGCGCTGCGCGGCATCGGTGTGCTGGTGATCGACGATCTGCAATTCCTGCAAGGCAAATCGACCCAGGCCGAGTTCTGCCACACGCTCAACGCGCTGATCGATGCCGGCCGCCAGGTGGTGATCGCCTCCGACCGTCCGCCTTCCGATCTTGAGAGCCTCGATGACCGCGTCCGCTCGCGGCTGGCCGGCGGGCTGGTGGTCGAAATGGGTTCGCTCGGCGAGGAACTGCGCTTCGAAATCCTCAAAGTGCGGGTGATGGCGGCGCGCGCCTACCACCCCACTTTCGATGTACCGCTGCCGGTACTGGCCTATATCGCCAAGACCGTCACCCATAATGGCCGCGATCTGGAAGGCGCGCTTAATCGCCTGCTCGCCCATAACAAGCTCACCGGCCATGCGGTCACCCTGGAAATGGCCGAGCGCGAGGTGCGCGACCTGATCCGCCCGCAGGAGCCCAAGCGGGTCAAGATCGAGGACATCCAGCGGGTGGTGGCGCGCCAGTACAATGTCAGCCGGTCCGACCTGTTGTCGTCGCGCCGCACCGCCAATGTCGTGCGCCCCAGGCAGGTGGCCATGTATCTGGCCAAGACATTGACCCTGCGTTCGCTGCCGGAAATCGGCCGGCGCTTCGGCGGCCGCGACCACACCACCGTCCTGCACGCGGTGCGCAAGATCGAGGGGCTGGTCGGCAACGACATGGCGCTGGCCGAGGAAATTGAGATTCTCAAGCGCCAATTGCAGGAATAGCCGGGCCGGGCCGCCTTCCCTCTCACCCCGCTAGCGGGGAGAGAGGGAGTAGCCCTGTGGACGCCCTGGGAAAACGCCTCCCAGCCAGAAACGCGCCCTTGCGCATTTCGCCTTACCACGTCACCTTTCTTGCCCGGCCTCGCATGGAGCGATCCGCCGGCTTGCTGTTGCGCCTGGTTTTGGGTTCATTTTCAAAGGCGCCGAAGCGGGTTTTCCCATGAAGGTCACAGTCGAGCGTGCCGAACTGCTGAAGTCGCTGGGCCACGTGCATCGCGTGGTCGAACGGCGCAACACCATCCCCATTCTCGCCAACGTGCTGATCAAGGCCGACAAGGGCAAGCTCAGCCTGAAGGCCACCGATTTGGATCTCGAAATGACCGACGGCATCGCCGCCGAGGTGGGCCCCGGCGGCGCCACCACGGTGCCGGCGCATATGTTCTACGAGATAGTGCGCAAACTGCCCGAAGGCGCGCAGATCGTGATCGAAGGCTCCGGCGACCGCGCGGTGCTCTCGATCCGCGCCGGGCGGTCGCGCTTTACGCTGCAGACGCTGCCGGAAAGCGATTTTCCCGATCTGGCCGCCGGCGAGATGACGCATTCATTCAAGCTGCCGGCCGCCGATCTCAAACGGCTGATCGACAAAACCCAGTTCGCGATCTCGACCGAAGAGACGCGCTACTACCTCAACGGCATCTATCTGCACACGGCGGGAACCGCCAAGGCTGGGACGCTACGCGCAGTTGCGACCGACGGCCACCGGCTGGCGCAGGTCGAGCTGCCGCTGCCGAACGGCGCCGCCGGCATGCCGGGCATCATCGTGCCGCGCAAGACGGTGGCCGAAGTGCAGCGCCTCATTGAGACCGGCGAAGGCGAGGTGGCAATCGAATTATCCGCCGGCAAGATCCGCTTCACCATCGGCAATGCGGTGCTCACGTCGAAACTGATCGACGGCACCTTCCCGGATTATGGCCGTGTGATCCCGGCCAACAACGACAAGAGCCTGGTGGTGGACAAGAAGGATTTCGAGGCCGCGGTCGACCGTGTCTCCACCGTCTCGAGCGAACGCGGCCGCGCGGTCAAGCTGTCGATCACCGGCGGGCGTCTGGTGCTATCGGTGACCAATCCGGATTCAGGCAGCGCGACCGAAGAAATCGAGGTCGAATATGATTCCGACCCGCTCGATATCGGCTTCAACTCGCGCTATTTGCTCGACATCGCCGCCCAGATCGAGGGCGAAGTGGCCATCCTCAAACTCGCCGACCCCGGCTCGCCTACTTTGATCCAGGACAAGGACTCCAAGGGCGCGCTCTATGTGCTGATGCCGATGCGGGTGTAGCGGCTTATTTACGTGACGTCCTCTCCGCCTTACCCTCTCCCCTTGCGGGAGAGGGTAAAGCGCTGCCGCTTCTGGCGTAGTCGTCCATATGACCTCAGCCTTCATCCGCCGCCTGACGCTGACCAATTTCCGCAGCTATCACGCCGCGCAGGTTTCGCTTGAGCGCGCGGGGCCGGTGGTGCTGATCGGCGCCAATGGCGCCGGCAAGACCAATCTGATCGAGGCGATCTCGCTGCTGACGCCGGGCCGCGGGTTGCGCCGCGCCACCATGGACGAGCTGGCGTTTTCCGAAGGCGACGGCGCCTGGGCGGTCTCGGCCGACATCGAAGGCATGCTGGGCTTGAGCACGCTCGGCACCGGCATCGATCCGCCCACACAGGAGAATGCCGCACCGTCGCGCAAATGCCGCGTCGATCGTGAAACCGCCGGCTCGGCAGCGGCGTTTGCCGACCACCTGCGCGTGGTGTGGCTGACGCCCGCCATGGACCCGCTGTTCAACGGACCCGCTTCAGAGCGGCGGCGATTTCTCGATCGCCTGGTGCTGGCGGTCGATGCCCAGCATTCCAGCCGCGTGTCGGCGCTGGAACGCTCGTTGCGTTCGCGCAACCGCCTGCTGGAAGAAGCCCATAGCGATCCGCACTGGCTCGATGCGATCGAGCACGAGACCGCCGAGGTCGCCGTCGCGGTGGCGGCCGCGCGCGCCGAAACGGTGAACCGGCTGTCCGGTGCGCTCAGCGCCGCGCGCGAACAGGCCTCGGCCTTTCCCGACGCCGAGATCGCGCTGGAAGGCTGGATGGAGAAGCTGTTGCCCAGCCACAGCGCGCGCGAGATCGAGGACCGTTATCGTTCGCTGCTGAAAGACAATCGCGCGCGCGACGCCGCCGCCGGGCGCACGCTCGACGGACCTCACCTTTCAGACTTCGCCGTCAGCCATGCCGGCAAGGGAATTCCGGCATCCGAGGCCTCGACCGGCGAGCAGAAGGCGCTGCTGATCCGCCTGGTGCTGGCGCATGCACGCCTCATCAAGGAGATGACCGGATTCGCGCCGCTGCTGCTGCTCGATGAAGTCGTCGCCCATCTCGATCCGGAGCGGCGGGCAGCACTGTACGACGCGCTGACCGCGCTCGGTGCGCAGGTATGGATGACCGGCGCCGATCCGGCGGCGTTCGGCGACATTGTAGGCCGCGCACAGGTATTCGAGGTGCGCAACGGGTGCGTGGAGCCCGCAGCCGTTAAGTTCCATTAACCCGCTGCACAGGTTCCATTAATTGAAAAATCTGGAAGTCATCTAAAGCAGGAACCATCGCGCTCCCCACGTCTTTACCCTAGACGCGGCAGCGCTGGCATAAGGGCCAGTGAAGGGAGCGACGATGAAATCGGAGGCGGCCATCGATCGAGTGAGGCGCGATTTACGTCGCGCGCTCGATACGACGCGGGCCGATCTCGATCGCGTTGAGATTCTGGCGGCCGCACTCAGCGGTTTCAGCAAGCCGATCCCTGATTACGAGCCCGGCTTCCACCATATGCGTCATTTGACGCTGGATGCGCACCGGATTGGCTAGCCGGATTTTAACACAAACCATGGCGCTGATTGAGCGCGCGGCGACGGCATTCGCCTGCGTGATTCGGCCTCTTATTGGGACAAAAAACCGGCTCGATTTTGCCGCGCCGCCATTTTAAAAAACCCTTTCAAATCAACATATTAATGGACGTGACTTTGCCCTGTACGCGACCCCCTTTTCGTGTCACACAAATTGCCAAATCCGACTCATTTTTTCGACTGTTGAAGATGCCGTCGATGGCTGATCCGGCCCGAAATCTCCCATCCGATTACGACGCGGAGTCGATCAAGGTCCTCAAGGGCCTCGACGCCGTACGCAAGCGGCCGGGCATGTATATCGGCGATACCGACGATGGTTCCGGCCTGCACCACATGGTCTATGAGGTGGTCGACAACGCCATCGACGAGGCGCTCGCCGGCCATGCCACCGAAGTGATCGCCACGCTCAATGCCGAGGGCTCGGTGACCGTGATCGACAACGGCCGCGGCATTCCGACCGGCATCCACGCCGGCGAAGGTATTTCGGCGGCCGAGGTCATCATGACCCAACTGCATGCCGGCGGAAAATTCGACCAGAATTCCTACAAAGTATCCGGCGGATTGCACGGCGTCGGCGTATCGGTGGTCAACGCGCTGTCGAGCTGGCTGAAGCTCAAGATCTGGCGCGACGGCAAAGAACATTTCATGGAGTTCGCCGACGGCGTCGCGGTGGCGCCGCTGAAAGCGGTCGGCGACAGCGGCGGCAAGCGCGGCACCGAAGTGACGTTCTTCCCGAGCCCGAAGACCTTCACCATGGTGGAGTTCGACTTCGCCACGCTCGAGCATCGTCTGCGCGAACTGGCGTTCCTCAATTCCGGCGTCAACATCGTGCTGTCCGACATGCGTCACGCGGTCGAGAAGCGCGAGGAGATGAAATACGACGGCGGCGTCGAGGCCTTCGTGAAATTTCTCGATCGCAACAAGACGCCGTTGATCCCCAAGCCGGTCATGATCAAGGCCGAGCGCGAAGGCATCACGGTGGAATGCGCGCTGTGGTGGAACGACAGCTATCATGAAAGCGTTTTGTGCTTCACCAACAACATCCCGCAGCGCGATGGCGGCACCCATTTGGCCGGGTTCCGCGGCGCGCTCACCCGCCAGATCACGCAATATGCCGACACGCTCGGCACGACGAAGAAGGAGAAAGTGGCGCTCACCGGCGACGATTGCCGCGAGGGTCTGACCGCGGTGCTTTCGGTGAAGGTGCCGGACCCGAAGTTCTCCTCGCAGACCAAGGACAAGCTGGTGTCCTCGGAAGTCCGCCCGGTGGTCGAAAACGTGATCAACCAGGCCTTGCAGGACTGGTTCGAGATTCACCCAGCTGAGGCCCGCGTCATCGTCGGCAAGGTGGTGGAAGCCGCCGCCGCCCGCGAGGCTGCGCGCAAGGCGCGCGATCTGACCCGCCGCAAGGGCGCGCTCGACATCTCGTCATTGCCCGGCAAGCTCGCCGACTGTCAGGAACGCGACCCGGCCAAATCGGAACTGTTCATCGTCGAGGGCGACTCGGCCGGCGGTTCCGCCAAGCAGGGCCGCAATCGCGAATTCCAGGCCGTCTTGCCGCTGCGCGGCAAGATCTTGAACGTCGAGCGCGCGCGCTTCGACAAGATGCTGGGCAGCCAGGAGATTGGCACGCTGATCACCGCGCTCGGCACCGGCATCGGCCGCGACGAGTTCAACCCGGACAAGCTGCGCTACCACAAGATCATCATCATGACCGACGCCGACGTGGACGGCAGCCATATCCGCACGCTGCTGCTGACCTTCTTCTTCCGACAGATGGAAGAGCTGATCAAGCGCGGCCACATCTACATCGCGCAGCCGCCGCTGTACAAAATTGCGCGCGGAAAATCCGAGCAATACCTCAAGGACGAGCGCGCGCTCGAGGACTATCTGATCACGGCCGGAATCGAGGACGCGGTGCTGCGGCTGTCCAACGGCGAGGAGCTGGCCGGCGCCGATCTGCATAAACTGGTCGAGGACTCACGCACGATCCGCGGGCTGCTGGGCGGATTGCATAGCCGCTATAACCGCAAGGTGGTCGAACAGGCCTCGATTGCCGGCGTTTTGCGGCCGGAAGTGACCGGCGACCCAAAAAGCGCCAAGGCCGCCGCCGATTACATCGCCAAGCGCATGGACGCGCTGGCCGACGAGACCGAGCGCGGCTGGACTGGAAAATTCGACGAGAACGGATTCCAATTCGAACGCACGGTGCGCGGCGTCAAGGAGGTTGCGATCATCGATCAGGCCCTGCTCGCTTCCGCCGACGCCCACAAGCTCGACGAGTTCGCGCCGGCACTGCAACAGACATTCCCGCGCCCGACCCCGCCGGCGGTGCTGCGGCGCAAGGACGAAGAAATCTCGATCCACGGTCCGGTCGGCCTGTTCGAGGCGCTCACCAATGCCGGGCGCAAGGGCATCACCATGCAGCGCTACAAAGGGCTGGGCGAGATGAACCCCGAGCAGCTTTGGGAAACCACGCTCGACAGCAATGTGCGTTCATTGCTGCAGGTGAAGATCAAAGAAGGCGAGGAAGTCGACAATGTGTTCGCCGAACTGATGGGCGAACTGGTCGAGCCGCGCCGGCTGTTCATCCAGAACAATGCGCTCAGCGCGAGTGTGGACGCGTAGGCGGCGCAATCGATCTTGGATCGCGCGGGCCCCAGCTTCCGGCATCGACGCGAGCGAGAAAATCGCCGACCGCCTGGTTGAATAAATCAGGCTCCTCCAGGTTCACCAGATGGCCGGTCTTCGGCATCATCACGAGCCCCGATGCGGCGATGGTTTGTTTGAGAAACAGGCTGGGCTCGATGCAGCGCTCATCCTCGTCGCCGACCACGATCAGCGCCGGCGTGGCGAGCTTTCTAATTTCACTCTCGAAGTCGTAGAGCGAGGGCCGCGCGCCTTGAAAACCGCGCGAGACATTGGCCGAGCCTTGCGCGTCATGCTCCGACAACATCCGGGTAAATTCCGCAAAGCCGCGCGCATCCTTGATCGCGAATGGCACGCGGCTCGGTCCATTGCCGTAAGTCTTGGCAACCGCGGCCGCGCCTTCGCGCTCGAATGTGAGCGCCAGCGCCTGCGCGTTTTTGTGGAACTGTTCGGTATACCAGCGCTCGGAACCTGAACCGGTGCCAGCCAGCACCATCGAACGCACGCGCGCCGGATGGTTGAGCGCGACCTGCAGGGTCGTATAGCCGCCCATCGACAGGCCTACAATGTGGACTTGATCGATCTTGAGATGATCGAGCACGCCGACGCAATCGCGCATCACATGCCTATACGTATAGGCTTGCTTGTCGGAGGGCACGTCGGACGGCGTATAACCACGCGCGGCATAGGCTATGCAGCGGAAGTGCTTGCCGAGCTCACGCAGTTGCGGTTCCCAGCTGCGATGATCGCCAGCGAATTCATGCACGAACAGGACCGGCGTGCCTTGGCCCGTATTTTGGCCCACCTCTTCGTAATACAGCCGCACTTTGTCGGATGTGATGGCATAGGGCATGCGAGGTCATTCCGTTCAGGCCGAAACGGAAACTTGCCTATCATTTTACTTGGCGGCGCCAAATAGCAAAACGGCCGACAATGTGCCGGCCGCGAATTTACATCGATGGCAGAAACTCAACCCGGATAGCGGGCGGCCCAGCCCATATCCATGCGCCGGCGCCAGGCGGTCTGCCGCAGGCCCGTCAGCCGGCTGGCGGTTGTCTTGGCCTCCGCGCGGCTGGTGGCCGCACAGGTGCGGTATTCCAAATCGGAGACGCGCGATACCAGCGGCTGGCGGCCGAACAGCCGGGCCAAGGGGCCGGCGCCGCCGTTCACCTTCAAGTCGGAAATCGCATTGGCCACATTGCCGGCGTGACCGAACGCGACCACGCGACCCGTCATGGTATGGCGGACTTCGTATACCCCGGGGCCGATCGGCGCCTCGACATAGTCGCCAATTTGAGCGTCGGGGAACCGTTTCCAGCTGCTCCAAGTCTGCGCCATACAAAAAGCCCTCGAATAAATGAAAAATCCGCACCTGAGAACGCGATAACTAAACATTGGTTCCGTCCGGTCAACGGCGCCTGTTGATAAATACCCGTCCGCGGCCGCAAATTGCGCCCGACCAAACTTCACATGTCGTTGATCGGGCTTGCAGGTCCGTGCGCCGTCAATGCCCGGGCAGAACTAGGACTTTCGGCTTGGCCGGCAGGCTGCTCTTGGAGACCAGGACCGACGGCACCGCGGCGATCTCCACATCCCAATCCTGGCGCATGCGCTGGAGGAAGTGATCGAGCGTAAAGACGCTGAAATAATGCATCGGGATGATCAGCGGCGCCTTCAGCCCACGCAGCACCTCGACCATGCCTTCCAGGTCCAGCGTCATGGTGCCGTCCACCGGCACCATCACCACATCGACGCGGCCGATCTCGTTGAGCTGGGCTTGTGTGAGTGTGTGATGCAGATGGCCGAGATGGGCGATACAAAGATTGGCGGCCTCGTAGATGAAAATAGAATTGCCGTGGCGCTCGGTGCCGCCGGCCCATGAGCGGATATTGGTCGGCACGTTGCGCACGCGCACGTCCTTGTATTGCAGGTCGACGCGCACCGGCTTTTCGTCTTCCCCCCAGCCGCGCAGCACATGCTTGATGCCCGGATCGGGACGATCGGTGTAGTGGGTCGAGTGCGCGTGATTCATTGTCACGATGTCAGGCAGCACCGGCGATTTGACGTAATCGTTGTAGTCGGTGGCGATGCGCACCAACTGCGGACTCTCGATCAGGAAAGTCGAATGGCCGACATAGCTGATGCGCAGCTGATCGCGCTCAAGCGCGGCGCGGCGAAGGGGCGCAGAAAACGGCGGCCTTGACGCGACCAGGCCCGGACAGATTTCCGTCATTTCAGGTTTTGCCGGCGGTGTGGCACCTTGCGCCAAGATTTGCGCAAAGCTTTGCGCTGATGCCGGAGCGGCCACAGCCGCGACGGCGCAAGCCGCCGCTACAATGATTTTCAGGAAACCGCCGCTCATGACAACACCCGCATCTTAGCGGCGTGAATCTGACATGGTTTTGCGACGCTCGCTACTGGCCTTGCGTCCCAATGAAAAGCGGCGCTTTTTCAAGCGCCGCTCATCGGAATTAGCGTGGTTCGCGGCGAATTTATTCGAAATAGTGGCGATCGCGCATGGATACGATGATTCCCTTCGGCGTCGTCACCACCCAGCGGCCGTCCTGCCGCTTGACCGATTCCACCTGCCCAAGACCCGGCAAGGGGGCGCCGGGCACGACCTGATAGACATCGCCGTGACCTTGCACATAGACGAAGCCGTCGCGGGTGTCGCGAATCGCCCAGTCCTGCACCACCCGCGGACGGGCGGGACTTTGCGCCTCCACGGCGGCGACGTGCGGCGCCGGGCGCGGGGTTGGAACCGGGGTCACCGTCTGTGGCGCCGAAATCGATCCGGTAACGAGCTCGGCGCTCGCATTGCGGTCGAAGCGCTCGGTGATTTTCGCGATCTGCTGATGCGCGGATTTATTGGTGGCCTCCAGGCTGGTCTTCAGCGTAGTGACTTCCTTGGCGAGCCGGGCGATCGATTGCTGCATCGACTGGCGTTCCTCGAGCCCGGCGACATCGGTGCGCGGCGAGGTCGTGCTGAGCCCGCCGCTTGTCACCGCGCCGACAACGGCGCCAAGTGCCGCGGCGATCACCACCGAAGCGGCGAGCAAGGCATAGCGTTTTTGCCGCGGCTGCAATACGAAGCGCGGACGCGATCTCGACGGCGCAGATGCTGGCGCAACTTCGCTGGCAGGCGCTGCTGCAGCGGCCGATTCGATGATGGGCTCGACTTTGGGCTCAGGCGTGGCCGGCGAGATCGATGGCGATTCGACTGTCGGCAGTTCACTCTTGGCTAATTCAATCTTGGCCGATTCAAATTTCGGCGGCTCGCCGCTCGTGTCTTCGATATCTTTGCGCTTGGACATGGCCCGTTCCTCGCAATGGTCGTTCACCAATCGGTAACCACGTCCGGTTACCAATCGGTTACCAATGGCTTGCGGGTCGCCTGCCGGAGCGGCTATGCAAGCGCCAGGGACCTTGCAAAGGGCCTTTCTTCTGGAAATGGCTCCCACCGGTCAGCGTGAGATGCATGGGGTGTCTATCCCCGGCGTCTCACGCCGAAGCCCCTCACTCCCCATCGATTTTGGAATCAGACCGGCAGGCCGTTTTCGGCGGCCAGCGCCTTGAGCGAGACCGCCGGCCGCGCGCCGATATGCTGGATCACTTCGGCCGCGGCAAGCGCGCCGAGACGGGCCGCCGTGCGGTGATCCTTGCCGTGCGAGTGCCCGATTAGGAACCCAGCCGCGAACAAATCGCCGGCGCCGGTGACATCGACCACTTTTTCGATCGGCATGGCCTGCACCGCTTCGACCCCGTCGCGGGCGACCACCACGCAGCCCTTCTCGCTGCGCGTCACCACCGCGAGCCTGGCGTCGGCGCGAAGCTGCTTAACAGCGGTATCGAAGTCGGACGTTTCATAAAGACTGTGCAGCTCGCGCTCATTGGCGAAAAGAATGTCGACGGTGCCTTTGCGGATCAGGTTGAGAAACTCGGCCCGATAGCGATCGACGCAGAACGCGTCCGACAGCGTGAGCGCGACGCGGCGGCCTGACTTGTGGGCAATGTCCGCCGCCTTGACGAAGGCTTCCTTGGCGTGCGGCGGATCCCACAGATAGCCTTCGAGGTAGACGACGGCGGAAGCTGCGATCGCCGCTTCGTCGATGTCTTTCGGATGCAGGTCCTGCGCCGCGCCGAGAAACGTATTCATGGTGCGCTCGCCGTCCGGCGTCACCATGATATAGCAGCGCGCCGTCGAAGGGCCGGCGGTCGCCGGCTTGGTGTCGAAAGCGACCCGGGCGGCGCGGATATCGTGTGTGAAGGCTTGGCCAAGCTCGTCGTTCTTGACCTTGCCGACAAAAGCGGCGCGGCCGCCGAAGCTGGCGACGCCGACAATGGTGTTGGCCGCCGAGCCGCCGGAACTTTCCACGGCCGGCCCCATGGCCCGATAAATCTTCTCGGCGCGCTTCTGGTCGATCAGCGCCATGGTGCCCTTGTGCATGCCATGGGCGACCAGGAAATCGTCCTCGGCGCGGGCAATCACATCGACAATGGCGTTGCCAATACCGAGCACGTCGTAGCGAGAAGCAGCCATTCGTTACCTCTTGAATGCATGCGGCGCACTATATCGCCCGAGCGCGGCACGGCAAGCGCTGCGCCGCGAGCCGGACCAATGGCGCGGGTGACGGGCGCGCGCTCCTATGCTTATTGTAAAGGATCGGGGATTTTACATGTCGCTCGCGCGCGATATCACCACGGTCGGCAGCGGGACATTGATGTCGCGGCTGCTCGGCTTTGCGCGCGACGCCGGGATTGCGGCCCTGCTCGGCAGCGGGCCGCTGTCGGAGGCCTTCTTCGCAGTCTTGCAACTAATCAATTTTTTCCGTCGCTTGCTGGCGGATGGCGCGCTCAACGGCGCTTTCGTGCCGGTATGGCTCGGCTTGCGCAGCGGTGAGGATGGCGACGCCAATGCCAGCCGGTTCACCCGACGGACCTTGCTGACCGTTGGCTGTCTGACCGGCGTGATTGCGCTGCTGGTCATTGTATTGGCGCCCGCGATCATCGCCGTCATCGCACCCGGATTCGATGAAGGCCGCCGCGAGGTTGCGAGTTTTTATCTGTTGATTGTCGCGCCCTATATCGTGCTGGCGGGATTGGTCGCCGTGATTGCCGCGGCGCTCAATGCCGAAAATCGCGTCGTCGCCGTCACCATCAGTACGGTCATGTTCAATGTCGTCATGGTGCTGGCGCTTGCCGTGGCAATCTTTGAAACGACCGAACTGTTTTACGCCACCATTTGGCTTGCCTTTGCCGTCACCGCCGCAGGCTTCACCCAGCTCCTCTTGACGGCCACCGCCTGGCTATTGACTGGCAAGCGCTTGTCTCGTGTGCGCCTGCGCGTGGGCGATGAGACGCGCATATTCTTTACGCGCGCCGCTCCCGGCCTGATCGCCGCCGGCATTCCGCAACTCAAGCTGATCGCGGCGGCGGCCATCGTCTCGTCCTCGCCGGCCGCGGTGTCGTGGCTCTATTACGCCAATCGTCTCTATGAGCTGCCGCTCGGCGTCGCCTCCATCACCATCGCGGCCGTGATCGTGCCGCGCATCGCCGCCAGCCTGCGCTCCGGCGACACAGGCGCGTTCGCCGCGATGCAATCGCGCGCCTTCGAGATTGCGCTAGGCTTGGCGCTACCGGCCACAGCGGGCTTTGCGCTGCTGGCCGTGCCGATCGCCGGCGGGCTGTTCGAGCGCGGCGCATTTGGCGCCGGCGACACGGCGGCGGTCGCGACCGCGCTAGCGGCGATTTGCGCCGGCTTGCCCGGACACGTGCTGGAAAAAGTTTTCGGCGCGGTGTCCTTCGCGCATGGCGACACAAGCACGCCGATGTTTGCCGCGCTCACCGGCCTGGCCGCGGCCATTGTTGGCGGCATGTTGCTGTTTCCGCAGTACGGTTATGTCGGCGTCGCGGCGGCGATTGCGATCTCCGGCTGGGTCGGCGCGACCTTGCTGGGCCTCATTCTCTACCGGCGCGGATGGCTGCGGCTCGACCAGAATGCAGGACGACGGCTGCCGCGCATCGCGCTGGCCACGCTCGTCATGGGCGCCGCCGTCGCCTTTGGGCTCGTCCTCGGCCACATGCTATCGCCCGCTTTGGCCGCCTCAGCGTTAGGGCGCCTCGTCATGCTTGTCGTTCTGGTGATGCTCGGCGTCGCCGTTTATCTGACAGCGCTGCACATCCTCGGCGTGGCGAAACTCAAGGACTTAATCGCGGCCATTCGCCATCGGGCCTAAAGGTCTTGCGCCACTCGGGTCCGGCGTGGCATGGACGCGCATCGAGTCAAGGGAATCCGCGATGGCGTTCAAGGAACGCGTATTTTCCGGCGTGCAGCCGACCGGCAATCTGCACCTCGGCAATTATCTCGGCGCGATCACGAAATTCGTGGCGCTGCAGGAGCGCTACGACTGCATCTATTGCGTGGTCGACCTGCACGCCATCACGGTGTGGCAGGACCCGAGCGAATTGCCGCGCGCCACGCGCGAGGTGACCGCGGCGTTTCTGGCCTGCGGCATCGATCCGAAAAAGCAGATCATCTTCAATCAGAGCCAGGTCGCCGAGCATGCCGAGCTCGCCTGGGTGTTCAATTGCGTCTCCCGCATGGGCTGGCTCAACCGCATGACCCAGTTCAAGGAGAAAGCCGGCAAGGACCGCGAGAACGCGTCCGTGGGCCTGTACGTCTATCCGAACCTGATGGCGGCCGACATTCTTGTATACCGCGCAACCCACGTGCCGGTCGGCGAGGATCAGAAACAGCATCTCGAACTATCGCGCGACATCGCGCAGAAGTTCAACAACGATTTCGGCGCGTCGATTAAGGCGCATGGCTACGGCGAAGCCTTCTTCCCGCAGCCGGAGCCGCTGATCCAGGGACCGGCGACGCGGGTAATGTCGCTGCGCGATGGCTCGAAGAAAATGTCGAAGTCGGAGCCGTCGGATTATTCGCGCATCAATCTGACCGACGACGCCGACACCATCGCGCAGAAAATCCGCAAGGCGAAAACCGATCCGGAGCCGTTGCCGGGCGAGGAGAAGGACCTGCAGCCGCGCCCCGAGGCCGACAATTTGGTCGGCATCTATGCGGCGCTCAAGGGGTCAAGCAAAGCGGACGTGCTGCGCGAATTCGGCGGCGGGCAATTCTCCACCTTCAAAACCGCGCTGGTCGATCTTTCGGTCGCCAAGCTCGGGCCGATCGGTTCGGAAATGAAAAAGCTGGTGCAGGATCCGGTCTATATCGATTCCGTGCTGGCCGACGGGTCGCAGCGCGCGCAAGCGCTCGCCGCCGAAACCATGAAGGCGGTCAAGGATATCGTGGGTTTCGTACGCCGCTGATTTCCCAGTCTTGTTTATTTTCCAGACTTGCCCGGCTTGTCGGCGCGCCGCCAACCGTGCAACCATTCCACAATGCCCAACAAGCGCAGTAGCTACGAGAAGGGCCACAAGCGCAAATACCTGGTGGTCATCGACGACACCGAGGAATGCGACCGCGCGGTCTATTGGGCCGCCAAGCGCGCCGGCCGTACCAAGTCGCAGATCGTCATGCTGCGCGTGATTGAGACCGCCGAGCGCAATCAGCAATGGCTGGGCGTCGCCGACCTCATGCAGGCCGAGGCGCTGGAAGCGGCCAATGCGGTGCTCGACAAATTCGACGCACGCATCAAAAAAATCGCGCGCATCAATCCGGACCGTGTGATCCGCGAAGGCGCCGCCACCGAGGAAATCGTCAAACTGATAGACGAGGACGCCGACATCGGCATCCTGGTGCTGGCCGCCGGCATCGGCAAGGAAGGCCCCGGCCCGCTGGTCACCAATTTGGCCAAAAATGCCGGCCAGTTCCCGATTCCGGTGGCCATCGTGCCGGGCCATCTGAGCGATAGCGATATTGATGCCAGCTCTTGATTAACGGCGCTTTTCGCCGGTTGATCTCTGCCTGCGCAGAACCCATTTATCCTGTATAGTCGAAGCTGCCCGCGGGCCTTGAACCCGATTGAGGCAAGGAGCGAGAACCGATGTTCATCCAGACCGAAGCCACGCCCAATCCGGCGACGCTGAAATTCCTACCCGGACGAGCCGTGCTTGAGACCGGCACGCTCGACATGCCGAACAAGCAAGCGGCCGCGCAATCGCCGCTGGCCGAACGGCTGTTCGGCATTCCGAATGTCGGCGGCGTGTTCTACGGCTCCGACTTCATTTCGGTGACCAAGAGCGACGGCGACTGGCAGCAGATCAAGCCGGCGATCCTCGGTGCCATCATGGAGCACTATATGTCGGGCGCGGCTCTGGTGGCCGCCGATGTACAGTCGGCCGCGAGCGCGGACGACGAATTCTTCGATGCCAAGGATGCCGACACGGTCGCCACCATCAAGGACCTGATCGAGACCCGGGTGCGCCCGGCGGTGGCCGGCGACGGCGGCGACATCACCTTCAAGGGCTACAAGGAAGGCATCGTCTTTCTGCAAATGAAAGGCGCCTGTTCGGGCTGCCCGTCCTCGACCGCGACGCTCCAGCACGGCATTCAGAATCTGCTCAAGCATTTCGTGCCCGAGGTGGTCGAGATACGGCCGGTTTAAGCCTTGTCATTCCGGGACGCGTCGAAGGCACGGACCCGGAATCCAGAGCAACCAACACAGCGCGTGGCCCTGGATTCCAGGCTCGCCGCCATAGCGTGTCGAAGACGCGCGTAAACGCGCTTATGGCGGCGCCCCGGAATGACGACATTGTTTTTGCCATCGCGGTGATACAATCGAATCATGCGCATCCTTGCCATCGATACCGCGCTCGAGGCCTGCTCGGCCGCCGTACTCGACACTGAGACGGCCGCGATCGCCGCGCATGAATCGCAGCCCATGGTGCGCGGGCACGCGGAAGCGCTCATCCCACTGATTGCGCGCGTGCTCGAACGCGCACGGCTTACGTTCACCGAGATCGACCGCATCGCGGTCACCACCGGACCCGGCAGCTTCACCGGCTTGCGTGTCGGGATTTCGGCGGCGCGCGGGCTGGCGCTTGCTTCGGGAAAGCCGGCTGTCGGACTGTCGACGCTCGCAGCCTATGCCGCGCCGTTCATCGCCGCCGACGACACGCTGCCAGTGGTCGCGGTCATCGATGCGCGGCACGATCATGTCTATCTGCAAGTATTCGGACCCGGCGGCCGCACCATTGTGGCGCCACGGCTGGTGCCGCTGCGCGAAGCGCTGCGCGTGGCGTCGACCGGCGCCCCGCGCCTTATCGGCAGCGCCGCGAATATGCTTGCCGGCGCGTGGCCCGCCGGCGAACGCCCGCCCAGCGCGGTTGAACAACGCCAGGCGCCCGACATCGACTGGGTGGCGCGGTTAGGCGCCGCCGCGGCGGAAACCGGCGTGCCGCCGAAGCCGCTTTATCTGCGCGCGCCCGACACCCAGCCGCAGAACGCCGCGCAATTGGCCCGCCGATGATACGGCTGCTCGCCAGTCTGTTCGCGCGCGGCGAGCCGGCGCTGTCGGAAGCAAGCCCGCGCGATGCCGCGGCGATGGCCCTGCTGCATGCCGCATCGTTCCAGCGCGGCTGGAGCGAACACGAGGTCGAGAGCCTGTTGGTCGAGCGCCATGTGATCGCGCATTGCGCCACGATCGGCGGCAAGCTCATCGGATTCGTCATGTCGCGGCTGGTGGAGGATGAGGCGGAGATCCTCTCCATCGCGGTCGCAGGATCAAGGCAGCGACGCGGCCTCGCCCGCAATCTATTGCACCTGCATCTGCGGCGACTGGCGGGCTTCGGCGCACGCACGGTTTTCCTGGAAGTCGACGAGCACAATAGGCCGGCGGTCAGGCTTTATGACCGCGCCGGATTTCATGAAATATCGCGGCGGCCCAACTACTATCCGGCAGCCGGCGGAAAACCCGCCGCCGCGCTGGTGCTGCGCCGCGATCTTGCCTGATATATGATACGGTTGCCGAACCGGAGAATAAACGAGCGCATTATCCCGAAAAGTGGGAACCGGTTTTCGGATAAGATCATGCGCATGAGGAAATAACGTGGCCACGCCCGACAAAACCGCCCAAAAGCCGCCGCACCATGAGCGGCGCAACATCGAAGCGCTCTGCGCCGCCAAGGGCATGCGCATGACCGAACAGCGGCGTGTGATTGCGCGCGTGCTGGCCTCGTCCGACGATCACCCCGATGTCGAGGAATTGTACCGCCGCTGCGCCAAGGTCGACGACCGCATTTCAATTTCCACCGTCTACCGCACCGTGCGCCTGTTCGAGGATTCCGGCATTATCGAGCGGCACGATTTCCGCGAGGGCCGCGCGCGCTACGAAACCGCCCCGGAAGCCCACCACGACCATCTGATCAATCTGCGCAGCGGCGAGGTGATCGAATTCCAATCGGCCGAGATCGAGCGCTTGCAGGCGGAAGTCGCGCGCAATCTCGGCTATAAGCTGGTCGATCACCGACTCGAGCTCTATGCCGTGCCGCTTAATGACGAGAAGAAGTAGCTATCCATAATGCGCGGGCTTTTTGTCGCAGCGTTATTCTTCACGATGACGCCGTTGTTGATCTTCGTGCAGTGGCTGCTTGAGCGGCTGGGCATGCCGGGCTGGGGCGCGATCGGGGTCCGCTATTACCGCGCGCTGTGCGCGGTGCTGCGCATTAACATACGCGTGGTCGGCGAGCCGGTGCGCGACCGCGCGGTGTTGTTCGTCTCCAATCACGTCTCCTGGGCCGACATCCTGGTGATCGGTTCGATCGCGCCGATCGCTTACGTCTCTAAAAGTGAAATCGGCAATTGGCCGCTGGTCGGCACCGCCGCCAAATCGCAGCGCACGGTGTTCGTCGACCGCTCGCGGCGGCAGCAGACCGGCGACGCCATCGGCGAGATCGTCGAGCGGCTGGCGGGCGGCACCTCGGTCGTGCTGTTCGCGGAAGGCACTTCGAGCGACGGCAACCGCGTGCTGCCGTTTCGCTCGGCGCTGGTCGGCGCGGTGAAGGAAGCGGGCGCGCGCGCCGAGAGCGGCATCCTGATTCAGCCGATGTCGATTTGCTATACCGGCCTCAACGGCATTCCCATGGGACGCCAGCATCGCCCGACGGTGGCGTGGTATGGCGATCTCGACTTCCTGCCGCACATCAAGACGCTCATCGAGCGCGGCGCCGTCGACGCCGTGGTGAGCTACGGCGAGCCGGTGGCGGCCGACGGAAGTGCCGACCGCAAGGCCATGACGAAATCCCTGGAAGGCGCGGTGCGCCGGATCACATCGGCGACGCTCAGCGGCCGGCCGCGGACGGCCTGGTGAGCGGCGTTCCTTTTTGCTGCAAAAGGCGATAAGACGGCTGTCCGTGACGGCACCCCAATAGCGTCATGGCCGGGCTTGTGCCGGGCATGACAGGGCAAGGCATGAGCAGACCCCGCAAAGTCCACGTCAAATCGTTTGGCTGCCAGATGAACGTCTACGATTCCCATCGTATGGCGGACACGCTGGCCCCTAGCGGCTACAGCGAGACCGCGCAGGCCGGCGAGGCCGATCTCATCATCCTCAACACCTGCAACATCCGCGAAAAGGCCGTCGACAAAGTTTATTCCGAGATCGGCCGCATGCGCGAGCTCAAGGACGCCGCGGCGGCCCAAGGCCGCCAGGTGCTGATCGCGGTGGCCGGCTGCGTGGCGCAGGCCGAGGGCAAAGAAATCATCCGGCGCACCGACGTGGTTGATCTTGTGGTCGGCTCGCAGAATTATCACCGCCTGCCCGCCATGATCGCGCGGCTGCAGGCCGGAGCGCAGCTCGTCGATACCGAATTTCCGATTGAAGATAAATTCGACGTGCTCGCTGCGCCGTCGCGCGGGGCGATCGCCAAGCGCGGCATATCCTCTTTCGTCACGGTGCAGGAAGGCTGCGACAAGTTCTGCACTTTTTGCGTTGTACCCTACACGCGTGGCGCCGAAGTCTCGCGTCCCATCGAAAAGATCGCCGCCGAAGTCGAGCGCCTCGCGGGCGCCGGCGTGCGCGAGGTGACACTGATCGGGCAGAACGTGAATGCTTATCATGGCGCGGGCGCCGATGGCCACTTGGGCTCGCTCGCGCAATTGCTGCGTCATCTCGCGCAAGTGCCAGGCATTGTGCGACTGCGCTACACCACCAGCCATCCGCTCGACATGAGCGACGACCTCATCGCCGCCCATGGCGAACTGCCGGCGCTGATGCCCTCCGTGCATCTGCCAGTGCAATCCGGCTCCGACCGCGTGCTGGCGGCGATGAACCGCAGACACACACGCAAGCATTACCTCGACACGATCGCGCGGCTGCGCGCGGTGCGGTCCGATATTGCCTTCAGTTCCGATTTCATCGTCGGCTTTCCCGGTGAGACCGAAGACGATTTCCGTGACACGCTCACGCTGGTGGACGAGGTCGACTTTGCCGGCGCCTACAGCTTCAGCTATTCGCCGCGCCCGGGCACACCGGCCGCCGAGATGGAGGCCCAAGTTCCTGCCGCTGAGAGCGCCGAACGCCTGCAACGGCTACAGGCGCTGATCATCCGCCAATGGCGCGCGTTCAACGCCAGCTTCGTGGGCCGCACCGTGGAGGTGTTGCTGGAAAAGCCGGGCCGGCTCCCTGGGCAACTGGTCGGCAAAACCCCATATCTACAGACGGTGCAGGTCATGGCAGGACCTAAACTGATCGGATCAGTGCTGCCGGTGAGCGTCACCGGGACCGGGACCAACACATTGTTTGGCGAACTCACCGAGCCGGCGCAGGCGCCGGCACTCGTCACAGCAGGAGCTTGAGAGCAGCCTTGCGCACATCGGATCCCGTGATCCCGCCCATTGCCGCCTCCGAGGAAACGGCAACCACGCAGATCGTGCTCGCTTTCGAGGACAATAAACTGGCGTCCGTCCTGTTCGGCCAATACGGACAGCACTTGGCGCTGATCGAACGCCGCCTCGGCGTGGTGGCGGATTCGCGCGGCAATCACGTTACCATCGACGGTTCGCGCGGCGGCTGCGAACAAGCAAAACGCGTGCTGGAAGGGCTCTACGAGCAGATCAAGCGCGGTCATGAGCTCTCCTCCGGCGATGTCGAAGGCGCCATAAGGCAGGCGATCGCGCAAGGCTCGCTGTTCGACTACGACGCGGCGAGCGGGCGAGCGGGTTTTGAGGAAATCAATCTGCGCAAGCGACCGGTGCGGGCGCGCACCTTGGCGCAGGACGCCTATATTCGCGCGCTCAAGCGCTATTCGCTGGTGTTCGGCACCGGGCCGGCCGGCACCGGCAAGACCTGGCTTGCCGTCGCGCAGGCCGTCCAGATGTTCGAGCGCAAGGAAGTCGACCGCATCATCCTGTCGCGGCCGGCGGTGGAAGCCGGTGAAAGGCTCGGCTTCCTGCCAGGCGACATGCGCGAGAAGGTCGATCCATACTTACGTCCGATCTATGATGCCATGTATGACCTGATGGATGCCCGCATCGTCGAGCGCGCGCTGCAAGGCGGCGAGATCGAGATCGCGCCGCTCGCCTTCATGCGCGGCCGCACATTGTCGAATGCCGCTGTGATCCTTGATGAAGCGCAAAACACGACATCGATGCAGATGAAGATGTTCCTGACGCGTCTCGGCGAGAACAGCCGCATGATCGTCACCGGCGATCCGAGCCAGGTCGACTTGCCGAACGGCCAGACTTCGGGACTGGCCGAAGCGGTGCGCCTGCTCGACGGCATCGAGGGCATCGGCCATGTCGCCTTCAGCGCCGAGGATGTGATTCGCCACGAATTGGTGGGGCGCATCGTGGAAGCCTATGACCGCGGCGGCCCCAAGCGAGGGGACAAGAGCGGGGACAAGAAATGAAACCCGCGCCGAAGCTGCGCGCGTCCGCGCCAACGATCGACATTCAAATTGCCTCGCCGTTATGGGATGCGCAGCCCAAGGCCAGCCAGACCGTGCGCGATGCGATCGCCGCCGCGGCCGCTGCGCTCGCAAGCGCGGACGGCGAAGTGAGCATCGTGCTGACCGACGATGCCGGGATCAAAAAACTCAACCGCGATTGGCGCGGCATCGATAAAGCCACCAACGTGCTGTCGTTTCCGGCGGCTGAGTTGAAGCCCGGCGGCGGCGCCAAGATGCTCGGCGACATCGTCGTCGCTTATGAGACGCTTGAACGCGAATGCGCCGATGAGGACCGGGTTTTTCTGCATCATCTGGCCCATCTCACGGTGCATGGTTTTCTCCACCTTATCGGCTACGATCATCAGACCGATTCCGACGCCGACGAGATGGAAGGGCTCGAAAGCAAAATCATGAGCGCCATGAAAATGCCCGACCCTTATCTCTCGCGCGAACTTGGGTAGACGCCTGAGCGCCATGCCCGACAGCGATAACCCAACTTCCAGTTCCGCCGGTGGCGCGCCATTCGATGCGCGCAATCTGCCGGTGCCGGTTCCGCCTGTGCGCGAAACCGGCGAAAGCTGGCTGGTGCGCGCGTTCCGCACGCTGTTCGGCTGGAAGCCGGGCTCGATCCGCGCCGACCTCAAGGACGTGCTCGATGCCATGACGCCCGGCGAATCCGGCTTCTCGCCGGAAGAAAGCCGGATGCTCAAGAACATCCTCGGCTTGCGCGAGCGCCGGGTCGGCGACGTGATGGTGCCGCGCGCCGACATCATCGCCGTGCAGCAGGACATCCATATCGGCGAACTGGTGCGCGTGTTCGAGGGCGCCGCCCATTCCCGCCTCGTCGTTTATAACGACACGCTCGACGATCCGGTGGGCATGGTGCATATCCGCGACTTGATCGCGTTCATGACCGCGCATGCGGCGGTCAACCCGGAAAAGAATGCCAAACGCAAAAAACCGCTGCCGGCCGGGCTCGATCTTAAAGCCATCAATCTCGCGATGCCGTTGTCAGGGGCCAAGATTGTGCGCGAAATATTGTTCGTACCGCCGTCGGCGCGCCTGATCGACCTGCTCGCGCGCATGCAGGCTAAACAGATTCATCTGGCGCTGGTGGTCGATGAATATGGCGGCAGCGACGGAATTGTCTCGATCGAGGACATCGTCGAGCAGATCGTCGGCGATATCGCCGACGAGCACGATGAGGACGTGGCCGCCGATGTGGTGCGCCAGCCGGACGGCTCCTACATCGCCGATGCACGCGCCAAGCTCGAGGACGTGGTGGCGATCGTCGGCCACGAATTCGACGTCGGCGATGCGACCGAAGAGGTCGACACGCTCGGCGGCTATCTGGTGACGCGCGCCGGCCGGCTGCCGCTGCGCGGCGAGATTGTTCCGGGACCCGAGCTGTTCGAATTCGAGGTGCTGGACGCCGATCCGCGCCGCGTCAAGCGCATACGTATCACCCGGTTGAAAGAGCGGCGTGAACGCACGCGCGAGCCGCGCAAGCGCGGCGAGCCGGATGCGGTGCTCGCCGGCACCACGCCGCCGTCTTTACCGGCCGACGATACGCCGGCGCAAAAGTCGCCGGCCGATTCACCGGCAACCCCGCGCCGCCCGTGACGCTGACCCGCCTCGCCCATTCAACCGTGCTTGCAATCGTGCTCGCCTCCGGCTGGCGGCGCGCAGCCATTGCATTGGCCGCGGGCGCGCTGTCGGCGCTGGCGATGGCGCCGTTCAATGCCTGGCCGATCCTGTTTGTGACGTTTCCGGTGCTGGTCTGGCTGGTGGACGGATCCGCCGCCGGCCGCTGGAGCGGCGCGATCACAGCCGCGATCGCCGGCTGGTGTTTCGGCTTCGGCTTTTTCGTCGCCGGACTGTACTGGGTCGGCTACGCCTTTCTGGTCGATGCCAAGACCTTCGGCTGGCTGCTGCCGGTGGCGGTCGCCGGCCTTCCCGCTTATCTCGCGCTCTACACCGCGCTGGGACTGGCCGCGGCGCGGCTCATTTGGGTGCGCGGGCCTGAACGCTTGCTGGCGCTGGCCGCCACGCTCACTTGCGCGGAATGGCTGCGCGGCCATCTGCTCAGCGGTTTTCCCTGGAATACATTCGGCTATGCGCTCACCCAGCCGCTGGTGCTGGCGCAAAGCGTCTCGCTGGTCGGGGTTTGGGGGCTGACGTTTCTGGCCCTTGCGATCTGTGCCGCCCTAGCCGTGCTCGCCGACGATTCCATCGATACGCCGCATCCTTACCGCGCGCCGCTGATCGGCCTCGCGATCCTCGCAGGTCTCACCGGCTACGGCGCCGTGAGATTGTGGACGCATCCGACAACTTACGTCAGCGGCGTGAATCTCCGCATCATGCAGCCCAATCTGCAGCAAGATGAAAAATTCAATTACGCCGCCAAGGCGCAGGTGATGGCGCGCTATCTGCGCTTGTCCGACCGCGCCACCGGACCGCAATCGAATGGCGTGCGCGATTTCACGCATTTGATTTGGCCGGAATCGGCGTTTCCGTTCTTTCTCACGCGCGAACCGGACGCGCTGGCGCAAATCGCAGGCCTGTTGAAACCGGGCACCGAATTGATCACCGGCGCCGTGCGCGCGGCGCCGAGCTCCACCGCACAAAGCCCGCGTGCCTATAATTCGATCTATGTGATCGATCCCGACGGCTCCATCCAAGGCATTTATGACAAGGTTCATCTGGTTCCGTTCGGCGAATATCTGCCGTTTCAGCGCCTGCTCGAAGGATTTGGCTTGCGGCAACTGACCAAAATGGTCGGCGGATTCCTATCGGGCGACCGCCGGCGCGCCATGAACGTGCCGCGCGCACCGAAAATGTTGCCGCTGATTTGCTACGAGGCGATTTTTCCCGGCGCCGCGGTGCCGCGCGGCGAGCGGCCGGGCTGGCTGGTGAACGTTACCAATGACGGCTGGTTCGGAATAAGCTCGGGCCCTCACCAGCATTTTCAGCAGGCGCGCGTACTCGCCATCGCCGAAGGCTTGCCGCTGGTGCGTGCGGCCAATACCGGAATTTCCGCGGTCGTGGATCCGCTCGGCCGGGTCATTAACCACTTGCCGCTCGGCGTTGAAGGCGTTCTCGACTCGAAACTGCCCAATGCCATCGCGCCAACTTATTTTTTGATAATTGGTGACTACGCCTTGATTCTATTCTTGATTGTAAGTTTGATAGCAGTGGGTCGTAGGCGGCTTCACCCTTAGATTGAAGTATTATGGGGCCGCTAGTCGCAAGTTGTTATGCGCGCAAATAAAACTGCGACTTATGCATAACAAACATAGATTACGACCATGCGAAAACCATTGATAAATATAAGCAATTTTAATTTTTCTTTGCCACTATGGTTCGACAAATTGGAAATGACGGATTGCATACGTGACATTACCTGTGACATTACGCTTTACGATGGAGACATAGGAGATAGTTATGGCTAAGAAGGCACCCAATCCGATCGACAAGCATGTCGGTTCGCGCGTGCGCATGCGCCGGATGATGCTGAGCATGAGTCAGGAAAAGCTCGGCGACGCCCTCGGCCTGACGTTTCAGCAAGTTCAAAAATACGAGAAGGGCGCCAACCGCATCGGCGCCAGCAGGCTTCAGCAGATTTCAAATATCTTGCAGGTGCCGGTTTCGTTTTTCTTCGAAGGCGCGCCGAACATGCCTGGCCATTCCGGCATGGGCGAAGCGCCGTCGCCGGCCTATGTGTCGGACTTCCTCGCCACCTCCGATGGCCTCTCGCTGACCAAGTCGTTCATGAAGATCAAGAACAGCAAATTGCGCCGGCGTATCGTCGATCTGGTCGAGCAGATTGCCGGCGAGGAATAAGGCTTTAGGCCTTCGGGCTATTGCCCACGCCTGCCCGCCTTTTTGCCCGCATCTTGACCTTGATCGCCGCCACTGCAAGAACCACCCGGACGTAAACGGCGCGGCTTTCAACCCGCGCCACGGGAGGAGTTACATCGGTGGCGCACACCAATTTCCTATTCACCAGCGAGTCGGTTTCCGAAGGTCATCCGGACAAGGTCTGTGACCAGATTTCCGATGCGGTGCTCGACGCATTTCTTGAAAACGACATCAAGCTCGGCATCGCCGACGACAGCGCGGTGAATACGCGACTCGGTTGCGAGACGCTGACGACCACCAACAAGATCATCATCGCCGGCGAAGGCCGCGGCCAGGCGCCGTTCTTCCACAAGCACGGCGACAAGACGGTCGTGAACAGAGAGATGATCGCGCAGATCGCGCGCGACGTGGTCAGGGACATCGGCTACGACCAGGACGGGTTCTCCTATTACGGCGCCAACATCGAGGTACTGCTGCACGGCCAGTCGCCCGACATCGCCATGGGTGTGAATGCCAAAAAGAAAAAAGGCGGCGAGGAAGAAGGCGCCGGCGACCAGGGCATGATGTTCGGCTTCGCCTGCACCGAGAGCGAAGTCTATGAGAAGAATTCGTTCATGCCGGCGCCGATTTATTTCGCGCACAAGATTCTGAAGGTTCTCTCCGACAAACGCCGCGCCGGTCAGTTATTCGACCTGCAGCCCGATGCCAAGAGCCAGGTCACCGTTCGCTACGTCAACGGCAAGCCGGTCGGCTGCACCAAGGTGGTGGTCTCGACCCAGCACAACGAGAAGAGCCGCAACGGCAAGAAATATACCCCCGGCATGGTCAAGGAAATGATTGCGGATGCCGTCGAATCCGCGCTGCCGAAAGGCTGGATGCCGTCGCGGCCGTCCGACTTTCTGGTCAACCCGACCGGCAATTTCGTGATCGGCGGCCCGGACGGCGATTGCGGCCTCACCGGCCGCAAGATCATCGTCGACACCTATGGCGGCTACGCGCCGCACGGCGGCGGCGCCTTCTCCGGCAAGGACCCGACCAAAGTGGACCGCTCGGCCGCCTATGCCGCGCGCTATCTCGCCAAGAATGTGGTGGCCGCCGGCATCGCCGAGCGCTGCACCATCCAGGTCGCCTATGCGATCGGCGTAGCCGATCCGATGTCGGTGCTGGTCGACACCCATGGCACCGGCAAGGTCGAGGAGAAAAAGCTCGAGAAGATCCTGCCCGAGCTGTTCCGTCTCACCCCGACCAATATCCGCCGTACCCTCAAGCTGAACAAGCCGATCTACCGGCGCACCGCGGCCTATGGCCATTTCGGCCGCGCGCCCGACAAGGACGGCGGCTTCTCCTGGGAAAAGACGGATCTCGCCGACGCCATCAGGCGGGCGGTGAAGTGAGCGGCCACAGCCGCTCATCCCCGCGCAAGCGGGGATCCAGCTTGCGTGCTTTGCGATTGCGGCCCTAGATTCCCGCTTGCGCGGGAATGAGCGGAGTTTGGGTCGACGCACGTGGAAGAAAGTCCAACAGCAGCCCGCGCCTTTTTCGGCCGCCGCAAAGGTCATCCGTTGCGGGCACGCCAGGTGGCGCTGTTCGACACGCTGCTGCCGCGCATCGGGCTCGATCTGGCAAAGCCGGCACCCGCCGATCTGCGCACCCTGTATCCTATTCCACCCGGCGAACTGCGGCTTGAAATCGGTTTCGGCGGCGCCGAGCATCTGATCGCCCAGGCAAAAGATCACCCGCGCAGCGGCTTCATCGCTAGCGACGGTTTTGAGAACGCGATCGGCAAGGCGCTCACCGCCATCGAAGACAATGCGCTCAGCAATGTCCGCCTGCATGCCGGCGACGCCGGCGAACTGCTCGACTGGCTCCCCGAAAACGCGCTCACGCGCATCGATCTGCTCTATCCCGATCCGTGGCCGAAGCGGCGGCACTGGAAGCGGCGCTTCATCCAGGACGACAGCCTCAAACGGCTGGCGCGAATTCTGAAAACGGGCGGCGAGCTGCGCTTCGCCACCGATATTGCCGACTACGCCGCCTTCGCGCTGGCGCGTGTGTTGCGGTCGAAGGATTTTATCTGGACGGCGGAGACGGCCTCCGACTGGCGCAGTCCGTGGCCGGATTTTGCCGGGACGCGTTATGAGGCGAAAGCCAAGCGCGAGGGGCGGATTCCCGCCTACTTCATATTCCGCAAGGTATGACTACTCGCCGGTGCCCTGGCGCACTTGCCAGAAGCGCACCACGCGCTGGGCGGTGGCCGCGGTCAGCCGCTCGAAATTCTCGAAGGCGGCATCGAGCACTTGGCCCGTCGGCTTGGCGCCGGGCCGCGCGCTGATGACCTCGCGCACGGTTGGCCAGCCGAAGCCGGCCGAGCGCGCCAGGATCAGCACCGGATCGGCACGTTCGCCGCTCATCAGCCGGTCCACCACCTCGACCGGCACCGCGCATAAAGTGGCCAGCGCGGCGATGGTCTCTTCGTATTTTCCGGTCTTGGCGAATTCGGCGACGTCGGCTTCCGTGAGCTTGCGCTCCTTGTGCAGCGCGCGCACCGTCGTCAGCGCCGACGCGTAGTTGCGCGGCGCCGCCTTGGCGGCGACCTCGTCGGTCACTTTCGCCAGCACGCGCCTGATCTCGGCCTGGGTTTCGGGCTTGGCTTGCGCCAGCAGGCGCTTCTGCACCACGTCGCTAGCTTGCATCAGCAATTGGCGGAACAGCCGCGGCGGAATATCGGTGCGCAGGCCGACTTTCTCGGCCAGTACGCCATCCTGCTCGGCGCGTTTCACCAGAGTGGTGAAGGCGCCTTCCGACAGCCGCGCCTGTTGATTGGTGGCAATACTGCGCGCGACATCGCGATCGCCGCGATCGACGATAATTTCCGACAGCGCCTCGCTAATGCCGTGGCGACCCGACAGCGCCAGCAGATGCGCCTGGCTTTTGGTCTCGGCGATGTACATGAGATCGGGATCGGCGAGCGCGGCGCCCTTAAGCATGGGGCCGGCGACCGCGATATCGTCATTCCTGGCGAGCTTGCTCACCACGCCGGCCGGCGCATTGGAAACCGGGGCGATCCGATGCGCGAGTTCCGCCAGCACATTGGCCTCGATCTCCTCGATCAGGCAACCGATGACGTCGTCAAACAGCGCGACGTGCTCGTCGTTGAAGGCCTTGGCGCCTTCGAGGAACAGGCCGGTGATACGGCGCAGCGTCTCGGCGCGTTTTTCCGCCGAGCCATGCTGGACGACATCTTCCAACTCGGGAAGCAACGACGCGGGTGCACCCATAATCAATAACCTGCAAACGGCCTGTGGAATTCGCTGGATCAGCGGCTTTACGCAAATTTAAGGGGAGATTCTGAAGGAAGGGTTAGTTCGGCAAAACGCCCGACTCCCTTGCGCTGGCCTCGCTCTACCCTTGCAAGAGCCCGGAAAATCGCTATATTTCAGCAGTCAAGCAATACACCCTCATAACCAATCAGGTTTTGAGAGTGGGTCCCCCGGGGCCCGCTCTTTTTTGTTACCAAAATGGCGCAAAGCGAGACCCTTCAGGCGGCCCCTAGAGCCGTTCAAAACGAGACCGAACCCAGGCTGATCGTCGAGCCCGGGCTGCCTGCCCGTGTCGCGGCCATCGCCGAGCCGGTCGTCGAGAGTCTCGGCTACCGTCTGGTGCGGGTGAAGGTGTCGGCCTCCGAAGGCTGCACCGTGCAGATCATGGCGGAACAGCCGGACGGCAGCATGACGGTGGAAGACTGCGAGGCGGTGTCGCGGGCGCTTTCGCCGGTGCTCGATGTGGCCGACCCGGTCGATCGCGCCTACCGGCTGGAGGTTTCCTCGCCCGGCATCGACCGGCCGCTGGTGCGCAAGTCCGATTTCGACCGGTTCAAAGGCCATCTGGTCAAGATCGAGATGGAAGTCCCGGTCAATGGGCGCAAGCGTTTCCGCGGCCAGCTGGCGGGAACGGAAGGCAACGCCGCGCGGCTTCGCCGCGACGATGCGGTGACAGGCGAGGACGCAGAGGTTCTGCT
Source organism: Pseudolabrys sp. (assembly GCA_009694265.1). Classification (GTDB taxonomy): domain Bacteria; phylum Pseudomonadota; class Alphaproteobacteria; order Rhizobiales; family Xanthobacteraceae; genus Pseudolabrys. Next base: position 35,875 of record SHVM01000003.1, read on the forward strand.
TTCGATTGATGACATGAGCGAAGCCAAGCTCGTGCTCACCGACGACCTGGTGACGCAAGCTTTGCGGCGCGAGAAGGCCGCCAAGCGCGAAGCGCGCGCGGCGAAACGGGAAGAACGACATCGCAGGCTCAAAAGATCATGAGCAATGTTTTCAAAGAGGGAGAGTGAGCTATGGCAGTGAGCGCCAACAGGCTCGAACTATTGCAAATCGCCGATGCAGTCGCGCGTGAAAAGTCCATCGACCGCGGCATTGTCATCGCCGCGATGGAGGACGCCATCGCCAAGGCGGCGCGGTCGCGCTACGGCGCGGAAACCGACGTGCATGCCGAGATCGAGCCGAAGACCGGCGATCTGCGGTTGACCCGCCACATGCTGGTGGTCGAGGCGATCGAAAACTCATCTAATCAGATCACGCTCGAGGACGCGCGCAAGCGCCATCCGGCAGCCCAGGTGGGCGACACCATCGCGGACCCTTTGCCGCCGCTGGAATATGGCCGCATCGCCGCGCAGTCCGCCAAGCAGGTTATCGTGCAAAAAGTACGAGAGGCCGAGCGCGACCGGCAATATGCCGAATATAAGGATCGCATCGGCGAAATCGTCAACGGCGTCGTCAAGCGCGTCGAATACGGCAACGTGGTGGTCGATCTCGGCCGCGGCGAGGCGATCGTGCGGCGTGACGAACTTCTGCCGCGCGAAGTGTTCCGCAACGGCGACCGCGTCCGCGCCTATATCTATGACGTGCGTCGCGAACCGCGCGGCCCGCAGATTTTCCTCTCGCGCACGCATCCGCAATTCACCGCCAAGCTGTTCGCGCAGGAAGTTCCGGAAATCTATGACGGCATCGTCGAGGTCAAGGCGGTTGCCCGCGACCCCGGCTCGCGCGCCAAGATCGCCGTGGTTTCGCGCGATTCCTCGGTCGATCCGGTCGGGGCCTGCGTCGGCATGCGCGGCTCGCGCGTACAGGCGGTGGTGAACGAATTGCAAGGCGAGAAGATCGACATCATTCCGTGGTCGCAGGACATCGCCACCTTCGTGGTGAACGCGCTGGCGCCGGCGGAAGTCGCCAAGGTGGTGCTCGACGAAGACAAAGAGCGCATCGAAGTGGTGGTGCCGGATGCGCAGCTTTCGCTCGCCATCGGCCGGCGCGGCCAGAACGTGCGGCTCGCCTCCCAGCTCACCGGCTGGGATATCGACATTCTGACGGAACAGGAAGAGTCCGAGCGCCGCCAGGCCGAGTTCGAGAGCCGCACCAAGATTTTTGTCGAGGCGCTCAACCTCGATGAAGTCGTGGGGCAATTGCTGGCGTCGGAAGGTTTCGGCTCGATTGAGGAACTTGCCTTGGTGGACGAAAAGGAAATCGCCACCATCGAAGGCTTCGATGAAGAGACCGCGCGCGAATTGCAGGAACGCGCCAAGGAATATCTCGACAAGCTGGAAGCCGAGCTCGACGCCAAACGTGTCGAACTGGGCGTTGAGGATGCGGTGAAAGACGTACCCGGCGTCACCACCAAGATGCTGGTGGCCTTTGGCGAGAACGGCGTGAAGACCGTGGAAGACCTCGCCGGCTGCGCGACCGACGATCTCACCGGCTGGACCGAACGCAAGGACGGCGAGGCCAAGCATGAGCCCGGCTTCCTCGACGGACTCAATGTCTCGCGCGAGGACGCCGAAGCCATGATCATGCAGGCCCGCGTGCTGGCCGGCTGGGTGACCGAGGCCGACATCGCTCCGCCGGCGGTGGAAGAAGAAGCAGCGGCGGAAGCACCGCAAGCGTAACCGGAGAATGACACCAACGATGCTGGCAATGGCGCAACACAGCGAGCAAGACGGCGAACTCGACGGCGGGACGATCAGCGTCGCGGCGGGCACGATACGCAATTGCGCGCTGACCCGGAACCCGATGCCGGTGTCGGACATGATCCGCTTTGTTGTGGGACCCGCCGGCGAGGCGGTGCCCGACATCAAGCGAAAATTGCCCGGCCGCGGTATCTGGATCACGTCGACCCGGGCCGCGATCGAGGAATCGATCAAGCGCAATGTGTTCGCTCGCGGCTTCAAACGGGACGTACGGGTCGCCCAGAATCTGGCGGCGCAAACCGAGCACCTGCTGGAGAGCGCCGCGCTCGATGCGCTGGCGATGGCCGGCAAGGCCGGAAACGTGATCGGCGGTTTTTCCAAGGTCGAAGCGGCCATTGGCCGCGATGACGTACTGGCGCTGATTCATGCCGCTGACGCCGCCGCCGACGGAAAGCGGAAGTTGGATGCGGCCTTACACCGTAATAGTAGCGAAAAATCGCGTGAAATAGCGGTGATCGGCGCCTTTAGCGGCGCCCAATTGGATTTGGCATTGAACCGCTCAAATGTGGTACATGCAGCCCTGCTTGCCGGACCCAGGAGCGAGACTTTTCTCGCTCGCGTGACACGCTTAGAGCGCTTTCGGAATTCGCCCGATGCAGTTAGCGCGAATGCGCCGACGGATGGCGCACAACGACAAAATTTGGGACAAAGTTTGGAATGAGCGAAACGAAGAATCCTGGCGAGAAGAAACTGACGCTGTCGCTTAAGCCGCGCACCGAAACGGGCGTGGTGCGTCAGAGCTTCAGCCATGGCCGCAGCAAGCAGGTCGTCGTCGAGAAAATCAAACGCCGCAGCGTCGGCGGAACGGCCGAGGCCAAGCCCGAGCCGGCGCCGGTCGCGGCACCCAAGAAAAAAGCCGCCGCGCCGAAAGCCGCGGCCCCCGCGGCTGCGCCTGCCGAGGCACCCAAGCCGTCCGGCGTCGTGCTGCGTACGCTGACCGAAGAAGAGCGCGTCGCGCGCGCACATGCTCTTGCCGATTCGCGCGTGCGCGAGGCCGAAGAGCGCAAGATCGCCGAGGAAGAATCGCGCCGCCGCAAAAGCCGCGAGGGCATCGACAAAACCGAACGTGACGCGGCAGATCTGCGCAAGCGCGAGGAAGACGATCGCCGCAAGCACGACGAAGAAACGAAAAAGAAAGCCGACGAAGTCGCCAAGAAGCGTTTCGGCGAGGAAGAGGCCAAGCGCAGCGGGCCAGGCGCCCGCCTTACCCTTGAAGCCGATGAGGATGAACCGCCACGCGTGTCACGGCGTCCCGGTGGCGGCGCCGCGCGTCCGGCTGCCGCGCGCCCGACCGCGCCACGCGCCGGCGTCGAGAAACAACGCGGCCGCCTCACGCTGGTCACGGCACTGCGCGCCGACGAAGTGCGCGAACGCTCCGTCGCATCGTTCCGCCGCCGCACCCAGCGGCTTAAGGGCCATGCTTCCAACGAGCCGAAGGAAAAGCTCGTGCGCGAAGTCACCATCCCCGAAGCGATCACGATTTCCGATCTCGCCAACCGCATGTCGGAACGCGCGGTCGACGTGATCCGCCTGCTGATGGCGCAAGGGCAGATGTTGCAGATCAACGACGTGATCGACGCCGACACCGCCCAGCTTATCGCCGAGGAAATGGGTCACTCGGTCCGCCGCGTGGCGGAAGCCGACGTGGAAGAAGGCCTGTTTGACAAGGTGGATGAGACCGAAGCGACGGCGCCGCGTGCGCCGGTCGTCACCGTCATGGGCCATGTCGACCACGGCAAGACCTCGCTGCTCGACGCCATCCGCTCGACCGACGTTGTCGCCGGCGAAGCCGGCGGCATCACACAGCACATTGGCGCCTATCAGGTGACCGCGCCATCCGGCGCCAAGATCACCTTCATCGACACGCCCGGCCACGCCGCCTTCACGGCGATGCGCGCGCGCGGCGCCAAGGTCACCGACATCGTCGTTCTGGTGGTTGCCGCCGATGACGGCGTGATGCCTCAGACGATTGAAGCGATCCATCACGCCAAGGCGGCGAAGGTGCCGATCATTGTCGCGATCAACAAGATCGACAAGCCGGACGCCAAGCCGGACCGCGTGCGCACCGAACTGCTGCAGCACGAGATCCAGGTCGAATCCCTGGGCGGCGAAGTGGTGGACGTGGAAGTGTCCGCCACCAAGAAGACCAATATCGACAAGCTGCTGGAAATGCTCGGACTGCAGGCCGAAATTCTCGACCTCAAGGCCAATACCGACCGTCCGGCCGAAGGCACCGTGATTGAGGCCAAGCTCGACCGTGGCCGCGGCCCGGTGGCGACCGTGCTGGTCCAGCGCGGTACGCTGCGGGTCGGCGACCTTGTGGTGGCTGGCGCCGAGTGGGGCCGCGTGCGCGCCTTGGTGTCCGACACCGGCGAGCCGATCGAGGCCGCCGGACCGTCCATGCCGGTCGAAGTACTGGGTTTCTCCGGCACGCCCGATGCCGGCGACCGCCTGGCGGTCGTCGACAACGAAGCGCGCGCCCGCGAAGTCACCGCTTACCGCGGCCGCCAGAAGCGCGAGAAAACGGCCACGCGCGCCACCGGCATGCGCGGTTCGCTCGAGCAGATGATGGCGCAGGCCAAGACCTCGGGCCGCAAGGAATTTTCGCTGGTGATCAAGGCCGACGTGCAAGGCTCGCTCGAAGCCATTATCGGCGCGCTCGACAAGATGGCGACCGACGAAGTCGCCGCGCGCGTGCTGCATGCCGGCGTCGGCGGCATTTCCGGTTCCGACGTGACGCTGGCCGAGGCCTCGGGCGTTCCGATCATCGCCTTCAACGTGCGCGCCAACAAGGAAGCGCGCGAGGCGGCCGAGCGCGTCGGCATCGAAATCCGCTACTACAACATCATTTACGATCTCGTCGACGACGTGAAAAAGGCGATGTCCGGGCTGCTGGCGCCGACACTGCGCGAGACCATGCTGGGCAATGCGCAAATCCTGGAAATCTTCAAGGTCTCCAAGGTCGGCAATATCGCTGGCTGCCGCGTCACCGACGGCACCGTGGAGCGCGGCGCCAATGTGCGGCTGATCCGCGACAACGTGGTGATCCACGAAGGCAAACTCAGTCAACTCAAGCGCTTCAAGGACGACGCCAAGGAAGTTCCCGCCGGCCAGGAATGCGGCATGGCCTTTGAGAACTACCAGGACATGCGCGCCAGCGACGTGATCGAATGCTACCGGGTGGAGACGATTCAACGCAGCCTGTGAGTCCAAATCTCAAGGCTTCGGTTTAGAAATTCTCCGCCCTTTCCACTGTCATGCCCGGGCTTGACCAGGGCATCCCGCTTAGGGACGCACAATGCCCTCCTAATCGGGATGGCCGGAATAAATCCGGCCATGATAATTAAATTATTGGACCATTATGACCCGTAAAAAAAGTCACCGAGACAGCGGCACGCCCGGCGGTTCGCAGCGCCAGTTGCGCGTCGGCGAACTGGTGCGCCATGCGCTGGCCGAATTGCTCACGCGCGGCGAGGTGCACGATCCAGTGATCGAGGGCCATCTCATCACCGTGCCGGAAGTGCGCATGAGCCCCGACCTGCGGCTGGCGACGATCTACATCATGCCGCTGGCCGGCCGTGACACTGAGGAAGTGGTCGCCGCTTTCGAGCGCAACAAGAAATTCCTGCGCGGCGAGATCGCCCACACCATCAATCTCAAATTCGCGCCCGACCTACGTTTTCGCGTCGACGACCGCTTCGCGGAAGTCGAGCGCATCGAGAAGCTGCTGCGCTCGCCGCAAGTCAAGCGCGATCTGGAAAAGGATGGCAAGTGAATCAAGACGAGATCAACGATCTCTCTCGGCCTCATGCTGAGGCGGCGCCAAAGATGCCGTCTCGAAGCCCGCAAGTCGGGCTTGCCCGACTTGCGTCTTCGGAAACGTCGATCTCGGGTAAACCCGAGATCGGTGGACCGCCCGCTCCTCAGGATGAGGGCGGAGAGCGGCAGCGGAAAAAACAATTCCGCCGCGACAAGCGCGACGTCCACGGCTGGGTCGTGCTCGACAAGCCGGTCGGCATGACCTCGACCCATGCGGTCAGCGTGATCAAGCGTTTGTTCACCGCCAAGCGCGCCGGCCATGCCGGCACGCTCGATCCGCTCGCCTCCGGCTGCCTGCCGATCGCGTTGGGCGAGGCCACCAAGACCGTCCCCTTCGTCATGGACGGCCGCAAGCTCTACCGCTTCACCGTGCGCTGGGGCGAGGAACGGGATACCGACGACGCCGAGGGCCGGGTCGTCGAACGGAGCGGCCTGCGGCCGCCGGCCGAGGCCATTCGCGCCTTGCTGCCATCCTACACCGGCACCATTCAGCAGGTGCCGCCGCGTTATTCGGCCATCAAGATCGAGGGCGAACGCGCCTATGACCTCGCCCGCGACGGCCAAACGGTGGAACTCGTGGCCCGCCCGGTCGATATTGGCCGCCTGGAGCTGATGGAGGTCCCCGACCCCGACCATGCGGTCCTCGAGGCCGAATGCGGCAAGGGCACCTATGTACGCTCGCTCGCCCGCGACCTGGGCCGGGCGCTGGGCTGTTTCGGCCATGTCAGCGCGCTGCGGCGGGCCGTGGTAGGCTCGTTTACCGAAAAAACCATGATTTCACTGGAAGATTTGGAGGCTCTGTGCCATAGAGCCGCTGCCGGTGAGGCTAGCCTCGCCGACGCCCTCATGCCCGTTGAGACCGCGCTGGACGACATCCCGGCGCTGGCCATCAGCCGGGCTGATGCGGCAAGGCTGACGAGAGGCCAAGCCGTTTTGTTGCGCGGACGGGACGCACCCAATTTCCGCGGTACGGTTTATGTCACGGTTTCGGGCCAGCTACTGGCCCTGGCCGAACTGGATCGTGGCGAGATCGTCCCCAAGCGCGTGTTTAACCTCGCCGGCCTGATTGGCAGAGCCGGCGTCAAGAAAGGATGACCGATGTCGGTTACCGCCGGCCGCAAGGCCGAAGTCATTAAGGCGTTCGCCAACAAGTCCGGCGATACCGGTTCGCCCGAAGTTCAGGTGGCGATCCTGTCCGAGCGCATCAATAATCTCACCGAGCATTTCAAGACCCACGTCAAGGACAACCATTCCCGCCGTGGATTGCTCAAGATGGTGAGCCAGCGCCGGACCTTGCTCGATTACCTGCGGCGCAGCAATGAAGGCAGCTACAAGGCTTTGATCGAGAAGCTCGGCATCCGCCGATAATTTTGTACCCGCGCGGGCGGCAATCGCCCCGCGCGTTCCGAAGGCGAATGCAAGAACGCATTCGCCGATTTGATCCGGCGGCGATGGCGCTGCCGGCGACAAGCAAGAGCCGACAAGGTTCGCCTCTTGCGACAAGGCAAGGCTCAAAACGCCATGGCAGGATCGCCAGACGCTGTTCGCATCCCGCTTCCCACGGGGACGCGCGACAGCTTCTCGCCGTCTTGCTCATGGCTTTCGGGACTTGGCCGAAAACCAATGAGAGAAAAACGCAATGTTCGATATGCATCGAGTTGAACTCGATTGGGGCGGGCGCAAGCTCGTCCTCGAGACCGGCCGCGTCGCGCGGCAAGCCGACGGTGCCGTGCTCGCCACCTATGGCGAGACCACCGTGCTCGCCACCGCCGTGGCGGCCAAGACGCCGCGCGAAGGTGTCGACTTCCTGCCGCTCACGGTCGACTACCAGGAAAAATATTATGCCGCGGGCCGTATTCCCGGCGGCTACTTCAAGCGCGAAGGCCGGCCGACCGAAAAAGAAACGCTGGTCTCCCGCCTGATCGACCGCCCGATCCGGCCACTATTCGCCGACGGCTGGCGTTGCGAAACGCAGGTCATCGTCACGACACTGTCGCACGATCTCGAAAACGATCCCGACATTCTGGCGCTGGTCGCAGCCTCCGCTGCGCTCACGCTGTCGGGCGCCCCCTTCATGGGCCCGATCGGCGCCGCGCGCGTCGGCTTCGTCAATAATGAATATGTGCTCAATCCGACGCTCGACGAGATGGCCGAGAGCCAGCTCGATCTGGTGGTGGCCGGCACCGCCGACGCGGTGCTTATGGTCGAATCGGAAGCCAAGGAGCTCAACGAAGACGTGATGCTCGGCGCCGTGATGTTCGGCCACCGGCATTTCCAGCCGGTGATCGAAGCCATCATCAAGCTCGCGGAAAAGGCGGCCAAGGAGCCGCGCGATCACCAGGTCGCCGACGACAAGGCGCTCGAAAAGGAAATGCTCGGCATTGCCGAGAAGGCCTTGCGCGCGGCCTATGCCATCCCGGCCAAGCAAGAGCGCCAGAACGCCGTCGCGGCCGCCAAGGCCAAGGTGATGGAACACTATTTCCCCGGCGGCGTGGACAATCCGGACTACACCAAGCTGCGCATCGGCGGCGTGTTCAAGGAGCTGGAGGCCAAGATCGTACGCTGGAACATTCTCGATACCGGCAAGCGCATCGACGGCCGCGATCTCAAGACCGTGCGCCAGATTGTCACCGAAGTCGGCCTGTTGCCGCGCACCCATGGCTCGGCGTTGTTCACCCGCGGCGAAACCCAGGCGCTGGTGGTCGCCACGCTCGGCACCGGCGAGGACGAGCAATGGATCGACGCGCTGCAGGGCAGCTACAAGGAATCCTTCCTGCTGCACTATAACTTTCCTCCCTATTCGGTCGGTGAGACCGGCCGCATGGGCGGAACCAAGCGGCGCGAAATCGGCCACGGCAAACTGGCCTGGCGCGCGCTGCATCCGCTACTGCCGAAGGCGGAGGAATTCCCCTACACCATCCGTCTGGTGTCCGAGATCACCGAGTCGAACGGCTCGTCCTCGATGGCTTCGGTGTGCGGCGGCTCGCTCGCGCTGATGGACGCCGGCGTGCCGATCAAGCGGCCGGCCGCGGGCATCGCGATGGGTCTCATTCTCGAGGACAAGCGTTTCGCCGTGCTGTCGGACATTCTCGGCGACGAGGATCATCTCGGCGACATGGATTTCAAGGTGGCCGGCACCGATCAGGGCATCACGTCGTTGCAGATGGACATCAAGATCGCCGGCATCACCGAGGAGATCATGAAGGTCGCACTCGGCCAGGCCAAAGACGGCCGCATGCACATCCTCGGCGAAATGGGCAAGGCGCTGACCTCAGCGCGCGCCGAGCTGGGCGAGCACGCCCCGCGCATCGAGATGTTCAAGATCCCGACCGACAAAATCCGCGAAGTGATCGGCACCGGCGGCAAGGTGATCCGCGAGATCGTCGAGAAGACCGGCGCCAAGATCAACATCGAGGACGACGGTTCGGTCAAGGTCGCCTCCGCCGACGGCGAGTCGATCAAGGCGGCGATCAAATGGATCAAGTCGATCGCCTCCGATCCGGAACCCGGCACGATCTACGACGGCACCGTGGTCAAGGTGATGGACTTCGGTGCCTTCGTGAATTTCTTTGGCGCCAAGGACGGCCTGGTGCATATCAGCCAGCTCGCCGCGCACCGGGTCAACAAGGTCAACGATGTCGTCAAGGAAGGCGACAAGGTGAAGGTCAAGCTGCTGGGCATGGACGAGCGCGGCAAAGTGCGCCTGTCGATGAAGGCAGTCGACCAGACCACCGGCGAGGACCTGGAAGCCAAGCAGGCCGCAGCACCCCAGCAGGCGGCCGGCGCGGAATAATCGCCGCAACACACTTATGCGAAAAGGGCGGCCCTCGTGGCCGCCCTTTTTTATTTTGGCTGGTGCTGGCGGCCTAACGCCGCCGTTTTCCTTTGGCGATTGGCATCTCATCCTGCAGCCAGCGCGCAACGAAGCCGCCGATCAGACCGCCGAGGATCGGCGCCACCCAGAACAGCCAGAGCGTATTCCAGGCGTCCGGCCCGCCGAAGATCGCTGTCGCGGTCGAGCGCGCCGGATTGAGCGAAGCATTCGACACCGGAATAGCGATCAGGTGAAACAATGTCAGTGACAGGCCGATGGCGACCGGCGCAAAGCCGGCCGGCGCGCGCTTCGAGGTCACGCCGACGATCACCATCAGGAACAGCGCGGTAATCACCACCTCGGTAAGAAATACGGCTGCCAGAGAGAAGCCTTTGGCGCCGCCATAGAGATTGGAAATATCCGTGAAGCTGTTCCATTTTCCCGCCGGCGCGCCCATCAGCACCAGATAGAACACGCCCGCGGCCGACGCGCCGCCAAGAACTTGCGCGATAATGTAGGCGGGCGCCTTGTCGAGCGCGAAACGGCCGCCGGCGGCGAGGCCGAGCGTAACGGCGGGATTGAAATGCCCGCCCGAAATATGGCCGACGGCGAAGGCCATCGCCAGCACCGAAAGGCCGACCGCGAAAGCGATGGCAACAAGACTCGCCGATGGCGCGGAAAAAAGCCCCGCACCGCAGACCGCGGATACAAGCGCGAAAGTGCCGATGAACTCGGCGCCCAATTCTTTTGACATTGTCCCGTCCCCCATGAGGCTGAACCCAGTTTGGCTCAGCGATTCGCGCGCATGGTTCTACAAGCGCGCCTAAAGGGCAATCGGTTGAAGGGAAATACTAACCGCCGTTATTGCCGCCGACCGCCCCGCCGGTATCCTTGAGCGCCTCCGGCTGCGGCATAGCGATGACATTGTAGCCGGAATCGACGAAGTGCACTTCGCCGGTGACCCCGGTCGACAGATCCGACAGCAGATAGAGGCCTGCGCCGCCCAATTCCTCCAGCGTCACGCCGCGGCCGAGCGGCGAATATTTTTGCTGGAAGGCAAACATGTAGCGCGCGTCGGTGATGCCGGCGCCGGCCAGCGTGCGGATCGGACCCGCCGAAATCGCATTGACGCGGATTTTCTGCGCGCCGAAATCGACCGCCAGATAGCGCACGGAGGCTTCCAGGCCCGCTTTCGCCACGCCCATCACGTTGTAATTCGGCATGGCGCGCTGGCCGCCATTATAGGTCAGCGTCAGCATGGAACCGCCATTCGGCATCAGCGCGGCGGCGCGCCTGGCTGCTTCCGTGAAGGCGTAGCAGGAGATCACCATGGTGCGGATGAAGTTTTCGCGCGTACTGTCGGCGTAGCGGCCCTTGAGCTCGTTCTTGTCGGAGAAGGCGACGGCGTGCACGAGGAAATCCATCGTGCCCCATTGCTTCTTGATTTCCGCAAACACCGCATCGACCGAGGCGATGTCCTCGACGTCGCACGGCATCAGCAAGGATGAACCGACCGATTCGGCGAGCGGCTTCACGCGCTTGGCCAGCGCATCGCCCTGATAAGTGAAGGCGAGCTTGGCGCCATGATCGCTCAGCATCTTGGCGATGCCCCAGGCGATCGAGTGGTCGTTGGCGACCCCCATGATCAGCCCGCGTTTTCCGTCCATCAACCCCGACATGTTTCAAATTCCAATTCAATCGTTATGTCTGCGCGCGAGTGCGGCTCGCGAGCCAGCAATGACAAGAAAAATAAATCAAGCTTCCAGCCGCTTGAACGCCACCGAGGCATTGGTGCCGCCGAAGCCGAACGAATTCGACAGCACGGTGGCGAGCGTGACGTTGTCCTTGCGCTCACGCACGATCGGCATGTCCTCGAAGGCGGGGTCGAGATTTTCGATATTGGCGCTCTCGCAGATGAAGCCGTTGTTCATCATCAGCAGCGAGTAAATCGCTTCCTGCGCCCCGGCCGCACCGAGCGAATGGCCGGTCAGCGACTTGGTCGCCGAGATCGGCGGGCCCTTGGAGCCGAACACTTCGCGGATCGCCTCGATCTCCTTGAGGTCGCCGACCGGCGTCGCGGTGGCGTGCGGATTGATGTAATCGATCGGCGGCTTCACGGTTTCCAGCGCCATTTTCATGCAGCGCACGGCTCCCTCGCCCGAGGGCGCCACCATGTCGTAGCCATCCGAGGTTGCGCCATAGCCGGCGACCTCGGCATAGATCTTGGCGCCGCGCGCCTTGGCGTGTTCGAGTTCTTCCAGCAGCAGCACGCCGGCGCCGCCGGCGATGACGAAGCCGTCGCGATCCTTGTCGTAGGCGCGCGACGCTTTCTGCGGTGTGTCGTTAAATTTCGACGACATCGCGCCCATGGCATCGAACATGTTCGACAGGGTCCAATGCAGCTCTTCGCAGCCGCCGGCGAACACCATGTCCTGCTTGCCCCACTGAATCAGTTCGGTACCGTTGCCGATGCAGTGATTGGAGGTCGCGCAGGCCGACGAGATCGAATAATTGACGCCCTTGATTTTGAACCAGGTGGCGAGCGTCGCCGATGCCGTGGACGACATCACCTTCGGCACCGCGAACGGGCCGACCCGTTTCGGCGAACCCTTTTCGCGCGTGATGTCGGCGGCTTCGACCAGCACACTGGTCGAGGGACCGCCCGATCCCATGACGATGCCGGTGCGCGGATTGGAAATGTCTTTTTCCTCGACGCCGGAATCGCGAATGGCCTGCTCCATGGCAACGTGATTCCACGCCGCGCCCGGTCCAAGGAAGCGCATGGCGCGGCGGTCGACCGTTCCGGCCGGATCGAGCGTCGGCATGCCTTGCACCTGGCAGCGGAAACCGTGGCTGGCGAAATCCTCGGCGCGCGTGATGCCGGACTTGGCTTCGCGCAAGCTGGCGAGAACTTCCTGCGTATTATTGCCGATGGATGAGACGATACCCATCCCGGTGACGACGACTCGTCTCATGACCGCATATCCTCACTCTAGCCGCGGATTGGCGATGCTTGGGTCCCAGATGCTTGGGCCATATCTGGGCGGCCCGAGGTAACCGCGCAAGTACACCATCGAGTCAGCAGGATCACCTCAAGCGCCGCTCGGCTGCAACGCATCTTCCTGCTTGAACAGGCCGACCTTGAGGTCGCTCGCCTTGTAAATCACGGTGCCGTCCGCTGAAAGCCAGCCATCGGCAATGCCCAGCACCAGTTTCGAGCGCATCACGCGCTTAAAGTCGACGCCGTAAACGATCTTCTTCACCGACGGCAGCACCTGACCGGAAAATTTCACTTCGCCCATGCCGAGCGCGCGGCCCCTGCCAGGCGAGCCGAGCCAGCCGAGAAAGAAACCGACCATCTGCCACAGCGCATCGAGGCCGAGGCAGCCCGGCATCACCGGATCACCCTTGAAATGGCAGAGAAAGAACCAGAGGTCCGGCTTTACGTCGAGCTCGGCGCGGACCATGCCCTTGCCGTGCTCGCCACCCTGCTCTGAGATCTCGGAAATACGGTCGAACATCAGCATCGGCGGCAACGGCAATTGCGCGTTGCCGGGGCCAAACAACTCGCCGCGGCCGCAGGCGAGCAAATCCTCGTAGGCGAAGCTGGAACGCCGATTTTCCATAAGCGTGGTGTCCCCGCTTTGCTGGTCTGCTGGCTGAATTCCCATGCGCGGATTCGTAACACACCGAGGTGACCCGTTAAAGATGGCGAGACTGCGCGCCAACGACAAACTTCTCGCTAAAAACCATGACAAAATGGTCTTAAGCGTAATTGCGAGGGAGTTGCATCTGGGCCGCCATTGCGTATATGTTACATATGAAACGGGTTTCGCTGGCCCCCCAGGAGGCTGGCCTATTGGGCGTAACTATGACCCTGACGCGTACCATGATGATGCCGCCGCCAAAGGCCGAGGCCGCGCCTATGCCGGACCGATCGGAGCTGACCGGTTGCCCATGGCATGACGTGAAATCCATGCTGCGCCAGGTAGGGCTTCGCCCGACGCGCCAGCGCATGGCGCTCGGCTGGATTCTGTTCGGCAAGGGCGACCGCCATCTCACCGCCGAGGCGCTGTATGAAGAGGCGACGCGCGCGAAAGTGCCGGTGTCGCTGGCGACCATCTACAACACATTGCACCAGTTCACCGAAGTCGGGCTGCTGCGCCAGGTCGCGGTCGACGGCTCGAAGGCCTATTTCGATACCAATGCCTCGGCGCATCATCATTTTTTCGTCGAGGGCGACGACGTGCTGCTCGATATCCCGGGCGCCGAGGTCCTTGTCGGCAAAACACCGACGCCGCCGGAAGGCTACGAAATCTCGCGCGTGGATGTGGTCGTGCGGTTGCGGCGGAAAGTTTAAGCCGTCATTCCGGGGCGCGCCGGAGGCGCGAACCCGGAATCCAGAAACACATATTCAGACTCAGAGATCGGTCTCTGGATTCCGGGTTCGCACGCTTGCGCGTGCGCCCCGGAATGACAGCACCTATTCCACCTTCTCGTTTGGATAGGCGCCCCACAGCCGTTCTTGGCGGATCCAGCCGCCGAAATTCTTGCCGCTGAATTCGCACCACATGCCGTTGCAGGATTTAAGCTGGCCGAGCACGCCGGATTGCAGGCGGGCCACCACCGCGGACTCGAGATCCGCGCTCACATGCAGCGGCACCAGATCGTCCTTCAAGCTCGGCACCACCACCGCGCTGCGCTTGCCCGACAGAAGCGAGTGGTAGACCCAGCCCTCCGCCCCTTCCCAGTCGCGGATGCGCCGCCAGTTCTCGAATTCGGCGGTGATCTCCACCGGCATGGTGGCGCGGGTATAGACCCAGCGCACTTCCTGGTCCTTGTTCGGGCCGGACCGCACATTCACCCGATCGGACTTCAAGCTGACGAAGCGCGGGACCGGCAGGCCGCTCACCGAGCCGGTGGGTATTTCGCCGGCGCAGTAGGCAGTCCCCGCCAGCATCGCCGTGCAGGCTAAAGCAAGCAGGCTTGCGCCTATGCGGGCCCACAGCGCCCCAAAGCTTTGTGTTGTCACTGTCATCTGGTAGGAAAATGGTTGAATTTTAGACTCCGTCCGCGCTGCGGACGCAGTGTGGGCGAACACGGTTAAAGAGGCCTAAATCGCGGCCGCGGTAGATTTGATTATGCCGAAAACCAAGAAGCCGCTGGTGATCGTCACCCGCAAGCTACCCGACAGCGTCGAGCTGCGGATGCGGGAACTTTTCGACGCCCGGCTCAACCCCGACGACAAGCCCATGACCCAAGCCCAGCTGGCCGAAGCGATGAAAACCGCCGACGTGCTGGTGCCAACCGTCACCGACCGGATCGACGCCTCGGTACTCAGCAAGTCAGGCGAGCAGCTCAAACTGATCGCCAATTTCGGCAATGGCGTCGACAATATCGACGTCGCCACCGCGGTCCAGCGCGGGATTACCGTCACAAACACACCGGGTGTGCTGACCGAAGATACCGCCGACATGACCATGGCGCTGATCCTGGCGGTGCCGCGGCGCCTCGCCGAAGGCTCCAATGTGCTCATTTCCGACAAGGACTGGGCGGGCTGGACGCCGACCTGGATGCTCGGCCACCGCATCTGGGGCAAGCGCCTGGGCATCATCGGCATGGGGCGGATCGGCCAGGCGGTGGCGCGCCGTGCCCGCGCCTTCGGCCTGCAGATCCACTATCACAACCGCCGCAAGGTCGCGCACAAGATCGAGGATGAGCTCGACGCCACCTATTGGGAGAGCCTCGATCAGATGCTCGCCCGCATGGACATCGTGTCGGTGAATTGCCCGCACACGCCGGCGACCTATCATTTGCTCTCGGCGCGGCGGATGAAGATGCTGCGCCCGGAGGCATTCATCGTGAACACCTCGCGCGGCGAAGTGATCGACGAGAACGCGCTGGCGCGTCTGCTCGAATCGGGCGACATCGCCGGCGCCGGGCTCGATGTGTTCGAGCACGAACCGGCGGTCAACCCGAAACTGCTCAAGCTGGCGCGCGCCGGCAGAGTGGTGTTGCTGCCGCATATGGGCTCGGCCACCATGGAAGGCCGCGTCGACATGGGCGAGAAGGTCATCATCAACATCAAGACGTTTATGGATGGCCATAGGCCGCCGGATCGCGTGCTGCCGTCGATGTTGTGATGCCCGTGTACCGGACGAGCGAGCGACTTGCGCGAGCGACGATCCGGGACCCAGGAGAAATGCCGCAGCCGCAGACTGCGGCCTCATTGAATTGAAGATTCTTGCGCTGGGTCCCGGGTCTCGTTCCGCTCGGGACACGAGTCAGTATTTGCCCGACAAATCCCTGATCGTCGGCTTATCGCCGCTCAATGGATTGTCCTTGTCCCACGCGTAATTCAACGTCTCGAACCGCATCGAGCGTGCGTCGATCATCAGCAGCCGCCCAACCAGGCCCTCGCCGAAGCTGACGATTTCGCGGATCACTTCCAGCGCCATCATTGAGCCGAGAATGCCCGGCAGCGCGCCGAGAATTCCGGCCTCGGCGCAAGCCGGCACAGTGCCGGTTGGCGGCGGCTCGGGAAACAAACACCGATAAGTCGGATTGCGCGTACCGTCGCGCTGCGTCTCGTGCGCGCGCAGCGTCGTGAGCGAGCCGTCGAAAGTGCCGACCGCCGCCGTGACCAGCGGTTTCTTGGCAAAGTAACAGGCATCGGACACCAGATAGCGCGTGGCGAAATTGTCGGAGCCGTCGGCGACAATGTCGTATTTTGAAATCAGATCGAGCGCGTTGCTCGCATCGAGCCGCGCCATATGCGTTTCAACCGCCACATGCGGATTGAGCAGTTCGATGGCGGCCTCCGCGCTGTCGACCTTGCGCGCGCCGATATCGGGCGTGGCAAAAATCACCTGCCGCTGCAAATTCGACAGCGACACGATGTCGTCATCGACGACGCCGAGCGTGCCACAGCCTGCGGCGGCCAGATAAAGCAGCACCGGCGCGCCCAGCCCGCCGGCGCCGACCACCAGCACGCGCGCGGATTTAAGCTTGGCCTGTCCCGGGCCGCCGACCTCGCGCAGCACGATGTGGCGCGCATAGCGTTCGAGTTCTTTTACGTCCAGCATGGTTAACCCTAGCGCATGACCCTCGAAAAAGCCTGCCCCCGGACTTGATCCGGGGGTGGGAACCGGTTTTCGGAAAAGTTCATACGCCAAGCAAAAAAGCGCATTTGTGCGGCTTCCGGCCAGCCCGTTGTCGGCTTGCGCGACCGCCTCGATGGGCTAAGGTGGCCGCAAAACATGGTTAGGGCGGCGTTAAACACGATGCGTTTGGTTCGGTTGCTGGCGATGTTCGCGTTCGTGCTTGGCGCCGTTTCGGCGCAAGCGCAAGATTCGATTCCCTATCCGTTCGAGGCCGAAAAACCCGCCGCGAAATCGGCCATCAAGAAGCCCGCCGCGCCGAAAACAGTCGAAGCCAAAGCCGAACCCTCGCAAGACGCGTTCGGCGGAATTCCCGCCGCCGAACGCCATAAGGTGCAGGCGGCGCTGCTGTGGGCCGGCGACTATGCCGGCGCGGCCAAAGGCGAGGACCCGCTGCTCGCCGCAATCAAGAATTACCAGAGGCGCAGCAAGGGCAAGATCACCGGTGTTCTCACAGGCGCCGAGCGCGCCAATCTGATCGCCGCGGCGCACGAGCACGAGGAAGAATTCGGCTGGAGCGTGGTGGTCGATCCGGCCACCGGCATCCGCATCGGCCTGCCGATCAAGATGGTGCCGCATGCGCGCGACGCCGCGCGCGGCACGCGCTGGTCGTCGGCCCATGGCGACGTCCAGGTTGAGACCTTCCGCATTACCGATCCAGACCTCAAACTGTCGGCACTGTTCGAGCAGCAGAAGAAAGAGCCGAGCAATCGGAAAGTCGAATATAGCGTGTTGCGCGACGACAATTTTTTCATCAGCGGCTTGCAAGGTCTGAAGAAGTTTTCAGTGCGCGCCTATGTCCGCAACGGCGAGGTTCGCGGCTTCACCATGCTGTTCGATCAGATGATGGAAACGATCGTCTCTCCGGTCGCGGTGGCGATAGCCTCGGCGTTCACGCCGTTTCCCGAACGCAGCGCGCCGTTCGCGGCGCTGGCGAAATCGGTCGAATATGGCAACGGTCTTGTCGTGAGCGCACAGGGGCATATCGTGACCGATGTCAAGCTCACGCAAGGCTGCCAGGTGATCGTCGCCTCCGGGCTGGGCGATGCCGTGCGTATCGCCGACGACAAGGACAATGGGCTGGCGCTGCTGCGCGTCTATGGGCCGCGCAAATTTTCACCGCTGGCGCTCACGCCCAACGCCGCCAAAACCGACGAGCTGACGCTGATCGGCATTCCCGATCCAAAGGAAGCGAACGGCAGCCGCAAGCTCACCGAGATCAAGGCGCGGCTGGTCGACGGCAGCCGGATCGAATTGCGCCAGCCGGTGCCGATGGCTGGATTTTCCGGCGCCGCCGCGCTCGACGGCCAAGGCCGCTTCATCGGCATGATGGAAATGCGCAACGCCGTGCTCGCCAGCGCGGAACCGGCCGCGCCGCCGGTACGTCTCATTAGCGCCGAGACCATCCGCGGATTTCTAGCCGCGCATCATGTTGCCGGCGCGCAGACGCCAACCGGCGACGCCAAATCTTCAGACGTGAAGGCCTCGGTGGTGCGAATGATTTGCGTGCGGAAATAGCTGCCTGAAGGCCGTCATTGCCGGGCTTGACCCGGCAATCCATCTTTTAAAGAAACTGGATCACCGGATCACGCCGCTTCGCGGCGACCCGGCGATGATAGGCAACAAGCATTGCCCGTCACTTATTCTTCCACTCCGGCTTTCGCTTTTCCACGAAGGCCTTCATGCCTTCCTTCTGATCCACCGTCGCGAACAGCGAATGGAAGATGCGGCGCTCGAAGCGGGTCCCTTCGGCCAGCGATGTCTCGAACGCGGCGTTTACCGCCTCTTTGCCGGCCAGCACCGACGGCAGCGACATGGTCGCGATGGTATCGGCGAGCCTCAATGCCTCTTCCATCAGATTGGCCGCCGGCACCACGCGCGCCACCAGGCCCGCACGCTCGGCTTCGGCCGCGTCCATCATGCGGCCGGTCAAAATCAAATCCATCGCCTTGGCCTTGCCAACCGCGCGCGTGAGCCGCTGCGTGCCGCCAATGCCGGGAATGACGCCGAGCTTGATCTCGGGCTGGCCGAATTTGGCGTTGTCGGCGGCGATGATGAGGTCGCATTGCATGGCCAGTTCGCAGCCGCCGCCGAGCGCAAAGCCCGCAACCGCGGCGACAATTGGCTTGCGGGCGTGCGCGGCGCGGTCCCAGTCGGCGCAGAAATTTCCGAGATAGGCCTCGATGAATGTCTTGTCCGCCATTTCCTTGATGTCGGCGCCGGCGGCAAAGGCCTTTTCACTGCCGGCGATCAGCATGCAGCCGACGCCGTCGTCGGCCTCAAATCCATCGATCGCCTGGATAAGCTCGGTGATGAGCACGCGGTTGAGCGCATTGAGCGCCTGCGGACGATTGAGCCGGATAATGCCGACCCTGCCTTTGGTCTCGACGATGATGTTCTGATAGCTCATTCGAGTGTCTCTCGGTTTTGCCGCTGCGCTCATTACCGCAATTGACGCCAAAGCCACAGCACCAAAGCCGCGCCGATAATCGCGCCAATAAACAAGCCCAAGCTGCCGCTGATCACAACCCCGAGCAACGCGAACACATGATAGCCGATGAAAGCCCCGGCGATGCCGACCAGCGCGCTGGTGACCATCCGCCGTTGCGACCCGCCGAGTTGCCGGGTGACCCAGCTCGATCCCAAAAAACGGTCATAGATCAGCCCGGCGGCAATGCCGATGAGCAGCACGATGATGAAGCTGACAAACGCATCCGTGTACATGAGCGCAGCCCTCCGATTGAGACGCCCCAATGGCGCATGCAGACAATCCTAGCCGAGCCGGCGCGGCCGGGGAACCGGCGGCGGCCCGAGCGTGTCAATCGAGTTTGGCGCCGGAGCGCTTGACCACGTCAGCCCATTTGACGGAATCGGCCTTGATCGTGGCCGCAAATTCCTCCGGCGTGCCGCCGCCCGGCTCATCGCCGAATATTGCGAATTTTTCCAGGAAGGCGTCCGATTTGAGCGCCTTGTTGACCGCGGCATTGAGCTTGTCGACGATTGGCCGCGGCACGCCCGCCGGCGCGACGATACCGGTCCAGGTGGCGGCGACATAGCCGGGCACCCCGGCCTCGATGATGGTCGGCAAATGCGGAAAGGCCGGCGAGCGGTGATCGCCGCTGACGGCAAGCGCGCGCACCTTGCCGGAGCGAGCAATGGGAGCAATCGATTGCAGGCTTTCGAACATCAGATCGACGTGGCCGGCGATCAGATCGTTGATCGCCAGCGAGCCGCCGCGATATGGGATGTGGACGATATTCGTCCCGGTCATGAATTTGAACAGCTCGGCGCCGACGTGACCGGGCGAACCGTTGCTGGACGAAGCGTTCGACAGCTTGCCGGGATTTTTCTTGACATAGGCGATCAGCTCCTTAACCGAATGCACCGGCAGCTGAGGCGAGACGGCGAGCAACATCTGCCCGCGCGTCACCTGCGCAATCGTCTGGAAGTCGCGCTCGATGTCATAGGGCAGCTTGGCCACCATGTGGCGCGTGATGGCAAGCGTGCCGATCGGACCCATGCCGATGGTGTAGCCGTCGGGCGGAGATTTCGCGACCAGGTCGAGCCCGATGGTGAGCGCGCCGCCCGGCCGGTTCTCGACGATGACCTGCTGCCCCAGTTCCTGCGTGAGGACCGCGCCGATCAGGCGGGCGGCGTTATCGGTGGCGCTGCCCGCCGCCTGCGGCACAATCAACCGGATCGCGTGATCCGGATAATCCGCCGCCGCTGCCGCGAGCGAGCTGGCAAGCATAAATGAAATAAGGCCTAATCTGCGCATGTCATCCACCCCGGCGTTTTGGCGGTATAGCGTGGCCTATTTCTGGCACGACGGGCAATAGAAGGTCGAGCGGCCGGTCTGCACGATGCGTTTGATCTTTGTTTTATTCTTGCCCTTGCAGGCAGGACACGGCGCGCCCTCGCGGTCATAGGCCTGGAAATTATGCTGGAAATCGCCGAGCGAGCCATCGGCGCGGCGATGGTCGCGCAGCGACGAGCCGCCGGCCTTGATCGCGTCATGCAGCACCGCCTTGATGGCATCGACCAGCGCGGCCGCGCGCGCATTGGGCTCGCCATTGCGGCCGGCGATGGTGGAAGCCAATCGCTTGGGCGAGAGCCGCGCGCGGAACAGCGCCTCGCAAACATAGATATTGCCCAGCCCCGCGACCTTGCGCTGATCGCTGAGCGCAGCCTTCAGCGACGTCTTCTTGCCTGCGCAGGCGCGCGCCAGCATCCGAGCGTCGAATTCATTGCCCAAAGGCTCCGGCCCGATCGAACGCAACAGCGGTTCGGAATCGAGCTTGGACCGCGCCACCAGCTTCATCGAGCCGAAACGGCGCGGATCGTTGAAGGTCACCGTGGCGCCGTTCGACATGTGAAACACCACATGGTCGTGCGCGGGGCTCTTGGATTTCTCGTGATGATATTTGGCGAGCACTCCCTTGGCGCCGTCATGGTCGACGCGGAACGAGCCCGACATGCCGAGATGCATCACCAGCACGTCGCCGGACGACAAATCCGCCAGCAGATATTTCGCCCGCCGGCCGAGCCCTGTGACCGTGTGGCCCTCCAGCCGCTGGGCGAAGTTCTTCGGCAGCGGCCAGCGCAGATCGCGGCGGCGCACCTCGACCTTGGCCAGGCGCGCGCCTTCCATGGCGGGCGCCAAACCACGGCGCACGGTTTCGACTTCGGGCAGCTCGGGCATGGTTAACCGCTTTCCGACTGACACATAGCGCCCTGCGGGTCCGCGCGCTATGGTCCTGCCCGCAAAGGATTATTCCTATGGCGAAAGCCAGCGAACAGACCCATTTCGGCGACAGAAGCGTGCCGCTCTCCGACAAGCAGGGGCTGGTCGACGACGTGTTCCATTCGGTCGCGCGCCGCTATGACCTGATGAACGATCTGATGTCGGGCGGGCTGCACCGGGCCTGGAAGGACGCGCTGGTCACCGCGGTCAATCCGCCACCAAAAGGCCGTCCCGGCCGTCTAGAAAAAATGTCGGATAAAGATTTCGCGCTACTCGATCTGGCCGGCGGCACCGGCGATGTCGCCTTCCGCGTGGTCGAGGCCGGCGGCCCCGGCACACGCGTCACGGTCTGCGACATCAATGCCGAGATGCTGAGTGTCGGCGCCGAGCGCGCGGCAACGCGCGGGCATGATGGCGTTGTCACTTTCGAGCAGGGCAATGCCGAGGAGCTTGCTTATCCGGACCGCAGCTTCGATTGCGTCACCATCGCCTTCGGCATCCGCAACTTGCCGCGCATCGAGCGCGCGCTGGCGGAAGCCCACCGCGTGCTCAAGATCGGCGGCCGCTTTCTGTGCCTGGAATTCTCCAGCGTGGATGTGCCGGGCCTCGCCGCGCTCTACGAGCTGTATTCGTTCCATGTGATCCCGCGCGTCGGCGAAGCCGTGACCGGCGACCGCGAGGCCTATCAATATCTGGTCGAATCGATCCGCAAATTTCCCAAGCCGAATGCCTTCGCGGCGATGATCGAAGCCGCCGGCTTCCGCCGCGTCTCGTTCAAGGCCATGACCGGCGGCGTGGTGGCGCTGCATTCGGGCTGGAAGCTGTGATCTCTGCTCTCTCCCATCTCGTCCGTCTGTCGCGCGCCGGTTTCGTGTTCGCGCGCGAGGGCGTGTTCGCGCTGGTCGATACGCGCCCGCTGCCGCTGCCGGTCAAGACGGCGATTGCGCTGGCCCGCCTGATCGAGCGGCCGACCGCAAAAGACGGCTCAAGCCGATTGGCCGCCGCCTTAACCAAATTGGGTCCGACTTACGTCAAGCTCGGCCAGTTCATGGCGACCAGGCCCGACGTGGTCGGCGTTGCAATCGCCCGCGATCTCGAAAGCCTGCAGGACAAGATGGCGCCGTTTCCGCAAGCGCAGGCGGAAGCCGCGGTCGCTTCCGCCTTCGGCAAGCCGTTGAACGAAATCTATGTGAGCTTCGGGCCTGCCGTGGCCGCGGCCTCGATCGCGCAAGTGCATAAAGCCGAAATCGAGGAAGCCGGCGCCCGCAAATCCGTGGCGGTGAAAATCCTGCGCCCTAATATCGAGCGCCGCTTCAAAGTCGATCTCGACGCCTTCTTCTTTGCCGCGCGCATGGCGGAAAATTGGTCGCTCGAAGCCCAGCGCCTGCGGCCGGTAGAGGCGGTGGCGACGCTGGCGCGCTCGGTGGCGATGGAAATGGATTTCCGACTGGAAGCCGCCGCGCTCTCCGAAATGGCGGAGAACACGAAGGAAGACGGAGGCTTCCGCGTGCCGAGCGTCGACTGGGACCGCACCGCGCGCGAAGTGCTCACACTGGAATGGATCGACGGCACGCCGCTCAACGATCATGCCGCGCTCGAGGCGCAAGGGCTCGATCTGCCGGCGCTCGGCCACAAGGTGATCCAGAGTTTCCTGCGCCACGCGTTGCGCGACGGATTTTTTCACGCCGACATGCATCCCGGCAATCTGTTCGTCGACGCCGAGGGCCGGCTCGTTGCCGTCGACTTCGGCATCATGGGACGGCTCGGACCCAAGGAGCGCCGCTTCCTCGCCGAAATCCTGTTCGGCTTTATCACGCGGGATTATCAGCGCACCGCGCAGGTGCATTTCGACGCCGGCTACGTGCCACGGCATCACTCGGTCGAGAGCTTCGCGCAGGCGATCCGCGCCATCGGCGAGCCGATCCACAACCGCACCGCCGAAGATATTTCGATGGCCAAGCTCTTGATGCTGCTGTTCGAGGTCACTGGATTATTCGACATGCGCACGCGGCCGGAGCTGCTGCTGCTGCAAAAGACCATGGTGGTGGTGGAAGGCGTCGCGCGCACGCTCGACCCCAGGCTCGACATGTGGAGCGTGGCCGACCCGGTGGTGCGCGAATGGATCGAGCGCAATCTCGGGCCCGTCGGCAAGCTGGAAGACGTCGCCGAAGGCGCCGGCGAGATCGGCCGCTTTCTCGGCCAGGTGCCTTCGTTGCTGACTCGCGCCGGCACGCTGATCGATCAGTTCGACGACATCACGCGCAACGGTCTGGTGCTGTCGCCGGAAACGGTCGAGGCCATTGGCCACGCCGAGGCGCGTCGCAACCGCTGGACCGCCGCGGCGCTCTGGACGATCGCATTGCTGCTGGCCTGGGTGGCATGGCTGCTGGTGTGACGCTATCAAACCGCGCCGCTCACGTACTTTGCCCTTCATAGGCGCGCGTGATTTTTTCGAGATCGAACTTCTTCATCTTGAGAAACGCGTTCATGGCCCGCTCCGATTTTTTGGCGTCGTGGTCGCTCATCATTTTCGGTATTACGCTTGGCACGACCTGCCAGGACAGGCCGTATTTGTCCTTCAGCCAGCCGCAGGGACCCTCTTGCCCGCCCTTGCTGAGCGCGTTCCAGAAAAAGTCGATCTCGTCCTGGGTGTCGCAAAAGATCTGGAACGACACGGCCTCGGTGAGTTTGAAATCCGGGCCGCCGTTGAGGGCGACGAAGGGCCGGCCGCCGAGCTCGAACTCCACGGTCATGACCGAGCCTTCTTTTTTCCCGTGAATGTCCTGGCCCGCTTTGCCATAGCGGCTGATCTTGCCGAGCCGCGAACCCTTGAAAACCGAAACGTAGAAATTCGCCGCCTCCTCGGCTTGCGTGTCGAACCACAGGCAGGCGGTAATTTTGGGGCCGGCGATTTGCATGATAAATTCCTTTCAGGCGCTTGCAAGGCTTCCTAAGCAGTAACCATGGTCTTGAAGCCGCCGAAAATCATGCGCTTGCCGTCGAACGGCGGCTTACCCTTCATCATCGCCGCCAGCCGCTTGTCCTTCATGACCTTGGCCATGGTGCGGTCGCGCTGCGCGCGCGAGGGATAGACGATCCACGAAAATATGACCGTCTCGCCGCGCTTGAGCTTGACGCTGCGCGGGAACGAGGTCCGCTTGCCGACCTTGACGTCGTCGGCGACACATTCGCAAAATTCCAGCGCGCCGTGCTCGCGCCAGACCTTGCCGGCCTTTTTTGCCATGCTGCGATAGGCGGCCAGTTTCTTCTTCGGCACGGGGACGATAAATCCATCGACATAAGTCATTTGCATACCTTTCCTTGAGTTTCCTCGGTCACTTGGTGATTGTTCGCGATGCCATCAGGCGGTCTTCGCCAGATAGGCTTCGAGCTGCACTCCGGATCGGTGAAACACTTCCACACCAGATCGCGCGGCGCGTTCAACACGCGCGAGATGACGAAGTCCTTGCTATGGGTTGTCGATTGAGTCACGGCTTGTCCACCAGGATCATCCAGTTCACACCGAATTTGTCGGCGAGCATACCAAAGCGGGTTGAGAAAAACGTCTTGCTCTGCGGCATCGTCACCTTCCCGCCTTCGGCCAGCGCATTAAACAGCTTGTCGGCCTCGGCTTCGGTCTTGGTGGCAATCGACAGCGCAAAACTCTGAAAATTCGGCTTGCCGGTATTGTGGCCGTCGGAAAGCATCACGCCGGTCTCTCCGATGTTCATATAGGCGTGCAGCACTTTGTTCTCGGAGCCCGGCTTACACATGGATTGGTCGGAACTTTCCTTATTGCATCAACATTCCGACCTTGGCGCCGACGGCTTTTTTATAGAACTCGATCGCCTCTTCGGCGCGGCCGTCAAAAAACAGATAGTTTTGAACTTGCATGGGCTCTTCCTCCACGACATTTGTATTTGTGATGTTCGACCGCGGTATTTCATGCCCACGGTAAAATCCCGTTGCGCCGGCATGGTTCCTTGCTTGC
Source organism: Pseudolabrys sp. (assembly GCA_009694265.1). GTDB lineage: Bacteria > Pseudomonadota > Alphaproteobacteria > Rhizobiales > Xanthobacteraceae > Pseudolabrys. The sequence goes on from SHVM01000003.1 coordinate 61,260, forward strand.
CGCGGTTCCCGCAAGGTCCGTTGGGCCGATTGCTTTGAGGCCAAAGCCGCCACGCGATCCCGCTCGCTTGCGCGTGGCGGGAACGGCAAAATAAGACGTTTGATTGCATTGATTGCATTGCTATCAATTCTATGCTAAGTACCTAATTCTATAGCGGATTTATCTCATGGCTTCGCTCACCGTCCGGCAGCTCGACGAGGCGCTCAAGAAGCAGCTGCGGCTGCGGGCCGCCCGCAATGGCCGCTCGGTCGAGGACGAGGTGCGCACCATTTTGCGCGGCGCCGCCGCGGAGGGCGACGCGCAGCCTGCCGCCGCCAGCAAACCCGGCGCGCCATCGCCGCGCCGCGCCACGCTGGCGGCGGGAACCAAGCGCGTGCTGTTGATCGTCGGCGGCGGCATCGCCGCCTATAAATCGCTCGACCTCATCCGGCGGCTCAAGGAGCGCGGCATTGCCGTGCGCTGCATTCTCACCAAGGCGGCCGAGCATTTCGTCACGCCGCTATCGGCCGGCGCGATTGCCGGCGAGCGTGTGTTCACCGATCTGTTCAATCCCGCCGGCGAATTCGACGTCGGCCACATCCGGATGGCGCGCGAAACCGATCTCGTCGTGGTGGCGCCGGCGACCGCCGACCTGATGGCGAAACTCGCCGGCGGCCTGGCCTCCGATCTCGCCACCGCCGTGCTGCTGGCGACCGATGCAAAAATTTTATTGGCGCCGGCGATGAACCCGCGCATGTGGGCGAACAAAGCAACCCAGCGCAATCTCGCGCAAGTGATCGCCGACGGCGTGGCGCTGGTCGGCCCCAACAGCGGCGAGATGGCGGAAGCGGGCGAGCGCGGCACCGGGCGCATGGCCGAGCCGCTGGAAATCGCCGCCGCGGTGGAGAAATTGCTCGGCGCTGGCAAGGCCGCCCAGCCGCTGCATGGCAAGCGCGTGCTGATCACATCCGGTCCGACGCATGAGCCGATCGATCCGGTGCGCTACATCGCCAACCGCTCGTCCGGCAAGCAGGGCCACGCCATTGCTGCCGCTGCGGCCGCCGCCGGCGCCGACGTGACGCTGATCAGCGGTCCGGTAAACCTGCCCGATCCGTTTGGCGTCACGATCGTCAAGGTCGAAACCGCGCGCGAGATGCTGCAGGCGGCCGAATGCGTACTACCGGTCGACGTCGCGATTTTCGCCGCCGCGGTGGCCGACTGGCGGGTGACCAATGCCGGCGCGCAGAAAATAAAAAAGAAACTCGGCCAGGCTACGCCCGGCTTGTCGCTAACGGAAAATCCCGACATTCTCGCCAGCATCGCCAAGCGCAAATCGCAGCGGCCGAAACTGGTGATCGGCTTTGCCGCGGAAACCGAGAACGTCGCCGCCAATGCCAAGAGCAAGCTCGTCACCAAAGGTTGCGACTGGATCCTCGCCAATGACGTGTCGGCTGCTTCCGGCGTGATGGGCGGCGATCGCAACACCATCCAGCTGGTGACGGCGAAGGGCATCGAGCCCTGGCCGCCGCAAACCAAAGACGACGTGGCCGCGATGCTGGTCGCGCATATCGCGGCGGAGCTGGAAAAGAAATGACCACCACCGAAGTCCGCGTCATGCGGTTGGCGCACGGCAAGGATCTTCCCCTGCCGTCCTATCAGAGCGCGCTCGCCGCCGGCCTCGATCTGTTGGCCGCGGTTCCGGCAGATAACGCGCTCAGTCTCGCGCCGGGCGCGCGCGCGCTCATTCCCACCGGCATCGCGATCGCGCTTGCTAAGGGCTTCGAGGCGCAGGTGCGGCCGCGCTCCGGCCTCGCCGTCAAGCACGGGCTCACCGTGCTCAATGCGCCCGGCACAATCGATGCGGACTATCGCGGCGAAGTTCAGGTGCTGCTTGTAAATCTTGGGCGCGAATCGGTGAGCATTACGCGCGGCATGCGAATCGCGCAGTTGGTGATTGCAACCGTGACGCGCGTAGAGCTGCGGGAAGCCGCCTCGCTCGACGAAACACAGCGTGGTAGCGGCGGATTCGGCTCTACCGGAGGTTGATAAGGTAAGTTATAGCTGTGCGGCTAGACGGCTGGCGGACTGTAGCCTATTACCACTGCAATTGGTTGCAAGTGGTGCCGACCATGCCGCTCGTCTCTCGCAAGGGCATCCTTGCCATTGCCGCTGTCATCGATATTGCGATCAATGCCCGTGACCGGCCGGTGTCGGCCAAGGCTTTGGCCGCGCGCCATAGGCTTCCACCGCGCCATCTCGAACCGGTTCTGCAAGCATTGGTGCGCGACGGTATCCTGAAAGGCGTGCGCGGGCCGCATGGCGGCTACGAACTCGCGCGCGAGCAGAAACGCATCACGGCCGAGGACATCCTGCACGCCGCCGGCAACGCCGAAGAGGCCGGCGCGCCGCCGCTGCCGGCATCGGCGCTGGTCAATGACGTGGTGCGGCCGGCGCTGGCCGAGGCCGAGCGGACCTTCTCCACCGCGCTTGGCCGTATCAATGTCGAGCTCATGGCGAAGCAGGCGCAATCGCTGAAATAGCGCTCGCAAAAGCGCGGGGAATTAACGTTCACGATCTGGACTCTTTCGGCGTGATTCCCCTTGGGGGTAAAGTCCTGCGATTCGTGGACGGTGTGGCGCACGCCGTTCCCTAATCCCTGGGGCAAGCCTGAATGCCGGAGACAATCCGGACGGCGAACGAGAGGCTGCGTTCTCGTCCGAGGTCGGGCGGATTCCTCGCCGCCCTCATGGTCGCAAGTCCTTATAGCGCACTCAGCACGCCGGCGCGGGCCGACGCGAGCGCCGCCATGGATGTCGTCGATGCCATTCACCGCGCCGCCGGCGCGCTCGGCAGCCAGGAAATCGCCACGCTCTCGCTGACGCTCGGGCTGCTGTTCTTTGCGGTGCTGGCGGCGATCGCGCTGGTGCGCACGCGCAAGGCCGCCGAACGCGCTGAAACCGGATCGCGCGACCAGGCCATGGAACTGCACGCCGAGATCGACCGGCTCAAGACGCTGTTGTTGTCGGAGCCGCAGGTGCTGGTGGCCTGGGCCGCCGCCACCGACGAGGCGGATATTCTCGGCGATAGCGGCATCGTCATGGCGGGCAGCGTGCCGGAGCGCGTGCTCGCCTTCGGCAGCTGGCTGGAGCCGGCGGCGGCGCAGCGCATGGAACAGGCGGTCGAGCGGCTTCGCAACGACGGGCGCGGCTTCGTGATGACGCTCACCACCACCACGGGGCGTCCGATCGAAGCCGAAGGCCGCGCTGTCGGCGGGCGCGCGGTGCTGCGCCTGCGCGATGTCAGTGGCATCGAACGCGAACTTATCGATCTGGCCGCCCGTCACGACAAACTGATGAGCGATGTCGAGACCATGAAGGCCTTGCTCGATTCATTGCCGGCGCCGGTGTGGGCGCGCGATGAAAACGGCCGGCTGGTGTTCGTGAATTCGGCTTACGCCCGCGCGGTCGAAGCCAAGGATTCCACCGACGCGGTCGCGCGCGAGGCCGAATTGCTCGATCGCGCCGCACGCGATGAGCTGGCCCGCGCCCGCGGCGCCAATGAGCCTTTTTCCGGTCGGCTGCCGGCCATCGCCGCCGGTCAACGCCGCATCTTCGATGTGGTCGACGCGCCGAGCGGCGCCGGCAGCGCCGGCATGGCCATCGACCGCACCGAAGTGGAAACCATGCGCACCGCGCTCGCCCGCATGGTCGAGGCGCATCGCCGCGTGCTCGACCAGCTGGCGACTGGCGTCTCCATCTATAATGTCGACCGCAAGCTGATCTTCTACAACACTGCGTTCCGCTCGCTGTTCGATCTCGACGCCGCCATGCTCGACCAGACGCCGACCGACAGCGCCGTGCTCGACACGTTGCGCACCGGCCGCAAATTGCCCGAGGAGCAGGACTACCGGCAGTGGAAGCTGGCGCTTTACGAAGCCTATCGCGCGATCGAGCCGAAGGAGCACATGTGGCACCTGCCGGACGGCCGCACTTTGCGCGTGGTCACCACGCCCAATCCGGAAGGCGGCGTGACGTATCTCTACGACGACGTCACCGAGCGGCTCGACATGCATCGCCGCTACGACGCGCTGATCAAGGTGCAGAGCGAGACGCTCGATCACCTGGCCGAGGCGGTCGCGGTATTCGGCAGCGACGGCCGCGTGCGGCTGCATAATCCCGCCTTCCAGCGCATGTGGAAGCTCTCGCCTGAATCGCTCGACCAGCATCCGCATATCGAGGCGGTGACCGCCTGGTGCCAGGTGCTGCACGACGACAACACGGTGTGGCGGGCTTTGCGCGGCGCGGTCACCGCGATCGAGGACCGCGAGCCGATCGTGGCGCGCGTCGAGCGGCGCGACGGCATGATGATCGACATGACCACCATGCCGCTGCCCGACGGCGCCACCTTGGTCACCTTCCAGGACATCAGCGACACGGTGAATGTCGAGCGCGCGCTGCTTGAGCGCAACGAGGCGCTGGTCGCCGCCGACGGCATCAAGATCGATTTCGTGCACCACGTGTCGTATGAGCTGCGCTCGCCGCTCACCAACATTATCGGCTTCGCGCATTTCCTCGGCGACCCGGCCTTCGGGCCGCTCACCGGCAAGCAGCACGAATATCTCGGCTACATCACCACCTCGACCAATGCGCTGCTGGCGCTGATCAACAACATTCTCGACCTCGCCACCATCGATGCCGGCGCCATGTCGCTGACCTTAAGCGAGGTCGACATCCGCGCCAGCATGGAGGCCGCGGCCGAAGGCGTGCTGGACCGGCTGGTGAAGGACAATTTGAAGCTCGAAATCGACGCCGCGCCGGGCATCGGCAATTTCACCGCCGACGAGCGGCGGCTGCGGCAGATTTTGTTCAACCTGTTGTCCAACGCGGTTGGCTTCTCGCCGCCGAACGGGACGGTCACGCTGTCGGCCGAACGGCGCGCCGGCGCGGTCGCGTTCACGGTCACCGACCGCGGGCCCGGCATCCCGCCCGAGCAGAAGGACAAAGTGTTCGACTGGTTCGAGACCGACTCGATGGGCTCGGATCACCGCGGCACCGGCCTGGGACTCTCGCTGGTACGCTCCTTCGTCGAGCTGCACGGCGGCACGGTTACCATCGACTCCACGCTCGGCCAAGGCACCACGGTGACCTGCGTATTCCCGGTGCAGCACGCGGCTAAGCAGATCGCAGCGGCGTAGTTTCGACAACACACACAATTTCAATTCTCATCACGCTCGTCTTCACCCTCCCCTGGAGGGGGAGGGTCGCGAGTGAAACGAGCGGGGGGGGGTGAAATCGTGACGTCGCGCAAAGCTCACCCCACCCCCCC
>SHVM01000043.1 GCA_009694265.1 Pseudolabrys sp.
GCGCAGCTTTGCCCTGTGCCATCGACACTTCAATCTGACGAAGCAGCGTCACAATCTGCTCTGCACCAAACCTCTTCTTCGGCATGACCAAGCTCCTTTCCAAGCTATTCTCTCACAACGCTTGGTCCAAAAAAGCCAGGTCAGGTCACCGACTGTAGCCGTTCGATGGGAACCTCGGAGGATGTCAAAGCGCCCATTTCTGCTCTCTCATCTGGAGGCGACGACTGTCATCGCGGCTGCCGCTAGCTCGCAACCGCCTGCATCAACGCTGCTATCTTTATCGTCGCAAAATTTGAGAACGTGTCAGATATTGCATAAGGCAGGATGATCTGGTCGCGATGACGCATGGCACCGCAGGTGTAGACGACGTTGGGCACGTAACCCTCGCGTTCGGTAGGTTCGGGATAAACCAGAGGTTCGCGCGAACGCGCGAGAACCTTGGAGGGATCTTTCTTGTCCAGGAGCACGGCGCCGATCGAATACTTCCTGACCGGACCGACTCCGTGGATCAGCAACAGCCAGCAGTCGTCCAACTCGATGGGCGAACCGCAATTTCCGATCTGAACGAATTCCCAAGGGTATTCAGGTTGCAGGATGGCGCGCCCGCCGTCCCATGAGTAAAGATCGTCGGAATAGATCAGATAGAGATTTTCATTGTCCTGCCGCCCGATCATCGCATAGCGGCCATCGATTTTTCGTGGAAAAAGAGCCATGCCTTTGTTGCGCGCCGCCGCTCCGCCGAGCGGGGTCATCCTGAACGATTGGAAATCAGCCGTCGTAATCAGCTCGGAACGAATCGCCCGGCCGCTATAGGCCGTATAGGTGGCATAGAAAGTCTTCTGCCCATTATCGTTGAATTCGACAAAACGTGCGTCCTCAATGCCGTTCGATTGGGCGTCGGTGATCGGAAAGATGACCCGCTCGCTCAGCTCTTCCTCCGGCCCGAAGGTAACTTCGATAATGTCTCCATTGGGCGTCGATGTCCGGCTTCGAATGATGGGAACCGATGCGAGACGCGCGGTCGGATCGACGGAGACACTGCCATCCACGGCGATGGTGCCGGAGCGAAACGTGAGTGATGACACATGCCCTTCGCCAACGGCGCGAAGGCTCAAGATGAATCGGCAGCCATGCTCCGGTGCGCCGGTCTGGTCGGGATGCCGGACAATACTTGGATTGAACAAGGCCGAGGCCTCGAACGAATATTCGTTGAGAAAATAGGCCCCGATCAGGCCACGTTGCGTCTTATTCAGTTGAGCATGCGGTTCAAGTGCGTCCTCCATCTCGGCGGCGCGCGATTCAAATATGTCGAACAAGTTTCTGTGGCGACCAGCGAAATTCTCAAGCACCTCCTTCAATTGTTGCGCGGAAGCCTCGGCATCGAGCCGAAGCACCCGATCAACGATATGATTAGCGCGGACCTTGTCGGTCGCGTTGAGGTCGCGCGGCTCAGTCGCCGGCTTGAAGGGCCTGACGACGACCCTGGCCGGGTCCGGACGCAAATAGAGGCTCTGGCGGTTCAAGAATTTGGATTGGGACAAAGATGCTCCCTAGGGGCGTTCGAGCCGAATTCGTGCCGATGCCGTTGGATGACAATTTTGACGCAGGTTTCGTCCGGCCTGCCACAGCCATGAACTGCCGAATCTCCACAATACCAAGAAGATACGATAGCACCGATTCTGCACCTTTGTTCTCATTAGGCCGGTCCGGATGGAGGCCATCCGAACAGCTCCCGGTAGCGGGATCGATCAGTGCTGTCTGTAGGTCGTTTTCGCCCAGAAACCACTCGAACGCGCGTGTTGCCCCCGCCAGCCATTCCGCACCCTTATCCGCTCGCCATGCGGCAAAGCATGCGGAAATCGTTGCGCAGGCCTCGATGGGCTGCTGATCGAACGCGTCGGGCTTCTGGCGTATCTTGCCGAAGCTTTTGGAGCCAACGGGTCTGAAGCATCCGGACGACGCGGTCTGCAGCGACATGAGCCAACGTAGTGATCGGAGGCCGACCTCGGTGTACCGCGGCGTATGGGTTGCCAGGCCCGTTAGAATCAGCGCCTGCGAAAGGCGCGCATTGTCGTACGCGAGAACATCTTCAAACCAGAGCCAATCATCGCGTCGGCTCGCAAGAAACAGCGCCATCAATCGGTCGGCCAATAGCTTGCGCAGGCCGTTGGCGACCATGTCGCTGACCTCCAGCCTGCAATATGTGCCCAAGCCCAGAAGCGAGAAGGCCCAGGCCCGCGGAGACGAGAACTCCTCGACTGAAGGAAGCGCGGTCTTGAACAGTGCCGCCGCCCATCTGCGGCGAGATGGATCGGTGTCATTGCGTGCGCATTCGGCGAGCGCCCAAAGCGTCCGTCCGTGGCTGTCTTCCGAGCCCGAATCTTCCAGCCATCGGCGTTCGTAACTCATGAAATTTCGGAACCGACGTGTATCTGGATTCCAGGCATGCTGAACGAATGCCGCAAAGCGCGCGGTGATAACATCAGGCAAATGCGTTTCGCCGGAATTTAAAAGCGTGCTGGCGAACAGCAGGGCGCGAGCGTTGTCGTCGGCACAATAGCCATGGGCGCGATCGGGCACTGAATGGACCGCGTGTTGAAGTATGCCCGTACTATCGCAAAGCGAAAGGAAATGTTCCGTCTTCATCGTCGGAATGGCATGGCCTTTGCTATTGTGGCTGGTCATGTGACCGTTCGTGTGTGCGATTTTGTAGCCGCTCTTGTAGACGACCGGGGTCGCGAGCAACTTTTCGGGCCGTGCAGGCTCGCACACCATCTCGAAGGCCGTGAGATATCGCTTGGCTGTCTCCGGCCAGGTCATTGATCGGCTTGCTGCGTAGGCCTGCTTGCGCATGGCATGACGGCGGACGTCATTTGTGAGCAAGGCCGCGATCTCGCTGCCAATGGCATTTGCATCCGCAAAGGGAACCAGAATGCCGTACCCGTCGCTCAGCAATTCCTTGGCGTGCCAGTAACGCGTCGATACGACCGGCTTTCCCAATCCAAAACTGTAGGCGAGGGTGCCCGATGTCATTTGGGTTTCGTTGAGGTAGGGCGTCACATAGACGTCGCACATCGAAATAAAATCCAGAAGCGTGGCCTGCTCGACAAACTGGTTAAAGAAGACAACATGATCCTGAATGCCGAGTTCCCGCACGCGGGCCGTCAAGCCGTCGCGATAGGTTTCGCCCTGTTGACGCACAAGTTTCGGATGGGTCGCGCCGAGAATGACATAGACGGCGTTGGGGCACGACTTGATGATTCCCGGCATGGCATCGAGCATAAATTCGATGCCCTTGTTCGGCGACAGAAGTCCGAACGTAAGAATAACGGTCTTTCCGGCGAAGCCAAGTTTCGACTTGGCAATATGCGTTTCACAAAACGGGAGGTCAGGGATGCCGTGCGGTATAATCTCGACTTTGTCGGCCAGCACGTCATGCACTAACCGGAGTAGTTGCTGACCTTTCTTCGACATGACGATGATTTTTGAGGAAGTATCGATAATACGTTGCATCACATCGTGCTGGGTGGGTGTTGGTTCGGCGAGGACCGTGTGAAGTGTCGTAACGACTGGCATCTTGAGTCGCGACAACAGCTCAGTGATATGACCGCCGGCCTGCCCACCAAAGATTCCATATTCATGTTGCAGGGAAACGACGTCGTAGCCGGCGTTGTTGAGGAACTCAGCCGCCTCAACATACTCGTCGATGTTTTCGTCTTGAATCTCCAGGCACACGGCTTGCGGATAGTCATAAACGCCACCGGGATCTGTCATCGCTACGACGCCGGTTTCAAAGTCAGGACGTGCCATTGAAACCGCCCGATGAAGATCATGGGTAAAGGTGGCAATGCCGCAGAGGCGCGGAAGATGATTGCCGATGAATGCTATTCGTTGAATCGATTTCATTGAGTTGTTTCCATGTCGAGGCACTTCAGTAGCTCCGGGACCAGACCACCCGTGTATGCGACGAGACCCGCCAAGCCATCCCTGCCGGCACGAAGGTTGACGCGATCCGACTGCGCGAAAACGGCGTCGCCAAGCGTCACGTCGAACAAGCCGGCATGAGCGCTGCCACTGATAACCAGCAGCCAGGTCTCTTGTTCCGCTTCCAGGCACCAAAAAGAGTTTGGCGTTAGGTCGATCCGCTCGAACGTGAAATGCGAATTCGAGATCAGAAGCGTCCGCGTGTCGGTAAGCCGTGTCGGCGTCACACGAAAATCGGCGGGGCCGGCATTCGCCACCGCAAGTGCGTTCTCGATATGTAGTTCGCGCCCGCGGCCATGATCGAAAAGTCGGAATGTCGCGTCGCTGCGTTGCTGAATCTCCGCGATCACAAGGCCTGCCCCGATCGCATGGATTGTTCCGGCGGCGACTAATGTCGTGTCGCCAGGATGCGCCGGCTGCCACACAACAAGATTTGAGATCGAGCCATCATCGATGGTGTGACGCAATTGCTCCTGGGTAAGACGCTGTTTTAGGCCTAAGGCGATTTTGGCCTCGGGTGTGGCACTCAGGACGTACCAAGCTTCGGTTTTACCGTTCGGCAACCCGATCGACTGCGCGTACGCATCATCAGGATGAACCTGGATGGAAAGGGGCTGGTTCGTGAACAGCAGCTTGAGCAGAAGCGAAGGAGGGACGGTCGTTGAATCGGAACGCTCGTACCAAATTTCGCCGATCGTATTGGCGTCCTCGCCTGCATTACTCCAAGGTCGCAAATCTGCAACACCCCAAGGCTTTTGTAAGGTATGCGCATGCGCAAATTCAATCGTCATAACGCTACTTTATATTTGGCCGCCCGCTCAGTCGCGTCGTTTAGTCGGCTTGTTGGATATTGAAGACCTTATATGGGGATCATTTTGCGTATTGCGATGAATATTACGCAGTTCTAGCAGTCTGCTGAAAAACAGAACTGGCCAGCCCCCACTAAGTGGTCCACCTGCAATGTTAGTCGTGACCTGACCTGGCTTTTTTGGACCAAGCGTTGTGAGAGAATAGCTTGGTTCAAAAAAGCCAGGTCAGGTCAGTTGACGGCCCCAGGCCGACAAGCTTTAAGCCATTACTCTGCCGCCTGCACGCCCTTCTTCCGCTTATTCTCTCTCCGCCCCAACACCGGCTTCAGAAACTGCCCGGTGTAGGAACGCGCGGCGCGCACAATATCCTCCGGCGTTCCCTGCGCGACAATCTCGCCGCCGCCGTCGCCGCCTTCGGGGCCGAGATCGATCACCCAGTCGGCGGTCTTGATCACTTCCAGATTGTGCTCGATCACCACCACGGTGTTGCCGGTCTCCACCAGCTCGTGCAGCACGTCCAGGAGCTTGGCCACGTCGTGGAAATGCAGGCCGGTGGTCGGCTCGTCGAGAATATAGAGCGTGCGGCCGGTGGCGCGTTTGGACAGCTCCTTGGCGAGCTTGACGCGCTGCGCCTCGCCGCCTGACAGGGTCGTGGCCTGCTGGCCGACATGGATGTAGTCGAGGCCGACGCGGTGCAGCAGCGCCAGCACGTCGCGCACCCGCGGCACCGCCTTGAAGAATTCCAGCGCCTCTTCCACCGTCATGTCGAGCACGTCGGCGATCGATTTGCCGCGGAACAGCACCTCCAGCGTCTCGCGGTTGTAGCGCTTGCCCTTGCAGACATCGCAGGTGACGTAGACGTCGGGCAGAAAGTGCATCTCGATCTTGATGACGCCGTCGCCCTGGCAGGCCTCGCAGCGGCCACCCTTGACGTTGAACGAAAAGCGGCCGGGCTCGTAGCCGCGCGCTTTGGATTCGGGTAGTGCAGCGAACCATTCTCTTATGGGTGTGAACGCGCCGGTGTAGGTAGCCGGGTTCGAGCGCGGCGTGCGGCCGATCGGCGACTGGTCGATGTCGATGATCTTGTCGATATGCTCCAGCCCCTCGATGCGGTCGTGCGGGGCGGGCGAGAGCGAGGCGCCGTTGAGCTTGCGCGCCACCGCGTTATAGAGCGTGTCGATCAGCAGCGTGGATTTTCCGCCGCCCGAGACGCCGGTGACGCAGGTGAACAGGCCGAGCGGAATTTCGGCGTCGATGCCTTTGAGATTATTGCCACGCGCGTTGATGACTTTGAGCGTGCGGCGCGCATTGCGCGGCGCCCGCTCCGGCACCGGCACGCTCAATTCGCCGGACAGATATTTGCCGGTCCATGATTGCGGCGCGGCGATCAGGTCGTCGATGCCGCCTTGCGCGACGATGTGGCCGCCGTGAATGCCGGCGCCCGGGCCGATGTCGAGCACATAATCGGCGGCGCGGATGGCGTCCTCGTCATGCTCGACCATGATCACGGTGTTGCCGAGATCGCGCAGGCGTTTGAGTGTTTCGAGCAGGCGCGCATTGTCGCGCTGGTGCAGGCCGATTGAAGGTTCGTCGAGTACGTAAAGCACGCCGGTGAGGCCGGAGCCGATCTGCGAGGCCAGACGAATGCGCTGGCTCTCGCCGCCACTCAGCGTGCCGGAGGCGCGCGCCAGCGTGAGATAATCGAGGCCGACATCGACCAGGAACTTCAACCGTTCGCGGATTTCTTTCAGCACGCGCACGCCGATTTCGTTCTGCTTGGGCGTGAGGTCCTTCGGCAACTCAGTGAACCATGCGCCGGCATTTTTCACCGACAGCTCGGCGATCTCGGAGATATGTTTGCCGGCGATCTTGACGCAGAGCGCCTCCGGCTTGAGCCGCGCGCCTTTGCACTCGCCGCACGGCACATTGGTGAAATATTTCTGCAGATCCTCGCGCGCCCATTCCGATTCGGTCTCCTTGAAGCGGCGTTCCAGATTGGTGATGACTCCCTCGAACGGCTTTTTGGTCGTGTAGCCGCGCAGACCGTCGTCATAGACGAATTTGATATCGTCCTCGCCGGAACCGTACAGGATCGCGTCCTGCGTCTTTTTCCCTAAGTCCTTCCATTTGGTGTCGAGCGTGAAACGGAAATGTTTCGCCAGCGCCTCCAACGTCTGGATGTAATAGGGCGAGCTTGATTTCGCCCAGGGCGCGATGGCGCCCTTGCGCAGTGTGGCGTCGCGATCCGGGATCACCAGTTCGGCGTCGATATGCTGCTCGACGCCCAAGCCCCCGCAGGCCGGGCAGGCGCCGAACGGATTGTTGAAGGAAAAGAGTCTGGGCTCGATTTCCGGCAGCGTGAAGCCGGACACCGGGCAGGCGAATTTTTCGGAGAAAATAATACGCTCGGCGTTTTCGTTGCGGCCCTTGTTGGCTTTCGATCCGGAGGCCTTGGTGTCGGCGAGTTCGATCACCGCCATGCCGTCGGCGAGCTTGAGGCATTGTTCGAGCGAATCCGCCAGCCGCGTGCCAATGTCGGACTTCACCACCAGGCGATCGACCACCACGTCGATGTCGTGGGTGAATTTCTTGTCGAGCGGCTTGACGTCGCCGATCTCAAAGAACGCGCCGTCGATCTTGACGCGCTGATAGCCCTTCTTGAGAAATTCGGCGAGCTCCTTGCGGTATTCGCCCTTGCGGCCGCGTACCACCGGCGCCAGCACAAAAATGCGCGTGCCGTCGGGCAGCGCCAGCACGCGGTCGACCATTTGTGACACGGTCTGGCTTTCGATCGGCAGGTTGGTCGCCGGCGAATAGGGCACGCCGATGCGCGCCCACAGCAGGCGCGCGTAGTCGTAGATCTCGGTCACGGTGCCGACGGTGGAGCGCGGATTTTTTGAGGTGGTCTTCTGCTCGATGGAAATGGCCGGCGATAATCCGTCGATCTGGTCGACGTCCGGCTTCTGCATCATCTCGAGGAACTGCCGCGCATAGGCCGACAGGCTCTCGACATAGCGGCGCTGGCCCTCGGCATAGATGGTGTCGAAAGCGAGCGAGGATTTGCCCGAGCCCGACAGGCCGGTGAACACCACCAGTTCGTCGCGCGGAATCGTGACGTCGACGTTCTTGAGGTTATGTTCGCGCGCGCCGCGGATGGTGATGGCGCGGGCGTCGCGGGCCTTTTTGCTGGAAATTTCGTTCATGGATATTGGGTTGGAGCCCTGCAACGCTCAGCACAATCTAGAACGTAGTAAGAACAGATCCGTTTCGCCAGTCTCCGCGGCGGCCTGCCTAGGGCGCGGTGGGGATAACCGATAGTCGCGCCGCGCCCGCAAAAAGCAAAGGGCCGGCGCAATGGCCGGCCCCCGCATAGTCGTGTGGTGTGCGCGCCGATCAGAAGCGGTAGTTCACACCGAGCCGAACGAGGTTGGCTTTGTAGGTGACATCGGCGGCCGTTGTGCAAGTCGGGGTGCTGCAGGACGCCTTGCCGAGATCGGCATAGAGATATTCGAGCTTGGCCGACCACGCGCCCATGAAGGCGTATTCGAGACCGGCGCCGACAGTCCAGCCGACCTTGATATCGGTTTCGCTAAGACCGTTGTTCGGCGTCATCTTGATGTCGCCGAACGCCGCGCCGCCCGTCAGGAATGGCAGCCAGCGGTCCCAAGCGTAGCCGATACGGCCACGGGTGGTGGCAAACCATCGGTTTCTGGTTTCGCAACCGATGGCGCCGGCGCAGATGCCGGTTCCAATGGTGGTGCCGTCCATCGTGCTGATGTCGAGGTCGCCTTCCAGGCCCCAAACTCAGACACCGGTTTGCAGGTTGTAGCCAACGGTGCCGCCGACCAGCCAGCCCTTCGGTTTGACCGCAGCGACCCCGTCGCCGCTCCAATCCGACGCAGCCCATCCATAGCCGCCATTGATGCCGACATAGAAGCCGGACCAGCTGAACGGCGCGACGTAAACCTGTGATGATTTGTAAGCGGGCCTAGGCAGATCGGCCGCGAACGATGGTGTAGCCACCCGCCGCTGCCAATAGGCCAGCGCACGCCGTCAGTTGAAAACGCCTCATCGTGAAACCTCCTGTTGAATTCGGCCGAATCGAACGCGAACATGCGGCGGACGCTATATCTTGTGGATGATTCGAGCTGTGACCTTTACGCAACAGAAAGACCAAAAGGCTAAACGAATCAGTTGCCTAATTAGTTAATACATTCTAGAACGAACCAAGAACATATTTGTGCCGCGTTTGCTGGCTATAGCGCGGACGCAATTGGGAAGCCCTGTGGATTAAGGCCGAACGAGCTTGCCGCACGAGGGCCGAGGGCTAGGGTGAGACGTTAATTTCGGGGCGCGCTTAGCGGCAGCGGCCCCATTACCGGCGACCGGCGGCGGCTTCCAGCAAGTAGCCTAAACCGTGTTTCGCCCCGTGGAGAGCAACAATGGCGGGTAGCGTCAACAAAGTGATCCTGATCGGCAATCTTGGGAAGGATCCGGAAATTCGCCGCACACAGGACGGCCGGCCGATCGCCAATCTCAGCGTCGCCACCTCGGAAAGCTGGCGCGACAAGACCACCGGCGAGCGCAAAGAGAAAACCGAGTGGCACCGCGTCGTCGTGTTCAATGAAGGGCTGTGCAAGATCATCGAGCAATATCTCAAAAAGGGCTCGAAGGTTTATCTGGAAGGCGCGTTGCAGACGCGCAAATGGACGGACAAGGAAGGCCACGACAAATATTCGACCGAGGTGGTGCTGCAGGGTTTCAACTCGCAGCTCACGATGTTGGATACGCGCGGCGGCGGCGCGAGCGCCGACAGCGGCGACGAATTCGGCTCCAGCGGTCCCAGTGGCGGATCGAGCGGGGCTCCGAGCGCCGCGCGCGAGCGCAAACCGGCCATGGCCGGCGCCGGCAAGCGCGACGACATGGACGACGAAATTCCGTTCTGAACTGATCTCAACCGGGCTGGCACGAACGCGCCTGGCCGTCAGCCGGCCAGCGCCACGCGCAGGCCGTCGATGACATATTGCACGGCGAGGGCCGCCAGCAGCACGCCGAGCAGGCGTGACATCACGACATTGCCCGTGGTGCCGATCAGTTTCGCAATCCGCCCGGCCAGCGTGAATGTGACGAGACAGAACGCCAGCACGGCGGCGATGACGGCCAGTAAAATCGCGAGCCGGACGGGGTCGCCATCGCTGCGGCCGGCCAGCAGCACGGTGGCGGTGATGGCGCCGGGTCCGGCCATTAGCGGAATGGCGAGCGGGAAGGCGGCGACGTTGCGCACGCGATCCTCGATCACCTGCTCGGCGGCTTTCGATTGCCGCGTGATGCGCACGCCGAACACCATTTCGGACGCGATGGAAAACAGCAGCAGGCCGCCGGCGATGCGAAACGCCGGCAGCGTGATCGACAGCGTGCGCAATAGCCAGTCGCCGGCCAGCGCGCTGCCGGCCAGGATCGCCGCCGCGATCAGGCAGGCGCGTAGCGCCACCGAGCGCCGCGCCTTGGCCCGCAGGCCGGTCGTGATCGCGATATAGGACGGCACCAGGCCGACCGGATCGACCACGACCAGCAGCGTGACCAGGGCGGAGATGAAAAATTCCAGCAGCATCCGGTTCGCCTAGCGGTCGCGCGATGCCGGGTCAAACGGGCGGCAAAATGCGCTTGTTGCGGGCCGACCTTGCAGCCCACGTCCGGGCAAGGCGATTAGGCCATAAATTATTGAAAATATGAAGGAAAATAGCCTATATCGCCAGCGCTTTCGGGTAGCAAAGCAGGGGTGAATCAGCTAATAAAAATTGTCCCTGAGCAACGCGTGGGAACCAAATTTTGTCTGACGTCGAAAGCCCAAAATCGGGGGGCGGAAGTCCTTCCGACGTACGCCCCGTGTCGATCACGGAGGAGATGAAGCGCTCGTATCTCGATTACGCCATGAGCGTGATCGTGTCGCGCGCGCTACCGGATGTGCGCGACGGCTTGAAGCCGGTGCACCGGCGCATTCTCTATTCTATGCACGAGCAGGGCCACACGCCCGACAAGAAATATGTGAAATCGGCGCGCGTGGTCGGCGACGTGATGGGCAAATATCATCCGCACGGCGACCAGGCGATCTACGACGCGCTGGTGCGCATGGCGCAGGATTTTTCCATGCGCCTGCAATTGATCGACGGGCAGGGCAATTTCGGTTCGGTCGACGGCGACCCGCCGGCGGCCATGCGCTACACCGAATGCAAGCTGGCCAAGCCGGCGATGGCGCTGCTCGACGACATCGACAAAGATACCGTCGATTTCCAGGCCAATTATGACGGCAACGAGCGCGAGCCGGCGGTTCTGCCGGCGCGGTTTCCGAATTTGCTGGTCAATGGCGCCGGCGGCATCGCGGTCGGCATGGCGACCAATATCCCGCCGCACAATCTCGGCGAGGTGATCGATGCCTGCATGGCGGTGATAGACGATCCGGCCATCGGCATCGACGATCTCATCAAAATCGTGCCGGGGCCGGATTTCCCGACCGGCGGCATCATTCTCGGCCGCGCCGGCATCCACAGCGCCTATCACACCGGCCGCGGCTCGGTCGTGATGCGCGGCAAGGTCGCCTTCGAGACGGTGCGCAAGGAGCGCGAGGCGATCATCGTTTCCGAAATTCCCTATCAGGTGAACAAGGCGACCATGGTCGAGCGCATCGCCGAACTGGTGCACGAAAAGAAGATCGACGGCATTGCCGATCTGCGCGATGAATCCGACCGCGACGGCTACCGCGTGGTGATCGAGCTCAAGCGCGACGCCGAACGCGACGTCGTGCTCAATCAGCTTTATCGCTTCACGCCGCTGCAATCTTCTTTCGGCGTCAATACGGTCGCGCTCGACGGCGGACGTCCGCTGCAGATGACGCTGAAGGATATGCTGGTAGCCTTCGTCGCCTTCCGCGAAGAAGTCGTGTCGCGGCGCACCAAGCATTTGCTCGGCAAGGCGCGCGACCGCGCCCATGTTTTGGTCGGTCTCGCCATCGCGGTCGCCAATATCGACGAAGTCATCAAGCTGATCCGCGGCTCGAAAGATGCCAACGAAGCGCGCGAGGCATTGATGGCGCGCGAATGGCCGGCCACCACGGCGGCCTCGCTGATCGAGCTGATCGACGATCCGCGCCACAAGGTCAGCAAAAAGGGCACGGCGCGGCTTTCCATCGAGCAGGCGAAAGCCATCCTCGATCTGCGCCTGCAACGCCTCACAGCACTGGGCCGCGAGGAAATCAAGGCCGAACTCGACAAGCTCGCCGCCGAGATCGCCGACTATCTCGAAATTCTGCGCTCGCGCGTGCGCATCCAGACCATCATCAAGAAGGAATTGACCGCACTGAAAGAGGAATTCGCCACGCCGCGCCGCACCGAAATCGCGGAAGCGATCGGCGATATGGACGACGAAGACCTGATCCAGCGCGAGGACATGGTCGTCACGGTTTCGCACCTTGGCTATATCAAGCGCGTGCCACTTTCGACCTATCGCTCGCAGAAGCGCGGCGGCAAGGGCCGCGCCGGCATGCAGATCCGCGAGGAGGATTTCGTGTCGCGGCTGTTCGTGGCCTCCACGCATACGCCGGTGCTGTTCTTCTCCTCGGCCGGGCAAGTTTATAAGGAAAAAGTCTGGCGGCTGCCGCTGGCGGCGCCGCAGGCGCGCGGCAAGGCGCTGATCAACATTCTGCCGCTCGATCCGGATGAGACCATCACCACCATCATGCATCTGCCCGAGGACGAGAAGACCTGGGCGCAGCTCGACGTTATGTTCGCCACCACCAAGGGCTCGGTGCGGCGCAACAAGCTGTCCGACTTTGTCGAGGTGCGCCGCTCCGGCATTATCGCGATGAAACTTTCGCCCGGCGAGGCCATTGTCGATGTCGCGATCTGCACCGAGAAGGACGACGTGCTGCTCACCAGCGCCGGCGGCCAGTGCATCCGCTTCCCGGTGCCGGAGGTGCGCGTGTTCACTGGCCGCACCTCGATGGGCGTGCGCGGTATCGCACTCGACAAGGACAACAAGGTGATCTCGCTGTCGATCCTGCGCCATCTGGACGTGACGGCGGAGGAGCGCGCCGGCTATCACAAGCGCGCCAGCGCCATCCGGCGCGGCGCCGGCGTCGAGGAGGAGGCCTCGCCCGATGCCGAGGAGGCCGTCGCCGGTGCAATCGAGATCAGCGAAAAACGCTATGTGGAATTATCGGCGGCCGAGCAATTCGTGCTCACGCTGTCGGAGCGCGGCTACGGCAAGCGCTCTAGTTCTTACGAATACCGCACCACCGGCCGCGGCGGCAAAGGCATCGTGGCGATGTCGCTCACTGTCAAGACCGGCCGCATCGTCGGCTCATTCCCGGTGGAGGAGGGCGACCAGGTCATGCTGGTCACCGACGCAGGCAAACTGATCCGCACCACGGTCGCCGGCATCCGCATCGCCGGGCGCTCGACGCAAGGCGTGATCGTGCTCAACACCGCCGACGACGAAAAAGTGGTTTCGGTCGAGCGGCTGAGCGAGGACGAGGCGGAGTGATGAACTGGCAATTGTTCTCCGCCTTTCTCGTCATCACCGTTGTTTTATTCCTGACACCCGGCCCGATCGTCACGCTGGTGATCACGACCGGCGCTCGCCGCGGCAGCCGCGCGGCTTTGCTGACGGTGGCGGGCGCCAGTGCGGGCAATGCGGCGCTGCTGGCCTGCATCGCGTTCGGTCTGACCTGGATTTTGAAAACCTCGGCCGAGATCTTCGATTATTTGCGCTGGGCGGGCGCCGCCTATTTGATTTGGCTCGGCGTGCAGGCCTGGCGGCAAGCGGGGAGCGCAAGCGAAGCAACCCCGCCAGGCGGCCATGTGCATGCCTGGCGCGGCTTCGTGGTGGCAATCACCAATCCGAAAACTATTGCGTTCTTCACGGCGTTCCTGCCGCAATTCATCGATCCGACATTGCCGGTCGAGCGGCAATTACTGGTGATGTGCGTTGTCTCCGTCGCGATGGGCGGCGTGCTGGATGTCGGCTGGGGCGTGGCGGCCAGTCTTGGTCGCGCCTGGTTCATGAAGCCGCACCACAACAAATTGCTCGGCCGCATTTCCGGCGCCGTGCTGATCGGCGGCGGCATCTGGCTGTCGCTGGTGCGCAGACCAATTTGATATTTGTTAACGCGCGCCGGCCTTTTCGAGGATCGCCACCATCTCCTTGTAGCCGCGTCCGCGCGCCAAAGTGAGCGGCGTCGCGCCGGCGCGATCGGCGAGAGTGAGGCTGGCGCCGGCTTTCACCAAGGCATCGAGGCACGCGACGTGGCACTTGCCGCCATTGCCCAGCACAATCGACTCGATCAGCGCGGTCCAGCCCAGATTGTTGACGGATCGAGCGGGGCCTTGGCGGCGATCAGCATGCGCACGACTTCGTCGTGGCCGAGATGGGCGGCGGCTATCAGCGCGGTGCCTTCGTAGGGACTGGTGATATTTTTCGCGCTGCCGCCGCCGGCCAGCGCGAGCTTGAGCATCGGCACGTCGTCGGCCACCGAGGCGATGGTGACGATGTCGTATTTCTGCGCTTCCAGTGCATTCGGATCGGCGCCGAGCCGCATCAAAGTTCGTGCCGCGTCTTGCTTGCGCATGAAGGCCGCCACATGCAGCGGCGTGCGGGCATGGTTGTCGCGGGCGTCGATGGCCGTGCCGGTTTTCACGAGCCGTTCGATTTCGGCTGCGTCGCCCTCGGCCGCGGCCGCATGCAGGCCGCGATAGGCCGCCAGCTCGCCAGCGTTAGGTGCGATCTGCGCGGATGCCGGGACAGTCAGGGTCAAAAAGATGATAGCCAGCCAAGTTGCGATTTTCGCCGCCATGATGCCACCCGCGGTTTTGCGTCAGTCTAGCTAACACCGCGCGGGTGCGGGCATTCGGGGTAAAGGTGCGGCTATTGGCCCGAGGCCAAAGGCTTAGGGCGCGATGCGGTCGGTTGTCACCAGTCGGATACGCCGATTGCCGAATGGCGTGCCGACGCAGTGTAGATAGGGCCAGGGCTGGTTGACGCAGGCCTTGATGGCGGCCGCGGCGGGCGTGGCGATCGGGCCGGCATCGACAGGGGCGGCCGGCGCCGACAGCACCGTCACGGCGGCGGCAATGGCGGCGGCAAGCATGATGGCGGTGGTCGATTTCAGCATGGTAGCCCCCTGTTTTTGTGCACTTAGGGGTTGGTCGCGCCGGCCCGGCGGAAGGTTCAAAGGCGGCGGCCTTGCAGGCCGAAAGGGGGCGGGGTAGACCCCGGCCCATGCCGCACACCGCGCTTTATGCGGGGTCGTTCGACCCCGTCACCAATGGCCATCTCGACGTGGTTCGCCACGCCGTCCGGCTGGCCGACAAGCTTGTGATCGCCATCGGCGTGCACCCGGGCAAGGCGCCGCTGTTTACCGCCGACGAGCGCCTCGCCATGCTGGAGGAGACCTGCGCCCCGCTGGCGCGCGCGGCCAAATGCGAATTGGCCTGCGTCACCTTCTCCGATCTGGTGGTGGCGGCGGCCGCGCGCTACGGCGCCAGCATGCTGATCCGCGGCCTGCGCGACGCTACCGACTTCGACTATGAAATGCAGATGGCGGGCATGAACGAGGCGATGGCCGGCGACGTGCAGTCGGTGTTCCTGCCGGCCTCGCCCACGGTGCGCCCGATCACCGCCACATTGGTGCGCCAGATCGCAAGCATGGGCGGCGACGTGTCGAGCTTCGTGCCGGCATCGGTCGCGGCGCGGCTGAAGAAGAAATCAAAACTTTAATTAGGAGACTTCATGATCCGCATTCTCGCCGTCCTATGCGCACTCGTTTGCGTGAGCCCCGCCATTGCACAGATACCCAAGGAACAGGCGCCGGCGAGCTACAAAGTGAAATTCGACACCAACAAGGGCGCCTTCGTGGTGCAGGTGAACCGCGCCTGGGCTCCGCAGGGAGCCGACCGATTCTACAACCTGGTGAAGAGCGGCTTCTACGACGACGTTCGTTTTTTCCGCGTGATTTCCGGCTTCATGGTGCAGTTCGGCATCAATGGCGATCCGGCGGTGATGGCGAACTGGCGCGATGCGCCGATCAAGGACGATCCGGTCGTCCAGAGCAACAAACGCGGCTTCATCACCTTCGCGATGGCAGGACCGAACACGCGCACCTCGCAGGCATTCATCAATTTTTCCGACAATGCCCGGCTGGACGCTTCGGGCTTTTCGCCGTTCGGCCAGATCGTGTCCGGCATGGACGTGGTCGACAAGCTCAATCCCGAATACGGCGAGGGTGCGCCGGGCGGGCGCGGTCCCGACCAGAGCCGCATGCAGCGCGAAGGCAATGCCTATCTGGCCAAGGACTTCCAGCGCCTGGACTTCGTGAAGAAGGCCACTATCGAGCGCTGACGCTCGGCAATTATTCAAAAGGATTAAGACAATGGCCAAACCTGAAGACACGCTCACGCTCAAGACCACCAAGGGCAATGTGGTGATCGCCATGCGGCCCGATCTCGCGCCCGGCCATGTCAAGCGCATCAAGGCGCTGGTGAAAGAGGGCTTCTATGACGGCATCGTGTTTCACCGCGTTATCGACGGGTTCATGGCGCAGACCGGCTGCCCGAAGGGTACCGGCACCGGCGGCTCCGGACAGAACTTGAAGGCCGAGTTCAACAAGGAATCGCATGTGCGCGGCACCGTGTCGATGGCGCGCGCGGCCAGCCCCGATAGCGGCGACAGCCAGTTCTTCATCTGCTTCGACGATGCCCGCTTTCTCGACAATCAGTACACCGCCTGGGGCAATGTGATCGAGGGTATGGACAACGTCGACAAGATCAAGAAGGGCGAGCCGGTCAGCAACCCCGACAAGATCGTTAAGGCGACGATGGGGGCGTAGCCCTCGCCCCGCGCGGGGCGCGAGGTAAAGCCCATGCGCACCGATCTGTTCGACTTCGACCTGCCGACCAGCCGCATCGCCTTGCGGCCTGCGATCCCGCGCGACGCGGCGCGGCTGCTGGTGGTGCGGCCGGGGGGCAAACCGGGCGAATTGGAAGACCGCAAAATCGCCGATCTGGCTGACCTGCTAGCGCTGGGCGACTGCCTGGTGGTCAACGACAGCAAGGTGATCGCGGCGCAGCTGAAGGGCCGCCGCATCGGGCGCGGGGACGCCGAGCCGGAAATCGAGGCGACCCTGCACAAGCGGATCGACAGCTCGCATTGGCGGGCTTTTGTCCTCGGCGCCAAGAAGGTGCAGGCGGGCGATACGCTGCGCTTTGGGGCCGAGGGGCGGGTGTGTTTCTTAAGCGAACTCGATGCTAAAGTTTCACATAAAGATGAAGCAGGCGAGGTAACTCTTTCATTTTCCTTCCATGGCCCGGTTCTCGACCAGGCCATAGCCGAACGCGGCGCGATGCCGCTGCCGCCCTATATCGCCTCCCGCCGCGCCCCCGACGAGCAGGATCGCGCCGATTACCAGACTTTGTTTGCCCGCGAGGACGGCTCGGTGGCGGCGCCGACCGCGGGCCTGCATTTCACCGACGCGATGCTGGCGCGGCTCAAAGCGCGCGGCGTGGCGGTCCATCAAGTGATGCTGCATGTGGGCGCCGGGACGTTTCTGCCGGTGAAGACCGACGATACCGCGGACCATAAAATGCATGCCGAATTCGGCACCGTAACCGCCGAGGTGGCGGATGCGCTCAACGCCGCGCGCGCCAAGGGCGGGCGCATTGTGGCGGTGGGCTCGACCGCGCTACGTCTGCTGGAAAGTGCTACGGGCGTGGATGGAAAATTGCGCGCGTTTTCGGGCGAAACCGCAATTTTCATCACGCCCGGCTACCGGTTCCGCGCCGCCGATCTGATGCTGACCAATTTCCATTTGCCGCGCTCGACTCTGTTCATGCTGGTATCTGCTTTTAGCGGGCTGGAGACCATGCAGCGCGCCTATGCTCACGCCATTGCGAGCGCCTATCGCTTCTATTCCTATGGCGATGCGTGTTTGTTGTACCCGGAAAGCCGATGACCGAGCCCTTTTCCTTCCGCTTGATCAAAACCGACGGCGCCGCCCGCCGCGGCGAGATCCTCACGCCGCACGGCGCCGTGCAGACGCCGGCCTTCATGCCGGTCGGCACGCAGGCGACGGTGAAGGGGATTTCGCCCGAGGCGGTGGCCGCCACCGGCGCCGAGATCGTGCTTGGCAATACCTATCATCTGATGCTGCGGCCCGGCGCGGAGCGCATCGCCGCGCTCGGCGGCTTGCACAAGTTCATGAACTGGCAGCAAGCCATCCTGACCGACTCCGGCGGCTTCCAGGTCATGTCGCTATCGGAATTGCGCAAACTCGATGAGAGTGGTGTCACCTTCCGCTCGCATCTCGACGGCGTCATGGTGGAACTCACACCCGAGCGCGCCATCGAAATCCAGGCACTGCTGGGCGCCGACATTTCTATGCAGCTCGACGAATGCCTGAAGCTGCCTGCAAGGGCTAAGGAGATCGCGCGCGCCATGCAACTGTCGTTGCGCTGGGCCGAGCGCAGCAAACAAGCGTTTGAAGCAGGCAAGCGCGGAGGACGAGCACTCTTTGGCATCGTGCAAGGCGGCGACGATACGGCGCTGCGCGAAGAGAGCGCGCGGGCACTGATCGATATCGGCTTTGACGGCTATGCGATTGGCGGGCTTGCAGTCGGCGAACCGCAAGAAGTGATGATCAAGATCGTTGCGGAGACCGCGCCGCTGCTGCCCGAAGGGCGTCCGCGCTATCTGATGGGCGTCGGCACGCCGCACGATCTCTTGGAAGCTGTCGCGCGCGGCATCGACATGTTCGATTGCGTGCTGCCGACGCGCAACGGCCGCCACGGCATGGCCTATACCCGCTTCGGTTCGATTAATCTGTCCAACGCACGCCATGCCAGCGACTCGCGTCCGCTCGACGAGCAAAGTCCCCATCCTGCGGCGCGGACTTATTCGCGCGCCTATTTGCATCATCTGACCAAGGCTAATGAGATCCTCGGACAAGTCCTGTTGTCTACAATCAATCTTGCCTACTACCAGGAGCTGATGTTCGACATGCGTGAAGCCATCGCCGCCGGGCGTTTCGCCGATTTCCATTCAAAGACCATGGCCGGGTGGGAGCAGGGCGATATAGCTCCGCCCCCATCCTGAGGAGTGTCTCGAAGGATGAGGCCGATAGAGGTTGTCTCCGGCGGCTCGCTTG
Organism: Pseudolabrys sp.; assembly: GCA_009694265.1. GTDB lineage: Bacteria > Pseudomonadota > Alphaproteobacteria > Rhizobiales > Xanthobacteraceae > Pseudolabrys. Next base: position 18,985 of record SHVM01000043.1, read on the forward strand.
ACTAAAGGCAGCCTATGAACGTGCATCCAGGATTTCTCGCCAAGCGCCGTAAGCCGGCCTTTAAATTGCCGCCGGGCAGTTGCGACGCCCATTGCCACGTGTTCGGGCCGGGCGACAAATTCCCCTATGCGCCGCAACGGCGCTACACGCCACAGGACGCGCCGAAGGAAATGCTGGCGGCGCTGCACGCGCATCTTGGCGTGGACCGCGCCGTGATCGTGCAGGCGAGCTGCCACGGCACCGACAATGCGGCGATGCTCGACTGTATTGCGTCGGACCCCAAGCGCTATCGCGGCGTCGCCATTGTCGACGACAGTTTCACCGATCCCGATTTCGACAAGCTCCACGCCGGCGGCGTGCGCGGCGTGCGCTTCAATTTTGTCAAACATCTGGGCGGCGCACCCGACATGGCGGTGTTCAACCGCGTCATCGGCCGCATCAAGGGGCGCGGCTGGCATGTGGTGCTGCATGTCGACGCACCCGATATCGTGCCGCTGTCCGGCATGATCCGGAAACTGCCACTGCCGTTCGTGATCGATCATATGGGCCGCGTGCCATCGAGCGCGGGCGTCGATCAGCCGCCGCTGCGCGCCTTGACCGAACTTTCACGGCTGGAAAATTGCTGGATCAAGGTGTGCGGTTCGGAACGCATTTCCATGCCGCCTTATGCGGCGGCGGTGCCGATTGCGCGCGCCTTGGTCGAGGCAGCGCCGTCGCGCGTATTATGGGGCACCGATTTTCCACATCCCAATGCCACCCACGAGGCCGACGAGGCCGATCTGGTCGATCTGGTGCCGCAATTTGCCGCGCCGCCGCCGCTGCAACGAAGTCTGCTTGTAGACAATCCCGCGCGGCTCTATGGTTTTGGCTAATAACAAGAGAATTCGGCGATGTGTCCAGGGAGGATGAGCACGATGACACCGGGATTTTTCAATGTGGCGCGCGCCGCGCGCCGTTGCGCGTTGCTGGCGCTGCCGGCGGCTTTGGTTTTGGCGCTGGCGCCGGTGGGCCAGGCGCAGGCGAAATGGCCCGAGCGGCCGGTGAAGATCGTGCTGCCGTTCGGCCCCGGCGGCGTCGCCGACGTGACCGCGCGCATCATGGCGGAAAAGCTCAGCGCCAAGCTCGGCGAACGCGTGGTGATCGAGAACATGCCGGGCCCCGGCGGCATCGCCGCCGCGCGCGCCGTGACCTCAGCCGCGCCTGACGGCTACACCATGGCCCTCGTCACCAACGGCACCGCGATCAGCGTCGCGGCCTTCAAGAGCCTGCCGTTCGATCCGGTGAAGGACTTCGAGATGGTCTCGATGGTCGGCACGTTCGATCTGGTCTTCGTGGTCAACGCGCAGTCGCCGTACAAGACGCTGGCCGATTTCATCAAGGCGGCGAAGGCCGAACCCGGCAAACTCAATATCGGCACGATCGCCGTCGGCGGTACGCAAAATCTCGGCGCCGAGTTATTGAAGTCGGATGCCGGCGTTAATTTGCAGATCGTTCCCTACAAGAATTCCGGCGACATCGTGGTGGCGCTGCTTCGCAACGACGTGCAGATGCTGGTCGAGTTTCCGCCCGCGGTGAAAGGGCAGGTTGCCGACGGCAAGCTAAAAATTTTAGCGACCTCCAGTCCGAAGGCTTCGCCACTGTTGCCCGGCGTGCCGACGGTCAATCAGACCATCAAGGGCTTTGAGGTGATCTCGTGGAACGGCGTTGGCGCTCCCAAGGGCACGCCGAAAG
>SHVM01000044.1 GCA_009694265.1 Pseudolabrys sp.
ATGCCCTCTTCAGGTGTCTGGAAAATGATGAAGGTCGAGGTTTTGCCGCTGCGTAGTTTCTTGATCAACTCGTCGTCCATGACCACCTCGGCGATGCAGCCGTTGGGCAGGCAGCGCACGAAGCCGGCGCGGCCGACATCGGTCTGGTCGATTTGCAAGCCCAAGCCCGACGGCAGCAGCACGCCAAGCGGCGCCACGACCCGCATCAATTTGCTCTTCTGGTCGGCGGTCTTGAGCACGAGCACCGTCAGGCCGACATTGGCGCGGTCTTCCGCGGTCACGCTCTGGATCAGCGCGCATTGCTCGGCCTTGGCGCCGGGCGGTGTATCGCAACGAATCTGCCAGTCCTTATGAACCGACTTGACCGCGCCCTGGGCAATGGCCCGTCCGGTCGGCAGCGCCATCAGCACGATCGCCAGAGTCAGCGGCGCCAGCCAAATCCGGCGTCCCAATGGACGCCCAAGCGCATGCCTGCCCTGCTTGAAAATGCCCATCGCTCAATTCCTTAGCGCAGAAGAATTGCCTTTAGGCCAGCAGTCTTGCCGGCCCGAATCGTTGCCCCACCAGCATTTTATTCGATCCCGTTGGGTCATGCCTCGGCCAGTCCTGTCAAGCAAGGGGCAGGGCGGATGGCCGAAAATGTCCGGGCGAGGGCATTTAAGGCGCTGAGGCCATGGCGCAATTGCGGCACGCAAACGGTCCCCAGAATACGCCGTTTGTCGCATGCGGTGGCCTGCGAGATGCATTGCAGCAGGCCCGGAATTGTGGTTTGAGAGGCCGGGATTTCCCTCGTCCCGCCGCACCGCCCAAGCGCCACGCCCGTGGCGAAATGCCGTGTTGAGCGGAGCGGAGCCGAGCCGAGCCGAGCCGAGCCGAGCCGAACATCTTGCCTGCGGTGGGCGGTAAAAAAGGGGCCAAGAGGCGGCCTGGTCTGGGCCGTCTTTCTCGTCGAGGGAGCGCATTCGACAATGCTGGTGCTCAAGCGGTTGATCGCATTCGTGGTCACAAGCGTGACCGTTCTAGCCGGAGGCGCGGCGCTGGCCGCGACCGGCCAGCCAGAACCATGGCAGCTCGGCTTTCAGAAGGGCGCGACCCCGGTGATGGACGACATCATCTGGTTCCACGATTTTCTGCTGTGGGTCATTGTAGCGATCACACTGTTCGTGCTGGCGCTGCTGGTCATCATCGTTGTGAAGTTCAACGCCCGCAGCAATCCGGTGCCTTCGCGCACCACGCATAACACCACCATTGAAGTGATCTGGACCGTGGTCCCGGTCCTCATCCTGGTGACGATCGCGGTGCCCTCGTTCCGCTTGCTGTTCTATCAGCTCAACACACCGCCTGCCGACGTGACGGTGAAGGCTACCGGCAAGCAGTGGTTCTGGAGCTACAGCTACCCGGACAACAAGTTCGAATTCGATTCGCTGATGGTGCAGACCAAGGATCTCAAGCCGGGTCAGCCGCGTCTGCTGGCGGTCGACAATGAAATGGTGGTGCCGGTCAACAAGGTGGTGCGCGTGCTCACCACCGGCGCCGACGTAATTCACGCCTTCGCGGTGCCCTCGTTCGGCATCAAGATCGACGCCATCCCTGGCCGCATCAACGAAACCTGGTTCAAGGCCGAACGTGAAGGCGTTTATTACGGCCAGTGCTCCGAGCTTTGCGGCAAGGATCACGCCTTCATGCCGATCGCGGTACGCGTGGTGAACCAGAGGGACTACACTGCCTGGATCGAGCAGGCGAAGAAGAAATACGCCACCGATGACGGCGTTCGTTCGACCGCGGTGGCCGCGGCCGGCGAAGGCAACTAAAGCGTGACGCGGGCGACAATGACAAGGGTCGAAGGACAATAACGATGGCTAGCAATGCAGCTGCACACGATGCCCAAGGCGTCCATCACGACGAGCACCATGCGAATCCGACCGGATGGCGGCGGTTCGTCTATTCCACGAACCACAAGGACATCGGCACGATGTACCTGGTGTTCGCGCTCGCGGCCGGCGTGATCGGCGGATTGATGTCAGTCGCTATCCGTATCGAGTTGCAGTATCCGGGTGTTCAATTCTTCCCGACCCCGCACGAATATAATGTGTTCGTCACCGGCCACGGTCTGATCATGATCTTCTTTATGGTCATGCCGGCGATGATCGGAGGCTTCGGCAACTGGTTCGTTCCGCTGATGATCGGCGCGCCCGACATGGCGTTTCCGCGCATGAACAATATCTCGTTCTGGCTGCTGCCGGCTTCGTTTGCGCTGCTGATCATTTCGACGTTCGTCGAAGGCGAGCCCGGCTCCAACGGCGTCGGCGCCGGCTGGACGCTGTATGCGCCGCTATCGACCAGCGGTCATCCCGGTCCCGCGGTCGACTTCGCCATTCTGTCACTACATCTTGCCGGCGCCTCCTCGATCCTCGGCGCCATCAATTTCATCACCACCATCTTCAACATGCGAGCGCCCGGCATGACGTTGCACAAAATGCCGCTGTTCGTGTGGTCTATCCTGGTGACCGTGTTCCTGCTGCTGCTGGCGCTGCCGGTGCTGGCTGGCGCCATCACCATGCTGCTCACCGACCGCAACTTTGGCACCACATTCTTCTCAGGCGAAGGCGGCGGCGACCCGATCCTGTTCCAGCATCTGTTCTGGTTCTTCGGACATCCGGAAGTCTACATCCTGATCCTGCCCGGCTTCGGCATGGTTAGCCAGATCGTGGCGACGTTCTCGAAGAAACCGGTGTTCGGCTATCTGGGTATGGCTTACGCCATGGTCTCGATCGGCGCCGTCGGCTTCGTGGTGTGGGCGCATCACATGTACACGGTCGGCATGTCGACCGGCGCGCAGGCCTATTTCATCGCCGCCACCATGGTGATTGCGGTGCCGACCGGCGTGAAGATTTTCTCCTGGATCGCCACCATGTGGGGCGGCTCGATCGAATTCCGCACCCCGATGCTGTGGGCGCTCGGCTTCATCTTCCTGTTCACGCTCGGCGGCGTCACCGGCGTGGTGCTGGCCAATGCCGGTGTCGATCGCGTGTTGCAGGACACTTATTACGTGGTGGCGCACTTCCACTACGTGCTTTCGCTCGGCGCGGTGTTCGCCATCTTCGGCGGCTGGTACTACTGGTTCCCGAAGATCACCGGCTACATGTACAGCGAGACCATCGGCAAGGCGCATTTTTGGATCACCTTCATCGGCGTGAACCTGGTGTTCTTCCCGCAGCACTTCCTCGGACTTGCCGGCATGCCGCGCCGTTACGTCGACTATCCCGATGCCTTCGCCGGCTGGAACCTGGTCTCATCCTACGGCTCCTACATCTCCGGTTTCGGCGTGATCATCTTCTTCTATGGCATGGTCGAGGCTTTCGTGGTCAAGCGCGCGGCCGGCAACAATCCATGGGGCGTGGGCGCAACCACGCTGGAATGGACGCTGTCGTCGCCGCCGCCGTTCCACCAATTCGAAACGCTGCCGCGGATTAAATAGAATGCGCGTGATCCCGAAAAGTAGGCACCGGTTTTCGGACAAGATCACGCGCAAGGGAAAAATAGGGCTGGCGTAGGACATGTCGCACATCAGCGAAGGCGCAGACATCCGCAATCCCATAGCGGCCGGGGCGAGACTCGGTCTTGCGGAGCCGAGCTTGGCGAGCGTCGGCGACTACATCGCGCTGATGAAGCCGCGGGTGATGTCGCTGGTCGTGTTCACCGCGCTGGTGGGCTTGGCGGTCGCGCCCGGCTCGCTACATCCGGTGACCGGCTTTACCGCGTTGCTCTGCATTGCCGTCGGCGCCGGCGCCGCCGGCGCACTCAACATGTGGTACGACGCCGACATCGACGCGGTGATGACGCGCACCGCGCGCCGTCCGGTGCCGATGGGTCGCGTGCAGCCGGGTGAAGCACTGGCCTTCGGGCTCACGCTCGCTTCGTTCGCGGTGGTAGTGCTCGGCCTGCTGGTGAATGTGCTTGCTGCGGCGCTGCTTGCGTTTACGATTTTCTTCTACGTCGCGGTCTACACCATGTGGCTCAAGCGTTCGACGCCGCAGAACATCGTGATTGGCGGCGCCGCCGGCGCCTTTCCGCCGATGATCGGCTGGGCGGCGGTGACCGGATCGTTGTCGCTCGAACCGGTGCTGCTGTTCATGATCATCTTTTTCTGGACCCCGCCACACTTTTGGGCGCTGGCGCTTTACCGCACCGAGGATTATGCCCGCGCCGGCATTCCGATGCTGCCGGTGGTCGCCGGCGACGCCAGCACGCGGCGCCACATCCTGCTCTATACGTTGATCCTGGTGCCGATCGGCATCGCGCCCTGGCCGCTTGGCTTTGCCGGCGCGCTCTACGGGATTACGGCTATCGTCTCCGGCACGATCATGCTGGCGCTGGCGTGCCAGGTGCTGCGCGAGCGCCGCCCAGCCGAACGCGCCAGCCGGCATCTTTTTGCCTTCTCGATCCTGTATCTGTTCCTCTTGTTCGCGGTACTCTTGGTCGAGCGCGGGTGGGGCGGGCTGCTCGCCCGATGGGCGGCATGAGCTTAGGTATCGCCATGAACGAGCAACTCAAAGACGATGGCATCGTGCTCACCGAGGCGCAAAAACGCGCCCGGCGTTCGCGTTCGATCGCCATCGCGCTGTCGCTCGCAGCGCTTGTCGTGTTGTTTTATGCGATGACCCTGGTGAAGGGCCCGATGCTGCTGATCCGTCCGATGTAATGCACGCGCATGATCCCGAAAAGTGTGAAGCAGTTTTCGGATAGATCATGCACAAACAAAAAAGAGTCGTTTAACTGATGACCACCGCGCCATTACCCCACGTCACCAAAAGCCCGCTACGGCGCGACTTGCTGGTCGCCATGTCCTGCGGTGCGTTTGTCGCCTTGATGGTGGGCGCGGCCTATGCGTCGGTGCCGTTCTATACTTGGTTCTGCAAGACCACGGGATTTGGCGGCACCACCCAGGTCGCGGAACGCGCGCCCGAAGAAGTGCTCGGCCGCACGCTCAAAATTCGCTTCGATTCCAACATCGCGCCTGGTCTGCCGTGGAAATTCGAGCCGGAGCAGACCGAGATGAAGGTCCGCATCGGCGAAGTGGTGACCGTCAATTATAAGGTGATCAACCAGGCCGCGCGCGAGATCACCGCGATGGCGTCCTATAATGTCTCGCCGCCGCAAGTCGGTTCCTACTTTGCCAAGATCAACTGCTTCTGCTTCACCGATCAGACCATGAAGGCGGGCGAGACGCGCGAGATGACGGTCGTGTTCTATGTCGATCCCGCGATCGTCAAAGACAGCGACCAGAACGATCTCAACACCATCACGCTGTCCTACACTTTCTATCGGCAGCGCGATTCTGCGCGACCGGTGGCGGAAGCGCCGGACAAAAATTCGAGCAAGCTTTAACGGAGACGACCACAATGGCCGACGCTCACGCCAAGCACCACGACTACCATCTGGTCGATCCGAGCCCATGGCCGGCGGTCGGCGCCACGTCTGTCTTCGTCCTCGCGGTCGGCGCCATCAGTTGGATGCATCATATGTACGCCGCCGCGCCCCTGGTGTTTGGCATCGGCGTAATCGGCGTGCTCTATACCTTCATTGTCTGGTGGCGCGACGTGATCCGCGAAGCCGAGCACGAGGGCTACCACACCCGCGTGGTGCAGATATCGCACCGCTACGGCATGATCCTGTTCATCGCGTCCGAGGTGATGTTCTTCGTCGCCTGGTTCTGGGCCTATTTCAACACCGCGCTGTTTCCCGGCGAAGCGCATGACGTCGGACGTCTGGCCTTCACCCATGGTGTGTGGCCGCCGCAAGGCATCGAGACCTTCAATCCCTGGCATCTGCCGCTGCTCAACACGCTGATCCTGCTCACCTCCGGCACCACGGTGACCTGGGCGCATCACGCATTGCTGGAAAACGACCGGCAGGGCGTGAAGTGGGGGTTAGCGCTGACCATCCTGCTTGGCGCTACGTTCACCGGCGTGCAGGCCTACGAATATTCGCACGCGGCCTTCGCCTTCAGTGGCAACATCTATGGCGCCACTTTCTTCATGGCGACCGGCTTCCACGGCGCGCATGTGCTCATTGGCACGATTTTCCTGATCGTCTGCCTGCTGCGCGCGATCAATGGCCACTTCACGCCCACCCAGCATCTCGGCTTCGAGTTCGCCGCCTGGTATTGGCATTTCGTCGACGTGGTATGGCTGTTTCTGTTCGCCTGCATATATGTCTGGGGTGCGGGCGCCAGCGCCGGCCAAGGACACTGACCGCCAACGCTATTTCTCGCGAAGGGGCGGCGGCGACGCCGCCCTTTTGCTTTGGTGCATGATCCCGAAAAGTGGGAACTGGTTTTCGGATATGATCATGCGCAAACGAGGATGCGGCCATGAATGACCATGTAACGCCGACCGAACTGCCGATCGGCAGAGGATTGCGCGGACGTTGCCCGGCATGCGGAAAGGGCCGGTTGTTCCAAGGCTTTCTGACTTTGTGCCCGCGCTGCGAAAGCTGCGAACTCGACTTCAGCTTTGCCGATGCCGGCGACGGACCGGCGGTATTCGTGATTCTTATCGGGGGCGCGATCGTCGTGTTCGCGGCGCTGATCACCGAGGTGGCTTATCAGCCGCCATACTGGCTGCACGCGATGCTGTGGTTGCCGCTGATTCTGCTTGTAACGCTGACGCCGCTGCGGCCGATCAAGGGCCTGCTGATCGCGCTGCAATACCATCACAAGGCGGCGGAAGGCCGTCTCCAGCGCCGGGGCGACGTGTGATCGAGCCGCGCACAAAGCGCCGGGGTCTGATCGAGCCGACGGTGTTTGCCGTCGTCGGCATTGCCTTCCTGATCGGGTTTGGCATCTGGCAGCTCGATCGCAAGACCTGGAAACAAAATCTGATCGCGACAGTGACGACGCGGATTGCCCGCGCACCGGAAGATCTGCCGCCGCGCGCAAGCTGGCCGCGGCTCATTCAAGAGGGTAACGAATTTCGCCGCTTCGTGTTTCCGGCTGAATTCCTCGAAGGCCAGGAGGCGCTGGTCTACACCGCCGGTTCGCCATTCCGGCCCGATGTCAAAGGTCCCGGCTTTTGGGTATTCGCGCCCGCGCAACTTGCCGGCGGCAGCATCGTTCTGATCAATCGCGGGTTCGTGCCGCTCGACGCCAAAGACCCCGCCACGCGCACGGCCGCAAACACGCGCGGCACGATCGACATTGTCGGCGTCATGCGCTGGCCGGAGGCGCGCGGCCTGTTCACGCCTGCCGACGACGTCAAGGGCAATGTCTGGTACTTGCGCGACCACAAGGCCATCGCCGCCGCCAAAAAATGGGCGAGTGCGGCTCCGTTCTATGTCGACCAGGAATCTCCCGTCCCGCCCGGCGGCGTACCGCTCCCCGGTAAGCTCGCGGTGCAATTGCCGGACAATCACCTGCAATACGCCATCACCTGGTTTGGCCTCGCGCTCGCCTTGGCCGGCGTCTATGTGGTCTGGCTCGCCGGCCGCTTCCGGCGTCGCGGTTAACACGCTTCTCAACGTGAAATGTCTATCGATATTGTCGTAGATAACGCGGCATGATCTAGTGCGGCCGATCAAATTCCGAAGGATTCAATCGGGGGAGACAGCATGTTGCTCAAGGGTAAGAAAGTCGTCGTCGGGGGCTCATCCGGTATTGGTCTGGCGACCGCCGAACTTGCCAAGGGGCAAGGCGCCGAGGTGATTATTGCCTCCCGCAACGCCGACCGCCTGAAGGCCGCCGCCGAAAAACTAGGGGCGAAGGCAATTGCGGCCGACGTGACCAATGATGAAAGTGTCGTGAACCTTTTCCGCACCTGCGGCCCGGTCGACCATGTGGTCGTCACAGCGGCGCAGCTCCGCTCCGGTCCGTTCAAAACCGTATCGATGGAAGACGTGCGCGCGACCATGGAAGGAAAATTCTGGGGCGCCTGGCGCGTCGCGCGCGCCGCTGAAATCCGCGCGAGCGGTTCGCTCACGCTGGTCTCCGGTTTCCTGAGCATTCGGCCGCGGCCCAACTCCGCGATTGTCGGCTCAGCGAACGGGGCGATCGAATCGCTGGCGCGCAGCCTGGCGCTTGAGCTAGCGCCCGTGCGCGTGAATTGCGTCTCGCCCGGCATTATCGACACGCCCATCCGCGCTGCCATGCCGGAAGCCGCCCGCCGCGAGATGCTGGCAAAAACCGCGGCCGGTTTGCCCGTTGGCCGCGTCGGCGTGGGCGACGATATTGCGCGGCAAATCCTCGCCTTCATGACCATCGGATTTGCGACCGGTTCGATTGTCTACATCGATGGCGGCGCGCTCATTAGCTGACAATTGGGCAGTTTGTCGCGATTCTAAATTCTTAACGAGACCTTTAACGCATCAATGGGTGGCCGCCAATTTTTTCGGCCGATTGCTCAAAAACGGTCCATGAAACTGTCACGCGAATCACGTATACTGCCTCTCGCATGATGGCTAGTAAGATTGGGCTTCGATGAGAAGGTCGCGGTATCCCAAAATCAGGGGACCGTCGTTCGCCGCGCCCGGCCTGTTGTCTGCCGAAAACACACCCAAACCTGAAATATCCAATCGCTCCGTGCTGCCGCGCGGGGTGTGCTTGCGTATGATTCTTCCTCTTGGTCCAGCAAAAGGAGTCTGCCTTGGGTAAACACTTCAGCAACAAACACTTCAACAACAAACATTTCAACAAAAAGCGGCAGCGCAATGCCCGAGAGTTTGAAACGGCTGAAATCATAGAGTTCCAAGGTTCCAAGTTTGAAGCTGAACGCGTTCTTCCTCAGATCAAGGCGCTTAACCCGACTCAGGCGGCTTACCTCGACGCTCTTCGCGCCGGCCCGCAAGTGATCGTGCTGGGGCCGGCCGGCACCGGCAAGACCTGGATCGCCGCCACTTATGCCGCCGATCTTTTCCGCAACCGCAAGATCGACAAGATTATTCTGACCCGGCCGAATGTGCCGTGCGGACGCTCGCTCGGATATTTTCCCGGCACTCTGGAAGACAAGTTCGCGCCTTGGGCTGCGCCGGTGGTGGAAGCGATCAAAGAGCGGATTGGCAAGGCTGCCTATGAGATCGCACTCAAGAGCGGCGCGATCGAACTGGTTCCGTTCGAAGTCATGCGCGGCCGGTCGTGGAAGAATGCTTTTGTCCTGTTCGACGAAGCGCAGAACTCAACGCTGGCCGAGATCAAGACATTTCTGACCCGCATCGGCGAAGACTGCACCGTGGTGATCAATGGCGACGTCAGCCAATGCGATCTCACCCAGGCCAGCGGCTTGCGCGCGGTCATCCACTTGATCAAGTCGCAGATGCTTCCGGTCCCGTTGATTGAATTTACGCGCGAGGACATCGTCCGCTCAGGGCTATGCGCCATGTGGGTGCGCGCCTTCGATGAGGCCAATCTCTAGGCGAACGGCGCGTTTCGAACGCATAGCCGAACGAGGGGCTTTCTTGTGAAAGCCCCCACGCAGGGCTACTGTGCCCTGAAATTGCGGCCGTGCCGGAACCATAAAAGTTAGTCAATTCAATGCGTTATGTCTCAACGCGGGGCGAAGCTCCGCAGCTCGATTTTGTCGAGGTCATGCTCGCGGGGCTGGCTCGCGACGGCGGCCTTTACGTGCCGGAATCCTGGCCGGCGCTCGACACCGCGGCGATCGCGGGCTTTGCGGGCCGGCCTTACGCCGAGGTCGCAGTCGAGGTGATCCGGCTTTTCGTCGGCGACAGTATTCCGGAAGCCGATCTCGCCCGCATGGCGCGCGAGGCTTATGGGACTTTCCGGCATCCGGCGACCGCGCCGCTGGTGCAACTCGGCGACAGCCTATTTGTGCTTGAACTGTTCCACGGGCCGACGCTCGCCTTCAAGGACCTGGCCATGCAGTTGGTCGCGCGGCTGATGGACCATGTGCTGCTCAAGCGCTCCGAACGCACTACAATCGTAGTGGCGACCTCGGGCGATACCGGCGGCGCCGCGGTCGAAGCGTTCCGCGGCCGCGCCCAAGTCGATGTGGTGGTGCTGTTCCCGCATGGCCGCATCTCCGAGGTGCAGCGGCGGATGATGACCAGCGTGCCGGATTCAAACGTGCATGCGCTGGCGATCGAGGGCACCTTTGACGACTGTCAGGCGCTGGTGAAGGCGATGTTCAATCATCATGCCTTCCGCGACCGCGTGCGCTTGTCCGGTGTCAATTCCATCAACTGGGCGCGCGTGGTCGCGCAGACGGTCTATTACTTTACCGCCGCGGTGGCGCTCGGCGCGCCGCATCGCAAGGTCGCCTTCACCGTGCCAACGGGAAATTTCGGCGACGTCTATGCCGGCTATGTCGCCGCGCGCATGGGTTTGCCAGTCGACCGCCTGGTGGTGGCGACCAATGTCAACGACATCCTGGTCCGTACCTTGGCGACGGGTGCCTACGAGACGCGTGACGTGGTGGCGACTACCTCGCCGTCGATGGACATCCAGATATCGTCCAATTTCGAGCGACTGCTGTTCGAGACTTGCGGCCGCGACGCCAAGCAGGTTGCCGCGCTGATGGGCTCGCTGGCGCAATCGCGCCGCTTCACGGTGCCGGCGGCGGCGCTCAAGCAGATGCGCGCAACATTCACGGCGGATAAAGCCGACGAACAGGAATGCGCCGCCACTATCCGCGCCTGGATGCGCGAGGCCGGCTACTGCGCCGATCCGCACACCGCGGTCGGTCTGGCGGTGGCCGAGAAAGAAACCCGCGACCCGTCGGTGCCGATGGTGGTGCTGTCGACCGCGCATCCCGCTAAGTTTCCGGACGCGGTTGCGGCCGCCTGCGGTGTCACACCGGCGTTGCCCGATTGGCTGGCCGATTTGCCAAGCAGGCCGGAGCGCGTCAGCGTGCTGCCCGCCGATCAGGCGGCGGTGGAACGATATGTGGCGTCAGCGTCGCGTGCGGCGCGTGAAGGAGCGGCGGCATGACTGTCGAAGTGACTCGTCTCCCCTCCGGCCTATCGGTGGTGACCGACCGCATGCCGCATCTGGAATCCGCCACGCTCGGGGTCTGGATCGGTTCCGGCAGTCGCGATGAGGCGTCCGACGAGCACGGCATTTCGCATCTGCTCGAACACATGGCATTCAAGGGCACCAAGCGACGAACCGCGCGCCAGATTGCCGAAACCATCGAAGCTGTCGGCGGCGATCTCAATGCCGCTACCAGCGTGGAGAGCACCGCCTATTATGCCCGCGCGCTCAAGGCCGACGTGCCGCTCGCGCTCGACGTGCTATCGGACATCCTGTCGGAGCCAGCCTTCGATCCGGAGGAATTGCGGCGCGAGCAAAACGTGATCGTGCAAGAGATCGGCGCCGTCGAAGACGCGCCCGACGACCTGGTGTTTGATCGACTGCAGGAGACGGCGTTTCCCAAGCAATCGGTCGGCCGCTCTATTCTCGGTACGCCGGAAACCGTACGCTCGTTCAATCCGGCGCGCATTCGCAGCTATCTGTCGCGCAACTATCGCGGGCCCGACATGCTGGTGGCCGCCGCCGGCGCCATCGAACACAAAGCAATTGTCGAGGAGGCCGAGAAGCGCTTTGCGAGCTTTGTTGGACCGGCCGGACCGGCGCCGGAACCGGCGCATTTCGGCGGCGGAACCAGGGTCGAGACCCGCGATCTCGAACAGGTGCATATCGCGCTGGCGCTGCAAGGTCTGCCGGTCAGGGACGAACAACTCTACAGCCTGCAGGTGTTCACCAGCGTGCTGGGCGGCGGCATGTCGTCACGCCTGTTCCAGGAAGTGCGCGAGAAACGCGGGCTCTGCTACGCCATCAGCTCTTTTCATATGCCCTATGCCGATATCGGATTGTTCGGGCTTTATGCCGGCACCGACGAGACCGACGCGCCAGAACTGATGCGCGTGGTGATCGACCAGATCGCGAACGCCACCGAGACGATCAACGAGGCTGAGATCGCGCGCGCCAAGGCGCAGATGAAGGCCAGCCTGTTGATGGCGCTGGAAAGTTCCGAGGCGCGCCTCGGCCAGTTGGCGCGGCAGATGCTGGCCTTTGGCCGGCCGATCCCGCTCAACGAAATTGTCGCCAAGGTCGAGGCGGTAACCGTCGCAAGTGCGCGCGCCGCCGGCCGCGCGCTGATCGGACGCAGCAGACCGGCAATCGCCGCGCTCGGACCCGGCAATGGGCTTGAAAGCACGGCGGCGATTGCTGAAAGTCTCGTCCGCTGCGCAGCCTAGGGGAACGCTAGCCCAAACCGCCATGGCGTTTTTTCGCACCGTCAGTTTCAACGATACCATGCCGGCCATCGCCGGCGCCGGGGTCTTGCTGCGCGCGCCGCAAAACAGCGATCATGCCGCGTGGGCCGAATTGCGCGAAGCGAGCCGCGGCTTCCTCACGCCTTGGGAGCCGACCTGGCCGGCCGACGATCTCACCCGCGGCGCCTTCCGCCGCCGCCTCAAGCGTTATGCCGACGATCAGCGCAGCGATCTCGCCTACGCGTTTCTGATTTTCCGCAGCGACGACAATGCCCTGATGGGAGGCTTAACCCTCGCCAATATCCGCCGCGGCGTCGCGCAAGCCGGCAGCCTCGGCTACTGGATCGGCGCGCCCTTTGCCCGCAAGGGCTATATGACCGCGGCGGTGCGCACTTTGATCCCGTTCTGCTTCCGGACGCTGCATCTGCACCGCCTGGAGGCGGCTTGCATTCCGGCCAATACCGCCTCGATCGGCTTGCTGGAGAACACCGGCTTTACGCGCGAGGGCTATGCCCGCAGCTATTTGTGCATCAACGGGGTCTGGCAGGATCACCTTTTATATGCCCGGCTCAATGACGATTCGGATTGAAACCCTCCGCCTTGGGGTTGCCACGCTTGGCTTGCTATAAGTCGGGCTGGAGACATCGCTAATCGTGAGCCGGGAAATGCGTGGGGAGCGGAGCGGACAAATGATGCGAATCGGCACAGGCGTGACCGCGCTTTTCGGTCTGGCGCTGGCGTTAGGCGGCTGCGGCACCAATCTGCTCAACTCGACCTCGAATATCTTCGGTTCTTCGAAGGCGACAACCGGCAATGCCGTGGATGGCGTCGGCGCGTCCGATACCGACATCGAGTGCCCGGGCGTCGACGTGCGCACCGGCGCGGCGACACTCATGATCGGCAGCAAGCCGGGCGAGGTGGGGGAGCCGGCAGTGCTCGACCTGCGCTATCAGGGCACCATCATCCGCACCGCGCGCGAATGCCACGTCAATGCCGGCGTAATGACCATGAAGGTCGGCATCGAGGGTCGCATCATCACCGGCCCGGCCGGCGGCCCCGGCACGGCCGACGTGCCGCTGCGCATCGCGGTTGTGCATGAAGGGACAAACCCGAAAACCATCGTATCGAAATTCGCGCGTATACCGGTGATTGTAAACAACGCGGTGGACCGCGTCACCTTTACCCATGTCGATTCCGACATCGCGTTTCCAATGCCGCCGGTACCGGCGGACATTGATGCCTACGTAGTCTATGTCGGCTTCGATGCACTCGGCGCACCGCCGGAAAAGAAAACGCCGCCCGCCAAGCGCAAGCCCGCCGCCAAGCCGAAGCAGAGTTAAAAATCACCACCCGCGCAGGTCGATGATCGTGCTCTTGAGCGCGCGCAGATCGGAAATCACGGCGCTGGCGCCGGCCTCGCGCAGCTGATTGCCGAGCTGGCCGCCGGCGTGGCTGCCGCCGACAAACCGATCACCGTCATGCTGGCCGCGACCCCGGCGATGACTCCGACGGCTGAATCTTCCACCACGATGCACTCCCGCGGCTCTACCCGCATTTTGCCGGCGGCATACAGGAACAGGTCGGGCGCGGGCTTGCCGTTGCGCACGTCGCCGGCCGAAAACAAATTGGGCTCGAAAAAGCGGATCAGGTCGGTGCTTTCCAAGCTCACGCGTATGCGGTCGAGCGAGGACGACGAGGCCACGCATTTTGGCCCGCGCAGTCAGGACAGCGCGTAGGCGGCGTGCTTGGTCGCGCGCAGCTCGGCACGGAACCGGCGCAAGGTCGCGCTGGCGACGGTTGCGGGAAAATCCGGCGGCAGCTTGCGGCCGGCGGCGATCTCCACGTCGGCGAACATGTCGGCGGGACGGCGGCCGGTGAAATAGCGCGCAACAATATCCGGCGTCAGTGCGAAGCCGACGCGGATGAACTCTTGCGATACAATGGCTGTTGCCAGCGGTTCGCTATCGACGAGAACGCCGTTGCAATCGAAGATGACCACGGATCCACCGATGCCTCGGCCGGTTCTTCCGGCCAGTACGCAAACAACAAACTGCGGACGAATCACCGGAGGCAAGGAAAGAGGCGCTGTGGGGGCAGGCAAAGACCGGCCGTTACCACTCAAAGCGAATAGCGGGGAAAACCATCGGGCCGGCGGCTAGGCTTATTGTTCAGGGAGATAGCCCACCGCCGCCACATGGCGGCAAAATGCGCTTATATCGCTCTGCTAGTTGAGCTTTTTACGAACGTCCTCGATGCCCTTGGCGACCAGCGCGCTGGCGAGATTGCCCTTGGTCTCCTGGGTGAGGATTTTTTCGGCGGCGGCAACAGCGGCTTCGGCTGCGGCGCTGCGAACGTCGGCGGTGGCTTGCGCCTCGGCCTGGGCGATCTTGGTCTCGGCCATCTTGGTGCGCCGGGCCACGAATTCCTCGATCTTGGCCTTGGCCTCGGTGGCAAGCCGTTCGGCCTCGGCCTTGGCGCCCGCGATGATCTGCTGCGCCTCGCCTTCGGCCTCCTGCCGCTTGCGCTGGTAGTCGGCGAGCAACTGGGCCGCCTCATCCTTGAGCTTGCGCGCCTCGTCGAGCTCCGCCTTGATGCGGGCGCTGCGTTCGTCAAGCGATTTGCCCACGATCCGGTGGACGCCGATATAGCCAAGCCCGACCACGAAGACCACGAAGGCCAGCGCCACCCAGGTTTCCGGTTCCATCAGCATCGATCTTCGTCCTTGTCCTAACGCTTCAGCGCGTCGGCGACCGCGTCCGCGACCGCCTTGTCGCTTGGCGCCGAGCCGATCAGCTGCTCGACAATGGCGCGGGTGGCGTCCTCGGCGATGGCGCGGACATTTGCCATGGCCGCCGTCTTGGTAGCGGTGATGGATTTTTCCGCCTCCGCCAGCTTGGCATTGAGTTCGCCCTCGAGCGTCTTGCGGCGGGCTTCAGCTGCAGTCGCTTGGCTTTCGCGGGTCTCGTTGGCGATGGTCTGGGCGCGGGCGCGAGCGTCGGCCAGCGCTTTTTCGTACGCCGCCACCGCCTCGTCCGATTGAGTTTTAAGCTTTCCGGCGTCAGCGATGTCGTCGTCGATGCGCTTTTGCCGGTTCTCGATGATCTTAGCCACGCGCGGCAGCGCCACTTTCAGCATCAGCACGTAGAGCAACACGAAGGCGATCACGAGCCAGACCAGTTGCGAGGCAAAGGTCTGCGACTGGAACGGCGGAAAGGCGCCTTTGTGCTCGCCCTTCGGAACGTGTCCCGTGCTCGTGTTGAGTGGTTCTGCCATCGCCAGCTCCAGTGCGCGCCCTGCCTTAGAGCGCGAACAGCAGCAGCAGGGCGATCAGCAGCGAGAAGATGCCGAGCGCTTCGGTAATGGCGAAGCCGAAGATCAGGTTGCCGAACTGGCCTTGCGCGGCCGAGGGGTTGCGCAGAGCCGCGGCCAGATAATTGCCGAAGATGATGCCGACGCCGACGCCGGCGCCGCCCATGCCGATACAGGCAATGCCTGCACCGATGTATTTCGCTGCCACTGGATCCATAACAAACTCCTTCTGCTTGTCCGTTCGGGCCTAATGGCCCGGGTGAATTGCATCGTTGAGATAGATGCAGGTGAGAATAGCGAATACGTAAGCCTGCAGGAATGCCACCAGCGTTTCGAGCGCGGTGAGAATGACGATCATGGCGAACGGAAGCACGCCGCCGGCCCAGCCGATGGCACCCAAGCTACCGCCCATCAGGACGATGAAGCCGGCGAACACCTTCAACGTGATATGTCCGGCCAGCATGTTGGCGAACAGACGCACGCTGTGCGAGATCGGGCGCGAGATGAACGACAGCACCTCGATGAAGACAATCAGCGGCAAGATGTAGATCGGCACGCCCTTGGGCACGAACAAATTGAAGAAGTGCAACCCGTGCCGCCACAGCCCGTAGATCAGCACGGTCAGGAACACCGTGATCGCCAAAGCAGCGGTGACGATGATGTGGCTGGTGACCGTGAAGGTGTAGGGGATCAGGCCGATCATGTTCACCGTCAGGATGAACATGAACAGCGTGAACACGAAGGGGAAGAACTTCATGCCTTCGGCGCCGGCAGTGCCGCGCACCGTGCCGGCGACGAATTCGTAGGATAATTCCGCGGCCGATTGCAGGCGCGACGGCACCAAGCTGCGCCGTGCCGTGCCGATGACCAGGAAGGCAGTGATGGCGACCACCGCCGTCAGCATGAAGGCTGCGGAATTGGTGAAGGCGATCTCGGTATTGCCGATCTTGGCAATCGGAAAGAGATTGACGATCTGAAATTGGTGGATTGGATCGGTAGCCATGAGCTCTAATCGGTCAGGTTATTGTTGCGAACGACGCCAGCCGCCCGCATCACATTCAGTACGCCGGCGGCAAAGCCGAGCAATAGAAACACAATGAGCCCCCACGGCGAAATTCCCAGCCAGCGGTCGAGCAACCAGCCGATCAAGGCGCCTACGACGACACCTGCCACCAGCTCGGTCGAAAGCCGGAAACCGCGGGCCATCGCCGAAGCATCGGCGGTCTGACGAGGACCGGAGTCGTTTTCGGATGGCCGGCTTGCAGTTGCGAGCCGTTCGCCGAGACGCTGGAGCCTCGCGGAGAGAGCAGCCTCGTCGTCCGGCAGTTCTTTGCGATTGCCTTTGTTGCCGCGCGTGCCGTCAGCCATGCATTCGACCCGCGTGGTGTAAAAGGCTCCGCTCTTGTTCCGCCGCCCTAAAAGCCGCGCGGACCATACTGAGCGGGTCTAGGCGAGTCAAGGAACGGGACCTGTGGCATAAGTGTTTGATATCGGGGGCTAAACACTGAATTTCCCCGCTACTTTAAAGCCCCGCGTGTGCACTGCGGCATGGCCATCAGCAGCGCAAGACAGGCGTGCGGTTTAGCGCGACCCGGCTGGGTGATAAGCTCACCATCCCCAGCGCGGGAATGGGAGAATATCGCCATGCGCAATTTGAGACTCGCCCTCGCATTGGCGCTTATCGGCGCGGCGTCGCCCGCGCTGGCGCAAGATCAAACGCAAGTTCCAACTCAAGTCCCGGCTCAAGTCCCAGTTCAAGCCCCAGGCCAAGCCCCAACCCCACCAGCCCAAGACGGCGCGCAGCCGAATGTGCCGAGCCGCTACACTTTCAACCGCGTCGATGACGGCTTCCTGCGCCTCGACAACAATAGCGGACAAATCATGTTCTGTAGCTCGCATGGCGTGGGCTGGGCTTGCCGGGTGGTGCCGGAAGACCGTGCTGCGCTCGAGAAGGAAATCGCGCGCCTGCAGGACGAAGTCGCCAGTCTAAAGCAAGCGGTTGCCGCGCTGCGCGCGCCGCCACGGCCGCCAGCCGAGCTTGCCAAGCCAGATCTTGCGCTGCCCACCGCCGGCAAGAGCGAGGATGCCGTCAAATTGCGCGAGGACATCGAGCAGGCCCGCGTGGCCATCGAAAACGCCTGGCGGCGGCTGGTGGACATGATCGTGGCATTCCAGAAGGACATGATGCGCAAGGGTTGAGCGTATCACAGCATGCCTGAAAAATTATCTTCGATCACCGAAGCCGTCCCGCAACTGATCGCGACCGCGACCTTGCACATCGGTACACCGGGCGCCGGCCTCACCGAGATTACCGGCAATGCCGCAGGCTTCATCGCGCAAATCGGCGCAAGCGAGGGCGCCTTGCTGGTCTATCTGCGCCACACCTCGGCGTCGCTCACCATCCAGGAGAATGCCGATCCCGACGTGCAGGCCGATCTTGTCAGCGCCCTCGATCGTTTGGCGCCGGAAGACGCGCCCTGGATTCACGACGCGGAAGGCCCGGACGACATGCCGGCACATGTCAAGGCCATGCTCAACGGCGTTTCGTTGCATGTTCCGGTTCGCCAAGGAAAGCTCGCGCTCGGCACTTGGCAGGGCATTTATCTGGTCGAGCACCGGCGCAAGCCGCACAGCCGCGAGATCGTCCTGCAATTCATCGGCAGCCGGAAATAGCGAGCGACTAAAGCGGCGTGCCTTTGACGCCGAACAGCGAGAGCAACAGCGCGATGGTCCACATGGTGATGGCGATCGCCGAGGTCCAGAGCGCGAAGGTGAGATAGGTATCGCGCAAGACTGTGGAACTGGCCCATTGCGCATAGGCTTCCGGCGGCCGGAAGTCCTTCGGCAGATAGAGCCACATCTCGGTTTTTTTGTAATCCTTAGTCAGCGCCTCGCGCGCCTTGTAGATGAGGATCGCCGCCATCATCGTGGTCAGCGTGCCGAACAGGCAGGCGCGCAAGACAGTCTCGTATGCGATGTGGCGCATCTCCTCCATGGAGCCCCCACCGAGCCGGATAGGCCCAGCCTGATTCGAATAAGGCTAGCGCAAATCCTTAAGGCAAGCAGTCACGAAACAGTGTCAAAGGCCGCTCTGTCCCGTGCCCGCCGGTTCCGGCATGCGCTAAATCTTACAGTCCGAATTGAATAAAATTGCCGATCGCCGGCAGCGTCAGCAGCGCGGTACCCGCCAGCCAGATCCACAGCGACGTCACGGTTGAATCGTCCTTGGCGCCGACGAAGCGCTCGTAAATGGCGGCTGGAATGCCGCCAAGGATGATCGTCGCAGTCGACAACATCAGCGCGGCAAAATACGCGATCAGATTCGTGTTCCCAAAGAAGGGAGCGGCCATCAATTGAACCGAGTACCCAAAAGCCAGAATGTACATGGGGTGGAAGAATGGGATGCCGTTGATCATGCCAAAGAATGCGATAGCGACGTAATAGAGATTCTTGTTCATCGTCATGCTCCGCCTGGCGGGCTGAGGCCAAAAAGAGAAAGAACGATGAAAAATATGAACCGGAGCCAGAAAAGCCAAACTACCCCGAACAGCCAGAGCACGACCGGTGCCACCGCTTTCGGCGTTGCAACGGAGATGATCGCGATAAAGGGATCGGTGGCGCGGCAGAAAAATCGCCAGATGTAGTTCGGTGAATCCGGCGGCACGATCAGCCCGAGCAATGCACGGCCGAGCAACGTGTACATCAGCGCCGCCAGAACGAAGTTCGGCAGGTGGAAGTACCAATAAGCGAGATATGAACCAGCAGTCACCGGATTTGGCTCCTCATGGCGCCGCACAATGGCCGCTGTAGGCTGGCTCGGCAACAGAAAAAAAGCGGGGCCCCGTAGGGCCCCGCTCCAGCTTAGACCGGATGAACGGTCAGTTTTTTTCCTCAAGCACCGTGCGGCCACGCGGCTTGCGGATTTCGTCGACATAGGCTTGCATTTCCTTCGACGGTTCCTTGTCGAGCAGACTGACGACGTAGATCACCAGGAAGCCGAGCGGCATCCCGAGCAATCCGCAGTTGATGTTGTTGAGGTCGAACCACCCGACCTTATTAGCCATCGGATGCGCGAGGGTCGGCATCATTTCCATGGCATTGGGCAGCGCCATAGCCTTGGCGATGTCCACTATCGGTGCACCCGAGACCGGGCTCAACAGCGACGTCATGCCGAAATACTTCACGCCGGCGCCAGGGAAGTACCTGGTGCAGACGAGGTAGAACAAGCACAACCCGAACCCGGCAATCATGCCGGTAACCGCGCCCGCCGCCGTCGTGCGCTTCCACCAGACGCCCATGACCAGCGCCGGGAAGTTACCGGCCATGGCGAGCGAGAACGCCCAACCAACCATGGCAATGATGTCCGACGGTCTGGTCGACGCGGTGGCGGCCGCTGCCACGGCGACGAAGAACAAGAGAACGCGAGCCACGGTGAGCCGGCGGATGGTTGGCGCACTGGGGTCGATCATCTTGTAGTAGACGTCGTGGCTGAGCGCGTTGGCGATGGCGAGCAGCAAACCATCGGCGGTTGAGAGTGCCGCCGCCAGGCCGCCGGCGGCCACCAGGCCCGAAATCACGTACGGAAGTCCCGCGATCTCCGGCGTGGAGAGCACGATCACGTCCGTATTGATCACGAAGTCCTGCAACCGGACGACGCCCGGATGACCTGCGATCGTCTTACAAGCGGCCACGATCGCATCGATACTGGCGGCATTCTTGCCGCAGATCTGGATCAGGCCGAGTTCGCCCCATGTGAACATCCAGGGTTTGAGTTTGGTGACATCTGCCCCGATGATGTTGGTGTACACCTCCAGCTTCGAGAACGCCGCATAGGCCGGCGCCGAGAAGTACAGCAGGAAGATGAACAGCAGCGACCATGCCACCGACTGCCGCGCTTCACGCACCGACGGGGTGGTGAAGTAGCGCATCAGGATGTGCGGCAGCGACGCCGTGCCGACCATCATGCAGAAGATGATGCCGAAGAAGTTCAACGGGCTGTAGTTGATGAACGGCGAGATGTGCGGCTTGAGGTTCGCCACCGTCGCCAGCCCCGTTGACAGCATCTGCCCTTCGCGCGCTGTGATGTCAGCAATGGCCTTCCCGTAGGTCAATTC
>SHVM01000045.1 GCA_009694265.1 Pseudolabrys sp.
ACTTCCAGCGCTTCGGATTGGCCGGGCTTGGCGTTGGCGAAGGACGGCACCAGATAGCTGCGCTGGAGCATCGGCTGCTCGACGCGCGGATCGGCGAGCGTGAGCGAGCGGCCCGCCACCGGCGCCGGCTCCTGCGGGCGCTTGCGCGTCACAATGGCGTTGTTGCGTTTGAGCTTGCCGTAGGTTTCTTCCGCGAGCTTGCGGACCTGTTCGGGCTCGACATCGCCGGCGATCACCACCACCGCGCCGTTCGGACCATAGAAGCGGCGGTAAAAGCCGATGGCGTCGTCGCGACTCAGCTGTTCCATCTCGTGCCGCCAGCCGATCACCGGCTTGCCGTAAGGATGGTTGAGGTACAGCGCGGCATCGATCTGTTCGCTTAAGCGCGCGCGCGGATTGTTGGCGACGCGCTGGTTTTGTTCCTCGAGGATGACGTCACGCTCGGGCAGCACCACTTTGTCGGTGAGCACCAGGCCGGTCATGCGGTCGGCTTCGAATTCCATCACGGTCTTAAGCTGCTCGCGCGGCACGCGCTGAAAATAACCGGTGTAATCGTTCGAGGTGAAGGCATTTTCCTGGCCGCCGATGCGCGCGACGGCTTGCGAAAACTTATTCGCCGGATTCTTCGCCGTGCCCTTGAACATCAGATGTTCGAGAAAATGCGCCAGGCCCGATTTGCCCGGCGTCTCGTCGGCGGCGCCGACCTTGTACCAGATCATGTGAGTGACGACCGGCGCGCGGCGGTCGGGGATGACCACCAGTTCGAGACCGTTCGCCAGCGTGAAGTCGGCGACCTTGATGCCTGACGCGGTTACGGGCGCGCTGAGCGCCGCGGCGACCGCGACAATCGCGGTAAAGGAAACGATTGCCTTAGCGGGCACGGTATATGCCTCGATCTTTAATTGATGCCATTTTCAGAAGTGATGCCGCCGCGCGCCATCACAATAATTAGACTGACGGCGAAGCGACGCTAGGCGCGCTTATTTCGACCCGTCAACGCGGGTGGTAAGGGAATCTATCGCCTTCGAAGGCTCTTTAGTCTTACCGATCCCATAGGGCTGGTCCGGTGACGGCGTCTGGTAGCCGGGAGGGGGTGCCGTGAGGGAAGTGCGCGGCAGCTCGCCGGTGAACTTGGAGGTTTCCTCTTCCTTGCTGCCGAACATGCTGCCGAACAAACCGCCTTTGTAGCCGAGCTCAAAAGACGACAAGCGCTCGCCGAATTCGGGCCCCCCCGGCGGATTGTTCGTGGCGCGCTTGCCGTCACGCGGCTTCGGGCCGGGCGTCAGTTGGTCTGGGCGCAGCACGCTCTCGTCATGTCTAACTTGGTCGCCGGCCCATTTGATCTGATTGCGCTCTTGCGCCGCTTCTTCTTTTTGACGTTGCACATCCGGGTCTTTCGGCCAGGCCGAATTTTTTGCCAACGCGGCATCGGATTTTTCCGGTGGCGGCAAGATTTTGCCCGGCGGGATCACCAGCGGCGCGCGCTCCTGGTAGTAGATCGCATCGCCGTCTTTCTTCAGGCCGAGCCCTTCAAGCAGGCCGCGGAGTATCTTGGTGTCGAGCGGGACATCGTCGGCCGCCCGCGCCGGGGCCGGCCAGGCCAGCACGGCGGCGCCAAACGCCAGACTCAGGACGCTCGCGGTGAATTTCGTCGTCAGACGTGTCATGCGCATGCCACTCAACCAGTCTTGGACCTACCCTGGACCTGCCTTGGACTATTGCGGCGGATCAGGGCGCTTTTACGGCGCGGCCCGCTACCAGGGATTCATACAAGAGGCCGGCCACCCCCGCAACGATAGCTACATCGGCTAGGTTAAAAACATACCAGTTGAACCGCCAATTGGCTGTGGAAACGTGAAAAAACACGAAGTCGGCGACCCAGCCATAGGCCAGCCGGTCGATGGCATTGCCCACCGCCCCGCCGATAATGAGGCCAAGGGAAAGCGCCGTGAGGCGGTTTTGGGCGCGCGCGAGCCACGCCCATAGCAGCGCCACGGCCAGCGCCTTCAAGCCGAGCAGGATCCACTGGCCGAGCGGCCCTTGGCTCTGGAACAGGCCGTAGCTGATGCCGGTATTGCGGGTGAGCACGAAATCGAAAAAAGGGCCCAGCCGCATCGGATTGGCGGCGAGATCGACCACAAACAGGAGGTAAAGCTTGCTTCCCTGATCGAACAGGCAGGCGATTGTTGCGACCGTGAGGCCGAATTTCGTAAGCGGGCCGTGCAGATAGGACATTTGCTTATTCCGCCGCCTTGCGCATGTTTTCCCATTCACGCAGCGCCTTGGCGTCGCGCGGCGAAACGTCCGGATATTGCGGATCGGCACCGATATTGCTGAGGATTTTCCACGAGCGCGCGCATTTTGTGCCGGTGGCGAGATTGGGGATAACCGCCACGCCGGCGACATCCGGCAGACTGAAAGCGCCCTCAGAACTGCCGGCCTCCACCAGCGTCGCCGCAGACGTGATGCATATTTCGGCCAGATCAAGGTCCACTACTGCCTCGAACAAGTCTTCGTCTGTGACCAGAACAAGCGGGTGCGCTTCAAGCGAAGAACCGATGCGTTTTTGCGCGCGCTCGATCTCCAATGCCCCGGTAACGACGCGGCGCACGGTGCGAACCTTGCGCCACTTTTCCGCCAGTTTTTCGTCACGCCAGGCGGCCGGCACATCGGGGAAAGTTTCGAGGTGAACCGAGGCAGCACCCGCGCCATAGCGCGAAGCCCAGGACTCCTCCGCCGTGAAGCATAGCATGGGCGCCAGCCAGGTGACCGTGCAGCGGAACAGATGATCGAGCACGGTGAGGCAGGCCTTGCGTTTCACCGACGAAATCGGATCGCAATAAAGAATGTCCTTGCGGATGTCGAAATAAAACGCCGAGAGGTCCGAGGTCATGAAACTTGAGAGCGCGGCGAAGATGCGTTTGGTATCGAATTCGGCGTAAGCCTGGCGCACCAGCGCATCGAGCTCGGTCAGCCGGTGCAGCATCAGCCGCTCCAGATCGGGCAGCTGTTCCAGCTTGACGCGGTCTTCCTCGTGGAAATGCGCCAGCGAGCCCAGCATCCAGCGCACGGTGTTGCGCAGCTTGCGATAGGTCTCGACCGTGGTTTTCAAAATCTCCGGTCCGATGCGCAGATCGTCGGCGTAATCCGACGCGCAGACCCACATGCGCAAAATATCGGCGCCGGATTGCTTGATCACGTCCTGCGGCGCGGTGACGTTGCCGGTTGACTTCGACATTTTGCGGCCCTGCTCGTCGAGCACGAAGCCGTGGGTGAGCACCACGTCATAGGGCGCACGCCCGCGCGTGCCGCAGCTCTCCAGAAGCGAGGAGTGAAACCAGCCACGATGCTGATCGCTGCCTTCCAGATACATCACGGTGTCCTTGCCGCCATCCACTTTCCGCTTGATGCCGGCGAGTTGCGGAAAATGCACCGGATCTTCCAGCACGAAGGCGTGCGTCGAGCCGGAGTCGAACCAGACGTCGCAGATGTCGTCGACTTTTTTCCAAGCGTCCTTAGCGAGCTTGCCGAGAAAGCGCTCGCGTGCACCATCCTTGTACCAGGCGTCGGCGCCCTCCTGCTCGAAGGCTTCGACGATGCGCACATTGACCTCGGGGTCTTCGAGAATCTCGACCGGGCCGTCGGGTTTTTCCTTGATGAAGACCGCGATCGGCACGCCCCAGGCACGCTGGCGCGAGATCACCCAGTCGGGGCGGCTCTCGATCATGCCGGTGATGCGGTTCTGGCCCTGCTCCGGCACCCAGCGCGTGATTTGAATCGCGTGCAGCGCGCGCGCGCGCAGCGTGTCGGCGGGCTTGTCGATGCCCTTGTCCATCGCAATGAACCACTGCGGCGTATTGCGAAAGATGATCGGCTTCTTCGAGCGCCAGGAGTGCGGATACTGATGCTTCAGGCGGCCGCGCGCGATGATATTGCCGGCCTCCGCCAGCGCCTTGATCACGGCGTCGTTGGCATCGCCCTTTTCGCCTTTATCGTTGATGACGCGTTTGCCGGTGAAGCCCGGGGCCTGTTCGGTAAAAGCGCCGTTTTCATCGACGGTGTAGGGGATAGTAGGATTGATTTTGCGCGCTTCCAGCGCCGCGCGATTGGCGGTCCAGACCTCGAAGTCCTCGCGGCCATGACCGGGCGCGGTGTGGACGAACCCCGTGCCGGTATCGTCGGTGACGTGATCGCCGACGAGAAATGGAACATCGAAATCGTAGCCCTTACCTTCAAGCGGATGTGCACAACGGACGCTTTTCAGCTCAGCTTCTGAGACTGAAACGACTTTCCGAAAGCCCGACACTTTTGCAGACTTCATCACTTCATCTGCAAGTTTGTCCGCCAACACCAAACGATCACCGGCTTTGGCCCAATTGCCCTCAGGAGCGTCAGTTACCTCGTACAAGCTGTAGGAAATTTTGGACGAGAACGATATTGCGCGGTTTCCAGGAAGCGTCCAAGGCGTGGTGGTCCAGATAACCACCGAGGCCCCTTTCAGCTTCAAAAAGCTCGCGTTGGCCTCAGCTTTTAAAGCTGCACTGGCTTCGGGTGATCGATCAGTAAACCCGACCGCACCACCGCCGGAATATCGCACCGGAAACTTCACCCACACCGTATCGCTCGTATAGTCCTCGTACTCGACCTCCGCCTCGGCCAGCGCGGTCTTTTCGACCACGCTCCACATCACCGGCTTGCTGCCGCGGTAGAGCAATTTATTCGCCGCGAATTTCATCAGCTCGCGCGCGATCTGCGCCTCGGCGAAGAAATCCATCGTCGTATAAGGATGCGCCCAGTCGCCCTCGACGCCGAGCCGCATGAATTCCGCGCGCTGCACCTCAATCCAATGCTGCGCGAAGGCGCGGCATTCCTTGCGGAATTCCACCAGCGCCGTGGCATTGGAAAAATCCGGCTTCGGCTTGCCCTTGCCGCGGTAATTATCCTCCTCGATCTTCCATTCGATCGGCAACCCATGACAGTCCCAGCCCGGCACGTAATTGCTGTCGTGGCCGAGCATCTGCTGGCTGCGCGTCACCACGTCCTTGAGGATTTTATTGAGCGCGTGGCCGATATGGATGTTGCCGTTGGCGTAAGGCGGGCCGTCATGCAGGATGAATTTCTCGCGGCCCTTGGCCACCGCGCGCAATTGCTTGTGCAGCCCGTCCTTCTCCCAGCGCGCCAGGATCTCGGGCTCCTTCTGCGGCAGGCCGGCGCGCATCGGAAAATCCGTCCGCGGCAGGAACAGGGTTTCAGAATAATCGCGCTCGGGTTTATTCATGGCGGGTGTTTAGCAGGCGGATTCCGTGGCGGAAAGGCTGGTCTTCTTCTTCCCTCTCCCCTTGTGGGAGAGGGTGGATCGCGGGGAATTCCTAAACTTCCCCCAGCGCCGGAAACGCCTTGCCCGCACGCTTGAGCGCGTCGCGGGCATGGGCCACGTCGGCCTTCATGGCGCGCTTGAGGGTCTCGATCGTGGAAAACTTCCGCTCGTGGCGAATCCAGCCGTAGAAGGCGACGTCGATCGCCTGCCCGTAGAGCTCGCCATCGAAGTCGAACAAGAACACTTCCAGCAGCGGTGCGCCGTCGTCGAACATCGGCCGCACCCCGAAACTGGCGACGCCGTCATAACGCATGTCGTCGACGCCGACGCGCACCGCATAGACGCCGTGCTTGAGGCCGCAACCCGCATCGAGCTTGAGATTGGCGGTGGGAAAGCCGAGCTCGCGCCCGCGCTTGTCGCCGTGAATGACCTCGCCGGACGTAAACCAGGGCGCGCCGAGCAATTCGGCCGCCTCCACCACCCGGCCTTCGGCCAGCGCCGCGCGCACCGCGCCCGAGGAAACCGGGCGGCCTTCGTCCTCAAGCGGGGCGACGATGTCGACCGCAAAGCCGAGGCGCTTGCCCTGCTCCGCCAGATAGGCCGGCGAGCCCTTGCGATTCTGTCCAAAATGAAAATCGAAACCGATCGCCGCCCCGCCGATGCCGAGGCGTCCGACCAGGATGCAGGCGATGAAATCCTCCGCCGAAGTGGCGGCCAAGGTCGCATCGAATGTCATGACGATGGCGCCGTCGAGCCCGGCCGCCGCCAGCAGGCGCAGCTTGTCGCGCTCGCTCGAGAGCTGGAACAGCGTGTCTTGCGGGCGCAAGAACAGCCGCGGATGCGGCGCGAAGGTCAAAGCCGCGGCCTTGCGCTTGAGCGCCTTGGCGCGCTTGAGCGCGGCCCCGATCACGGCGCGATGGCCGCGATGCACGCCGTCGAAATTGCCGATCGCCACCACGGCGCCGTGCAACGGCCCAATATCGATGCCTTGCGCGCCGCCGCGCGCAACATGGAAGGATTTCGCAGTTTGGCGCGGTTTGCTCATGAGGCGGCGGGGCGCTCGAGGGAGGTGTCGAACAAGGGCGTGCTCATCTTAGCGGCAGGGTAACCTTTTGGGCGCAAATACGGTTAGCGCGCGGTTAACAAAGTTTCAAATTAACGGGTTATTCAAGCGCCCTGGGTAAGTTTCGTCATTCTTCGGGGGCGCCCTTGCGGGCGAAATGCGTCATGGCTATCGATCTGTCGATGCCGGTTCTGATCGTGGACGATTACAACACGATGGTCCGCATCATTCGCAATTTGCTCAAGCAGCTCGGCTTTGAGCATATCGACGACGCCAATGACGGCACCGAAGCGCTCGCCAAGATGCAGCAGCGCAAATACGGGCTGGTGATCTCCGACTGGAATATGGAGCCGATGACCGGCTACGACCTGTTGCAGCAGGTGCGCTCCGATCCCGGCCTGTTCAAGACCCCGTTCATCATGGTGACGGCGGAATCCAAGACCGAGAACGTGATCGCCGCCAGGAAGGCCGGCGTGTCGAATTATATCGTCAAGCCGTTCAACGCGCAGACGCTCAAGAGCAAGATCGAATCGGTATTCCCGGATCCTGAACCGGCGGCTTAGAATTTATTGTTGTCCCCGCGCAGGGGCGACAAAAAAGTTCACCACACCAATTGCCGCATCACCGCTTTCGGCATTTCGCCGGCGGCGGCGAATATGCCCTTGAGCGCAGCAGCCTCCGGCCACTCGCGGGCGCCCAATTCCTCAGCATGGATGCCCGATGTCACGAACAGGAAATCGACGCCGATGGCGTGCGCGCCGGCCAAATCGGTGCGCGCGGAATCGCCGATCGCCAGCACGCGCTTGAGCGGCGCCTTGCAGCCGGCGGCAAGCGCCGCCTTGGCCAAGGCCATCTCATAGATCGGCCGATAAGGCTTGCCGGCATAGAGCACCTCGCCGCCCATGGTGGCGTAGAGATCGGCGATCGAACCCGCGCAATAGACCAGCCTGTCGCCGCGCTCGACCACAACGTCGGGATTGCCGCAGACCATGAACAGCTTGCGCGCCAGCATGGCCTCCAACCGGGCGCGATAGTCGTCTGGCTTGTCCACGTCGTCATCGACCAGGCCGGAGCAGACCACGTAGTCCGCGCTTTCCAGCGGCGCGAAGCGCGCCTTGAGCCCGCTGAAGATCGTGCGGTCGCGCTCGGGCCCGAGGTGGAAAAAGCTCTGCCCGGCCCGCGCCTCCATCACGCCGCGGGTGACATCGCCGGAGGAGACGATGGCGTCGTAGGTCTCGCGCGGGACATGCAGCTTTTCGAGCTGGCGCATCACCACCTCGCTCGGGCGCGGCGCATTGGTGATGAAGACCACCACAGCGCCGCGCGCGCGGGCCCGCATCAGCGCGTCGCAGGCCGGCGGAAACGCGGCCAGGCCGTTATGCATCACGCCCCAGACGTCGCACAGCAGTACGTCATAGCCGGGCGCGAGCGTCGAGAAATTCTGGATCAGGTGAGGCAATGCGGGGCTCAAGCGGTGATCCCGGCGGCCGCGAATTCGCTCGTCAGGTCGCCTGCTTGCAGCTTACCGGCCTCGCCCGCGTTGCCTTGCAGCGCCTCGGCCTGTACCGGCCGCGGCGGCGAGAACAGAAAGCCCTGCCCGAAGCGCACGTCGTATTCGAGCAGATCGACCACCATGTTCTCGCTCTCGATGCGCTCGGCGATGAGATCGATGCCGGAGCGCGCCAGCAGATCGGCCAGATCTTCCGGATGAATATCGCTCTGCGCGTTGGCCGCGCGGTTGAGCAGCAGTTTGGCCGGCACTTTCAGAAAACGGAACGAGCGGTCGGCCAGTTCCTTCGGCTCCATGCGCAAGTCGGTGACATGATCCATGGAGAAACGGAAGCCGCGCTCGGCCAGGGCCGAGAGAGCTTCGTTCTGCACCGGCCCGAACGCGCGGTAGGCGCTTTGCGTGAATTCGAACATCAGCGCTTCCGCCAGCGCGCGATTGGCATCCATGAAATCGAGGAACTGCTTGAATTGCGCCGCGTCGCTCAGCGTCCAGGCGCTGACATTGCAGAACAGGCCGACGTCGCGGCTCTTCAATTGCAGGCGGCGCGTCACCTGCACGCAGCGGAACGCCAGCAGATTGTCGATCTTCGGCATCAGACCGATGGCATCGGCATATTCGATGAAGTCGCCGGCCGGGATGATATCGCCTTCCTCGGTGCGCAGGCGCGACAGAGCTTCGTAGAAGCGCACCTTGCGCTGCGGCAGCGTGACGATGGGCTGCAAATAAAGGTCGATGCGGTTGGCGTCGACTGCCTTGCCGATCAATTCGCCGATGCTCTCGCGGCTCAGCCCGCGGAAGTGGCGCGTGCCGTTCAGCGCGTCGCTCTCGCTCAGCGTCAGCGTGCCATCGGCCGCCGCCGTTGCGAGCGCGTTGGCGGACGGCATGGCGGTTTTGGCCCGCTTCGGCATGGCGCCGTGATCCTGCAAAACGGACTCGTGCGCGGCCACCCTTTCGGCGATCTGGCGCACCAGGTTGCCCAACTCGCCGATCTCGGCGGCCATCGGGTCGGTCGCGCCGCGTGAGCGGGTCACGCTGGTTTCGACCCGGTTTTCCATGGCGTTGAGCCGGCGCGACATTTCCGCCACCTGGCGGGCGAGGTCGCCGGTGCCGCGCGACAGATCGGCGATCTGGTCGCCTAGGTCGCCTCGGTCGCGCAGGCGGGTGCTGACGGTATTGAAGAGCGCCATGCCGGTCAGCGCCGCCAGCGCCACGATCGCGGAGGTGCGGGCGTCCAGCTTGAAGCCAAGATAGAGCACGGCGCCGATCGAGCCGGCGATGAGCACCATGCAGACCGCGATGAAGATGGCGATGATACGGCGCATAAAATCTATCCTGGACAGCCCCGCTTCCGTCCGAGTGATTCGGGTGGCCGAGCACCAATGTTCATGAGGCGGCGGGTCCGCGCAACCTCGAAGTCCTGCTATGATAACGGCTATTGGCCCCATTTTCTGTAGATATTGGGCGGCTTGGGAACTTAAAAAACGATGGCTGCCAGCAGTCTTTCTTTGTTGAGCCGGATCGCGGCGAGGCCTGCCCAGGCCTTTGCCGCCTTTCTGGCGTTGCATGCCGTGGTGTGGACTGCGCTGCCGGCGCTGCTCTATCCCAATCTGCCGCTCGACCTGATCGAGGCGCTGGTCTATGGCCACGAATGGCAGCTCGGCTATGACAAGCTGCCGCCGCTGCCCTGGTGGCTGGTCGAAATCGTCTATCGGATTGCCGGCCGCGACTTCGCTTTTTACCTGCTGGCCCAGGCCGCCGTGGTGGCGGCCTTCGTCGGCGTCTTCGCGATGGCGCGGCCACTCGCCGGCTCGCTTGGCGCGCTGGCCGCCGTGCTCATGATCGATGGCCTGCATTATTTCAATTACACCGCCGCCAAGTTCAATCACGACGTCATCCAGCTGCCATTCTGGGCGCTGGCCGGATTTGCCTTTCACCGCGCGTTGCGCGGCGGCGAGGTGCGGCACTGGCTGCTGCTGGGCCTCGCTGTCGGCCTGTCGCTATGGGCGAAATATTTCGTCGCGGTGCTGGCGCTGCCGCTCGGACTTTTTATTCTGATCGACCGCGATGCGCGCAGGTGCCTTACAACGCCCGGGCCTTATGTGGCTCTGGCGGCAGCGCTCGTCGTCGTGGCGCCGCATCTGGTCTGGCTGGTGCAAAACGATTTCCTGCCCTTCGCCTATGCCGAACACCGGGCGCTGCCGTCGCGTGGATTGATCGGCCATGTCTGGCACCCGCTGCAATTCACCGCCAGCCAGTTATTTTTTCTGATTCCGGCGCTGCTGATTGCGCTGCCGTTGTTCTGGCCGCGCCGCGGCGCGAACGAACCGCCGGTGGCATCGCTGGCCGATGCTTTCGATATGCGCATCGTTACGCTGCTTGCGTTTGGCCCGATGGCCTGCATGCTTGCGCTCGCCGCGCTGAGCGGCCGCGGCACCGTCGCCATGTGGGGCTATCCGCTCTGGCTGTTCTTCGGCGTCTGGCTGGTCTTGACCGCGCGGCGCGCGCTCGACGGGCGGCGGCTCGCCCGCATCGGGATCACGTGGGCGATTATTTTTGCCGGCCTCGCAGCCGGCTTTATCGCCAACTACGCAGTCCTGCCGCATTACGATCATCGCTACCGCGCGGTATTTTTTCCCGGCGGCGATCTCGGCCGCGAATTGTCGCAACGCCATCGCGCCGTCACCGGCAAGCCAATCGCCTATGTGATCGGCAGCATGTGGGACGGCGGCAATGTCGCGCATTACGCGAGCGAGAATCCGCGCGTGCTGATCGACGGCAAGCCCGAACGCGCGCCCTGGATCGATCTTGCGGATTTGAAAACACGCGGCGCCGTGGTGGTGTGGACCACCGGTGACTTGCAGGCGTTGCCGGTGGAATTGCGCACCATCGCCGATGGCGCCGCCGTGCAGCAGCCGTTCCTGCTGCCGCATCAGCGCGGCAACCAGGTGCTCTATGTCGGCTGGGCGATCCTGTTGCCGAGGCCGGCATATGCGCAAAGCCGCTAGCCCTCTCCGCCGTCATGCCCGGCTGTATGCCGGGCATCCACGACTTGTTTCCTTGATGAAAGAAAGGCGTGGATGGCCGGGACAAGCCCGGCCATGACGGTGATGAGGGCTACGCCACCTGCTTGATGATCTTGCCCACCTTGTCGAAAATCTCGCCGATCTGAGCCTCGCTGACGATCAGTGGCGGGCTGAGCGCGAGCGTGTCGCCGACCGCGCGGAACATGACGCCGTGCTCGAAAAACCCTAGGTCCAGCGCCTCCATGCCGCGTTTGCCGACGCCGTCGGGCTTGCTCGCGAGATCGATGCCAACCGTTAAGCCAACCGGGCGGATGTCGAGCACATTTGGCAGGCCTTTGAGCGCCATCGCCGCTTCGGCCCACGGCTTTTCAAGTTTGAGAGCGCGTTCGAACAGGCCCTCTTCGCGGTAGAGATCGAGCGTGGCGAGCCCCGCCGCGCAGGCCAGCGGATGCGCCGAGTAAGTGTAACCGTGAAACAATTCGATGACGTGTTCAGGGCCTTGCATGAAAGCGTCGTAGATGTGTTTGCGCACCAGCACGCCGCCCATCGGCACGCTGCCTGAGGTGATGCCCTTGGCGAAGGTGATCATGTCGGGGACGACGCCGTAGCGCTCTGCCGCGAAGGCATGGCCCATGCGGCCGAAGCCGGTGATGACCTCGTCGAAAATCAACAGGATGCCGTGCTTGTCGCAGATCGCGCGCAAGCGCTTGAGATAGCCCTTGGGCGCCGGCAGCACGCCGGTCGACGCCGCCAGCGGCTCGACGATCACCGCCGCGATGGTGGAGGCATCGTGCAGCGCGACCAACCCGTCGAGCGCGTCGGCCAGATGCGCGCCCCATTCCGGCTCGCCGATGCTGAAGGCCTGCTCGGCGCGATTATAAGTCGCCGGCAAATGATCGACGCCGGCCAGCAACGCGCCGAACTGTTTACGGTTGTTGACAATGCCGCCGACCGCGATGCCGCCGAAGCCGACGCCGTGATAGCCGCGCTCGCGGCCGATCAGGCGCACGCGCGAGGCGTTGCCACGCACGCTGTGAAACGCCAGCGCGATCTTGAGCGCGGTGTCAACCGCCTCCGAACCGGAATTACAGAAAAACACATGATCGAGATCGCCGGG
This sequence comes from Pseudolabrys sp., assembly GCA_009694265.1. GTDB lineage: Bacteria > Pseudomonadota > Alphaproteobacteria > Rhizobiales > Xanthobacteraceae > Pseudolabrys. Next base: position 12,031 of record SHVM01000045.1, read on the forward strand.
CGCCAAGGCAGCAACGCGCGCCGCCAGCTCGAACGCTTTCGGATGCGCGAACTGAAAGGCCGGCGCATAATCGAGCTCGGCCGCCTGGGCCTGGATCGCCGCGACAATGGAATCGCGGTTATGGCCGGCATTGGTGCACCACAGACCGGCCGAACCGTCGATGAGCTTGCGCCCATCCGGCGTGACGTAATGCATGTCCTTGGCGGAGGCGACCAGCCGCGGGCGTTTTTTGTACGCGCGATTCGCTGTGAACGGCATCCAATAGGGTTCGAGATCGTTGGGCGCGTTCGCGGCGAATTGTCTCGGTCGGCTGGACGGCATGGAACTTTCACCCCTCATTCGTACCCTAGCAATGAAACGAACCCGGCTGAAATCGCCGCTTCGCATAACGCGCCGTTATAAAATCCCGACCAAAATGATTGAACTACGCCGCCAGTTTATAGGCCAGCACATCACTCAATTGAAGATCGTTTCATTTTCAATCATCACGAGAATTTGACGCGTAATCCCTTCGATCCTTGCGTCAGAAGCTTGCATCCTATGTCTGATAACGGACATTGTAATTTCTGTGACTTTCGAACTGAGCGGAAACTGATACCGGCGCCATCAGATCGGGCCAGATTATCATAGCGCTACGCTATGGGCGTCCCGCGGGCCGCGTGCGGATGGCTAGACCTGAAGAGAGGGGGGATACGATGGCGGCGAGCAAGAAACGAATCGCGTTCGATCCCAAGGATTTCCTCGCCAAAATCGGCAGCGGGAGGACGAACGAAAACTTTAGCGCCCAAGACGTCATCTACGCGCAGGGCGATGCCGGCCAGCACGGTATATTATCTGCAAAAGGGCAAGGCCAAGATCACCGTTACCTCCGAGGCGGGGAAGGAAGCGGTGCTGGCGATTCTCGGACCCGGCGAGTTTTTCGGCGAAAGCTGCCTAAACGGCCATTCGCGGCGCATGGGGACCGTCACCGCCATGACGGAATGTTCGATCATGCGGCTGGAAAAGGCTGCCATGGTACGCGTGCTGCATGACGAGCCGAAATTCGCCGACGTATTCATCACCTACCTGCTGCACCGCAACAGCCGCGTTCAGGAGGATCTGGTCGATCAACTGTTCAATTCATCCGAAAAACGCCTGGCCCGCACGCTTTTACTGTTGGCGAATTTCGGCAAGGACAGCAAACCGGAGCCGGTGATCGCGAAAATCAGCCAGGAAACACTGGCCGAAATGATCGGCACCACACGCTCGCGCGTCAGCTTTTTCATGAACAAGTTCCGCCGGCTGGGCTTCATCGATTACAACGGCGACACCCACGGCGATCTGCACGTCCACACCTCGCTGCTCAACATGGTGCTGCACGACGGTGAATTGAACGGCAAGCGGTAAAATTTCTAGAAGTAAGCTATTTTGAACTGCGCATCTTTTCACATTGTGACAAATTCACACCAATAGTTCGTGAAACCGATTTCAGGGGAAACCGGGAGAGCGGCCTTGCAGCGATCCGGCGATCGCCGCGGCGCTCAAAAACGTGATGACGCTAGCGAACGAGATCGTCGAACAGCAGCACGACGCGGACATCCGCGCCGAACTGAATCGCGTCGTTTCCGGCGTCTGTCTCACGAAATCGCCGCAGCTTGCGCACTTCCTCACCTTCGTGGTTGACGAGGCGCTGGCCGGGCGCGGCGGCCGCATCAAAGCTTACAACGTCGCCGCCGACGCGCTCGGCCGCGATGCCAGTTTCGATCCGCAACGCGATCCGATTGTGCGGGTCGAAGCCGGCCAGCTGCGCAACAATTATCGGCTGGTGCTGTTGATTGCCGTCATAGCGACCGGAGTCAGTCTGGCCCTCGATGTGTTTTGGCTGACATTGGCGAAGCTGGGCTGGGTTGCTTTAGGCGCGTTTGGCGCAAGTCCTTGCCGCATTGCGAAGCGGCTGCTACCACCCCGGCCATTGCTCACCACGCGACTCAAAACCGCCGATGGCCGACCAAAAATCCGGCAACAAGCCGATCAAGCTCAAAGCCCGGCTGCCGCGTGGCCTCGCCGACCGCGGCCCGGCCGAGATCGCCGCCACCCGTCACATGGTGGAGGCGATCCGCGCCGTGTTCGAGCGCTACGGCTTCGAGCCGGTGGAGACGCCGGCGATCGAATACACCGACGCGCTCGGCAAATTTTTGCCCGACCAGGACCGGCCGAACGAAGGCGTATTCTCGTTTCAGGACGACGACGAACAGTGGTTGAGCCTGCGCTACGACCTGACCGCACCGCTGGCACGCTATGTGGCGGAGAATTTCGAGAACCTGCCCAAGCCCTATCGCAGCTATCGCCACGGCTGGGTATTCCGCAACGAGAAGCCCGGCCCCGGCCGCTTCCGCCAGTTCATGCAATTCGACGCAGATACGGTGGGCGCCGCCTCGATGGCGGCCGATGCTGAGATGTGCATGCTCGCAGCGGACACCATGGAAGCACTCGGCATTCCGCGCGGCAGTTATGTGGTGAAGGTGAATAATAGGAAGGTGTTGGATGGCGTGATGGAGGCGATTGGGATCGGCGGCGACGAGAACGCCGGCAAGCGACTGACAGTGCTACGCGCAATCGATAAGCTGGATCGATTAGGTGTAGATGGCGTGCGTTTGTTGCTTAGTGCGGGACGCAAAGACGAAAGCGGCGATTTCACGAAGGGTGCGGAACTTCCTGCAAGTAGCATTGAAATGTTGCTGACCTTCCTCAAAGGTCCATTGAGTTACTACTACACACTCACCGAAAAGCCCGAGATTTCGTCCGTCACGTTCGAGGACGACCATTGGGTGAACGTCGAAGGTTCTGGTGGAAAAGCCTTCTTCGACAATGCGCACATATTGGACGCGTGGGAACATCATCTTGCCAGATCGTCGATTGGAATAGAGGCCCTCGAAGAGCTTAGGGGCATAGTTCAATTAATACAGGCTGCGGGCTACGGATCGAGACGCATCCGCATCGACCCCTCCGTCGTCCGTGGTCTCGAATATTACACCGGCCCGGTCTACGAGGTTGAACTCACCTTCGAGATCAAGGACGACAAAGGCCGCCCGGTGCGCTTCGGCTCGGTCGGCGGCGGCGGGCGCTATAACGGGCTGGTGTCGCGCTTTCGCGGCGAGCCGGTGCCGGCCACCGGATTCTCCATCGGCGTCTCGCGGCTGCAGGCGGCGCTCACCGCGCTCGGCAAGCTCGGCAATAAACCAGAGCCCGGCCCGGTGGTCGTCACTGTGTTCGATCGCGGCCGCGTCGCCGATTATCAGAAAATGGCCGCAACGCTACGCAACGCCGGCATTCACGCCGAGCTTTATCTCGGCAATCCGAAAAACAATCTCGGCACCCAGCTCAAATATGCCGACAAACGCGGCTCACCCTGCGCCATCATCCAGGGCGGCGACGAGAAGGCCAAAGGCGAAGTGCAGATCAAGGATCTCATCCTCGGTGCCGAGATCGCCGGACTGTCGAAAGAGCGCGACGACTACCTCAAGAAACAAGCTGAGGCGCAATTCGCCGTGAAGGAAGCCGGATTGGTCGAGGCGGTGCGCGCTTTGCTCAAGCGCCACAACATCAAGACGATCTGACTTTTGTCTTACGGCTTGCGCGGCGGCACAGACATTTTCGGCAGATCGAGCACGTTCATTTTCATGCCGTTCGACAACATGACGTCGCCAGGCCTTTGCCCGGCCTCGCAGGCGCCGAGGTGTTTTGCCTCGATGGTCATATGGGTTTCGGCGCCGGGCGTGATTCCCGGCAGCGGCGGACCGCCGTCGCGCTTCGTGGTGACCTTCATCGTATAGGCGCTCTCGAAACTGCCGCCGATCACCGCATGCGAGGTGGTGGTCGCATCGCCGAAATTGCAGACCGAGTCGACGATCATCGCGCCGGCGACCTTCTTGATGTCGTGCTTCGAGCAGGCCTCCTGCGACGCGCCGCCGAAATTGACGTTCATCAATTTGTCGGTGGCCTGGTCGACGCATTGCCGCATCGACGTCGCGGGCAGATTGCGGCCTTCAAACTCCATCTTGATTTCCCACAGGCCCGGCTTGCGCGCGGGCATGTCGATGGCCAAGGCGGGCGACAAGGCGGGCGCGGCCAATGTCAGGCTGATGGCGGATACGATCAGATGGCGGTGCATGGCATGATCTCCATTTGCGGATCACATGCGTCAATCATAACACGTCGCGAGTGTTCTGAAATCACATCGGCGTTAGAGGCCCGCCAGCCTAGAGCGCGACCAGATTGCCCCGGCCCGCCGTATGGCCGGCATGCACGGCGAGCGGATGGCCGAGCACCTGCTCGACCGCGTCGAAACTATCGAGCAGCGAGAGATTTTCGATCAGCTTGCCGTCGCGGAAACGGATGAAATTCGCGACCCGGTAGCTGATCACCCGGCCGTCTTCGGTGCGCCTCGCCGTCTGGCGATTGAGCATCGCCACGCGGTCGCCGTCGATCAAAATGGCGTCCGGCACAAAGCTGAAGACGCGCAGCACCGCCGGCACTTGCCGCCCGATCAAATCGAGCACGGCCGCCTTGCCGCGGTGCGTACCGCAGAACGGCAGGTAGTCAACCGGCCCACTGATCGTCCATTCGACATTGTCGTCGATAAATTCCGCAATCTTTTCGACATCGCGCGCGGCATAGACCTTGTAGAAGGTCTCAACCACGGACCGTGGGACGACATAGGTCATCGGCAGCAATCTCCTCTTGCACCCCTAGTCAACGCCGGTTGTATAAAAAAATATTAACCACGTTGGTTTATGGGCCATCACGCGTGCAAATAAGCGCGCCGGGGCGGCGGCTGGCCCGACCGGCCGCGAAATTCGTTAACGGCGCCAAGTATTTGGCTGCCCCCGCCCGTTAAGGGCATCGGCCGATCGACGTCGAAACCTTAAGCCCGCCGTGCTAAAGCGCCGCAATAATCCATACGTTTAGTCTGATTTACCGGACACGGTGATGGACGCGAGTGTGACAACGCAGACGAAAGGGCCCGACGCGCGGGTGGAGGCGCTGGTCGCCTCCTATGAGCGCGCCGGCTATGCCCGTGTCACGCCCGCCATCCTGCAGCCGGCGGAGCCGTTCCTCGACCTGTCGGGCGAGGACATCCGCAAGCGCATGTATTTGACCACGGCGCCCGGCGGCGGCGAATTCTGCCTGCGTCCCGACCTCACGATTCCGGTGTCGCGCGACTATCTCGCCTCGCCCGCGGCCGGCAAAGCCGCCGGCTTTTGCTATCTCGGGCCGGTTTTCCGTCATCGCACCGACCAGCAGGCCGAGTTCCTGCAAGCCGGCATCGAATCCTTCGGCCGTCCCGACAAGGCGGCGGCCGATGCCGAGATGCTCTCGCTCGGGCTGGAAGCCACCGCCGGTTACGGCCTGGCCGCGCCGGACATTCGCACCGGCGATGTCGCGCTGTTCGCAAGCCTAATCGCCGGGCTCGATTTGCCGCCGGCCTGGAAGCGGCGGCTGATCAAGGATTTCAACCGCAAGAGCAATCTGGCGCAGGACCTCGACCGCCTGGTGCTTGGCGGCAATAATGCGCGGCCGGAATATCAGGGCGTGCTGGCTGCGCTGGCCGGCGCCAACCCGAAGGGCGCGCACGCACTGGTCACTGATTTATTGTCGATAGCCGGCATCAACGCGGTCGGCGGACGTTCGGTGGCCGAGATCGCGGAGCGTTTCCTCGAACAATCCGCGCTCGGCGTCAGCGCCAAACTGCCGCGCGAAGTGCGCGCGCTGATCGAACGTTTCCTGGCGATTGCCGGCGACCCGGATGAAGCCGCCGCCGAGCTGCGCGCGCTTAGCCTTGACGCCAATATGGCGGACGCGCTGACGCCCGCGCTCGATTTGTTCGAAAGCCGCAATGGATTCCTGGCCGCGCGCGGCATCGACTTGAAGCGCGTGCGCTTCTCCACCGGCTTCGGGCGCGGTTTCGACTATTACACCGGCTTCGTGTTCGAACTCACCGATCCGGCACGCACCGGCGATCCGTTGGTGGCCGGCGGGCGTTATGACGGGCTGCTCGCGCGGCTCGGCAGCACGCAAGCCACGCCGGCAGTTGGCTTTGCGGTGTGGATCGAGCGGCTGGCGGCCTACAATGTTGCGGGGGGCGCGTCATGAGTGCGCCGCTAGTGCTCGCTGTGCCGGCCAAGGGCCGGCTGCAGGAAAATGCCGAGGCCTTCTTCGCGCGCTCAGGGCTGGCCTTGGTCAAGCCGCGCGGCGCGCGCGACTATCGCGGCGCCATCGCGGGGCTGGACGGCATCGAAGTCGCCTATCTATCGGCCGGTGAAATCACCGCCCAGCTCGCGGCCGGAGCTGTGCATCTCGGCGTCACCGGCGAGGACCTGGTGCGCGAAATGATTGCGGACGCCGATAAGCGCGTGGTGCTGATCGAGGGGCTTGGCTTCGGCTTTGCCACCGTCGTGGTGGCGGTACCGCAGGCCTGGATCGACGTGCGCACCATGGCCGACATCGACGATGTCGCCACCGCGTTTCGCCACACCCATGGCCGCCGGATGCGGGTGGCGACGAAATACATCAACCTGACGCGCGATTTCTTCTCCGCCCAGGGCGTCATCGACTATCGCATCGTCGAGAGCTCGGGCGCGACCGAAGGCGCGCCCGCCGCCGGCAGCGCCGAGCTGATCGTCGACATCACCACCACCGGCTCAACGCTCGCCGCCAATGGGCTGAAAGTCGTGGACGACGGCATCATTCTGCGCTCGCAAGCCAATCTGGTGGCCGCGCGCGGCGCCACTTGGGATGCCAGCACCCGCGAGACCGCGCGCGTCATTCTCGACCGCATCGCCGCCCAGGCGCGCGCACGGGCGTTTCGCGAGGTGCGTGCGCGCTTTGCCAATTGCGATGCGCGGCTGGTGGAGAACGTCCGGCAGAAATTCGGCGCTGACACGCCGTTCGGCGGGCCGACCTCGTCGGGCATGCTCACGCTGCACTGCCTGCCCGAGCAGGTCTACGCGCTCACCAGTTACTTGCGCGACAACGGCGCCGAGGCGGTGGCGGTGGCCGACCTCGACACGGTGTTCTCGAAGGACAATCCGCTCTACGCCAAGCTCGAGGCGGGGTTGTAGCCTCTTCTCGTCATTCCGGGACGGCGCGTTAGCGCCGGACCAGGAATCCATATGCAATCTCTGAAGCTGTTTCAGGATTCCGGATTCGTTCGCCATAGCGCGTCGAAGACGCGTGTAAACGCGCTTATGGCTCGCGCCCCGGAATGACGGAAAAAATTATGCGCGCTTCCTGAACACCACGAAATGCGAGAGCGAGAAGTTGACCACGAAGCTCACCAGGATCGAGATGAGCTTGGCCGCCAGCACCGGCAAGACATAGGACAAGGCAAACAGCGTCGCCGTGCTCGCCATCATGCCGGCCACGCCGGAGGCGATGAAGGTGCCGTAATCGCGCCAGCGCAGAATGCGGCCCGATTCCGGGCCAAAGGTGGTGAAGGAATTCATCGCATAGGAAAACGACACCGCCACCAGCCAGGCGAACACGTTGGCCGGAACAATGGGCCAGTTGAGATAGGCCGCCGCGATCCAAAAAATGCTGAAATCGATCAGCGTATTGACGACGCCGACAAAGGCGAAGCTGACCGCCTTGAGCGCGATGGCGCGCTCATGCCAGGCCACACTGAGACGGTCGAGGATGTTTTGCAGGGGCGCCGGAATCATTGTGCTTTAATAGCATTTTGAGACGGGCGCGACAGGGCCGCGCCAGTGCAGTATAAATCGCGCAGCGACAGAAAGCGGCAGGTTAACGAGAATGGCGACCAAACCGAGCAAAGCAGGCGCCCGCGCGGCAGCGTCGCGGACCACGCCCGGATTGTCGATCGTGATTCCGCTGTTCAACGAGGCCAAGGGCTTGGCCCAGCTGCACCAGCGCATTGCCGAGGCCGCGCGATATTTGAAGGTCAAACGCGGGTTGAGCGTCGAAGCCGTCTATGTGGACGACGGCAGCAGCGACGATACCAGCCGCATCGCCAGATCGCTGCCGGCCATCCCGCTCGATGTCCAGGTGGTCACGCTGTCGCGCAATTTCGGCAAGGAGGCGGCCTTGCTCGCCGGCCTCGACCATGCCCGGCTCGGCGCCATCCTGTTCATGGACGGCGACGGCCAGCATTCCCCGAACCTGATCGAGACGCTGGTGGCGCGCTGGCTCGATGAAGATTACGACGTGGTCTACACCGCCAAGGCGCATCGCGAGAACGAGCCCTTTCTGCGGCGCGCCGGCGTCAAATGGTTTTACGCGCTGATCAACTGGCGCGCGCGCCACAAGATTCCGGAAGACGCCGGCGACTTCCGCCTGTTGTCGCCGCGCGCGGCGGCGGCGCTTCGCCAGATGCCGGAACGCAAC
>SHVM01000046.1 GCA_009694265.1 Pseudolabrys sp.
CATGATGTTCGGCGGCGGCGACAAGTCCGAAACGATCGGATCGATCACACCGGCGCCCGGCGCCAAGCAGGTCAGTGAATTGCCGCCCGAGCCCGATCTCGTCTACACGCGGGCCGCCGTCAGCGAGGTGCTCAGCCGCCCCAGCAATGACGCCAGCGTGCCGTGGGAAAATCCGCGCTCCGGCGCGCGCGGCACGGTCACCCCGATTGCATCCGCCTATACTCAGGACGGTCACACCTGCCGCGATTTCCTGGCGAGCTATGTGCAGGGCAGTTCGCAAGCCTGGCTGCAGGGCGAAGCCTGCAAGCAGCCAAAGGGCGTCTGGGAAGTGCGCACGATGAAGCCCTGGAAGCGGTCCTGAACGGTGAGCGCCTGCGCGCCGTAGCCCGCGGGGCGAAGGCGCGTTGCATCCGGGCCGCGCAAACCCCAGATTGAGCCTCGGGCAGCCGGCTCCTACCGGCGGGATTTTTCACGGAGATGGCACGGATGCGCGACCCCTACGAAATTTTGGGGGTTTCCAAGGGTGCGACCGAGGCCGAGATCAAGAGCGCCTATCGGCGCATGGCCAAGAAGCTGCATCCCGACGCCAACAAGCACGATCCCAAGGCGGCCTCGCGCTTTGCCGAGCTTAACGCCGCTTATGAGATTGCTGGCGACGACAATAAGCGCAAAGCCTTCGACCGCGGCGAAATCGACGCCGAGGGCAAGCCGCGCTTTCAAGGTTTCAAAGGTCATGGCGCGCAGCCGCGCGGCGGTTTCGGTCCGGGCGCGAGCCATTTCGAAAGCTTCAACTTCGGTCCCGACGGCTTCCAGCGCCGGGGCGGCGGCGGGTTTCAAGGTGGCGGCGGATTCGAAGACATTTTGCGCGGCATGTTTGGCAATGCGGCGCGCGGCGGTGCGCGCGCGCAATTCGAGCCGGAAGAATTCGGCGCGGCCGGCGCTGGCCAGGATTTGCAGGCCAGCCTCACCATCACGCTGGCCGAGGCGGCCAAAGGCACCAAGACCCGCGTGCACTTGCCGACCGGCAAGGACATCGAGGTGAAAATCCCGGCGGGGATCGCGAGCGGCCAGGCGATCCGCCTCAAAGGCCAGGGCTGGCCAAGCGCTGCCGGCAAAGCCGGCGACGCGCTGATCACCGTCAATGTCGCGCCGCATCCGGTGTTCACGCCGGATGGCGCCGACTTGCGGCTCGATCTTCCCATCACGCTTTATGAAGCGGTGCTCGGGGCTAAGGTGCGGGTGCCGACGCTCGATGGCGCGGTGGAACTGGCTATTCCCTCAGGCACCGATTCCGGCCGCACCTTCCGTCTCAAGGGCAAAGGGCTCAAAGCCAAGGCCGCCACCGGCGATCTGCTCGCCACCGTGCGCATCGTGCTGCCCGAGCGCGCCGACGACGAGCTCAAGGAACTGATGCGCAAGTGGCGCGAGCAGAAGCCCTACGATCCACGCGAGGATCTCGAATAAAGCCAACGTCGGCTTACGACTTCTTGCCGCCGGTCTTGTCGATCTGCTCATAGGCCGACTTGGTGACCTTCTCGAGCCGCTCGCGATCGGCCGGCCCGCTCACCACATAGGCGATCTTGTCGTCTACCCAATAGAACGCGGCAATGTTATCGCCGCCCTTGAAGTGGAGCGCGGTCGCCTGTTCGGCCGCCTTGGCGCAATAGATCGTGAAACGCTCGCCCGAGGCGCCTTCATACATGTAGAAGGCCGCGGCCCCGGTCGCGCCCGGCAGCAGCCGGCCGCCGACAAGCTTCAACCCGAGCGATTGCAGGTCGGGAACGCGCAGCTCGGAGCCGATCCGCTTCGACAGCCATTGCGTCAAGTGCGCGCGTTCACTGCCCGGCACTTCGACCGGATGGCGCACCTCGACCACGTAGAGCTTGTAGGCATCGAGCGCGTCGGCAGTAAACGTGTCAAAGCCGGTCGGGCCCGCGGCCGAAGCACCGTGCGCCATCCAGCCGGCGGTGCCGCCGATGGTGAATGCGATGACGGCGGCGGCGGCGATCGTGGCCCAAGAGCGGCCGCTTGAGCGGCCGAGTTTCATCACTTGGTCGAGCTTGAGCCGTTCCGGCACCGGTTCGCTTGCGACGGCGCCATAGCGCGCGCGAATGCTGTCGGCCTGCGCCCGCCAGGCGGCGACCAGCGCGGCCTGTTCGGGATAAGCGGTAAGCTAGGCGGCAACGGCCTGCGTGCGGTCGGCCGGCAATTCGCCGTCGACATACGTGTGCAGCTCTTCCTCGGTCACGGGCGAATCGTTAGTCGTCATGGGATTACCTTCTCTCTTATTTGACGCGGCGTAGCGCCGGGCGCCCGCCGTCGAGATAATTTTTGATTTGCACGCGCGCACGCGCCAAACGCGACATTACGGTTCCAATCGGCACGCCTTGCACTTCCGCGACTTCGCGGTAGCTGGGGCCTTCCAGTACCACCAGCAGCAAGGCATTGCGCTGATCCTCCACCAGCATGGCGAGCGCGCGTTCGATGTCGCGGCCGCCAGCTTCCGGCCCTGCCATATCCGGCGCGTCGTTCTCCTCGATCGACGACATCGCCGGCCGCCGCGCCAGCGAGCGCAGCCGGTTGCGGTTGAGATTGGTGAGGATCGTGTAAGCCAGCTGCGCACTTCTTCGCCGTGGAACAGATGCTCCGAGCGCAGCGCCCGCACAGCGTGTCCTGCACCAGATCGTCGGCGATGTCGGAATCCCTGGTCAGCGCACGGGCATAGCGCCGCAACGCCGGGATCGTCGCCTCAACGTTCTTCTGAAACGTGGCCAACCCGGCCCTCCTTGATCGAACCGCACGCAGGCAACGCCAAACGAATGTAGCGGTATCCGCGCCCACCGGCGAACGTCGTTCGGTGTCGCCAACTACGAGGAAAACCCCTCAATCCCGATCATATTCCCGGAAACGAATTGATTTAACGAAGATAGCCACTGAGCCGGCCGCGTTGCTTGATGGCCCCATGACCCTATGCCATACGGGGTCGGCCGGCCTTGACCGGCAGGGCAGGAACGTTAATGGCCGAAATCTCAAGCATGATGCGCGGCAAGCGCGGGCTGATTATGGGCGTGGCCAACAACCGCTCGATCGCCTGGGGCATCGCGCGCGCCTGCCGCGACCATGGCGCCGACCTCGCCTTCACCTACCAGGGCGACGCGCTCAAGAAGCGGGTCGAACCGCTGGCCGAGGAGGTCGACGGGATTGTGGTCGGCCATTGCGACGTCACTGATCCGGCCTCCATGGACGCGGTGTTTTCCGCCGTGAAATCGGCCTGGGGCTCGCTCGATTTCCTGCTGCACGCCATCGCCTTTTCGGACAAGGACCAGCTCGACGGCCGCTACGTCGACACCACCGAAGACAATTTCACCAAGACCATGCAGGTGAGCTGCTATTCGTTCACCGCCATCGCCCAGCGCGCCGAAAAGCTTATGACCAATGGCGGCTCGCTGCTCACGCTGACCTATTACGGCGCCGAGAAATGGATGCCGCATTACAACGTGATGGGGCTGGCCAAAGCCGCGCTGGAATCCTCGGTGCGCTATCTCGCCGCCGATCTCGGCGTCAAGAACATCCGCGTCAACGCGATTTCGGCGGGACCGATCAAGACGCTGGCTGCCTCCGGCATCGGGGATTTCCGCTACATTCTGAAATGGAATGAATACAACACGCCGTTGCGCCGTAACGTGACCTTGGACGATGTCGGCAAGGCCGGCGTGTTTTTCCTCTCTGACTTGTCGAGCGGCGTGACCGGCGAAATCGCGCATGTCGACGCCGGCTATCACATCGTCGGCATCAAGCATCCCGACGCGCCGGATTTCACGGTAGGTAAAGTAGAAGACTAGCCCATGGCCGCATCGGCAAAGCCGCGGCCGACAGTATATTACATCCGTCACGGAGAAACCGACTGGAACGTCGCCGGCCGTCTGCAAGGCCGCCGCGATATTCCACTCAATGAGCGCGGCCGAACGCAGGCCGCCCATTGCGGCGAGATCCTGCGTGACCTGTTTGCCCGCGATCGGCTCGATCCGGCCGGTCTCGACTATGTATCGAGCCCGCTTCAGCGCGCTTGCCAGACCATGGAATTGTCAAGGCCCGCGCTCGGACTGCCGGCCGAAGGCTACCGGATCGAGCCGCGGCTTGCGGAAATCGCTTTCGGCGAATGGGAGGGGTTCACGATTGCGCAATTGCACATGCGCGACCCGCAGCGCATCGCCCAGCGCGAACATGACAAATGGCATTTCCTTCCCCCCGGCGGGGAAAGCTACCAGATGGTGTCGGCGCGCATCGCTGAATGGTACGAAGGCCTGACGCGCGACACGGTGGCAATCGCGCATGGCGGCACCGCGCGCGGGCTGATCGCCCATCTCGGCATTGCCAAGCCTGCGGCCGCCCCGCTCGTCGATATCGCGCAAGGCGTGGTTTACGTTTTCAAGGGCGGGCAGCTCACGCGTTATGCTTGAGTAAAACTAGCCGGTAATCACACGCTCCACCGTCCAGTACAGCCCGACGATTGCGATCATAATCGAAGCGGGCTGTACGATGCGGGCGCGGTACCATGGCCTGGCGCGAAACCACAATCCGGTGACGGCGAATGCCACCGAAATGACGGTGAGCTGGCCAAACTCGACGCCGATGTTGAAGGCCACCAGGCCGGTGACATAGTCCGCGCGCGGCAGGCCGATCTCATGCAGCACGCCGGCGAATCCTAGCCCGTGCAGCAAGCCGAAGCCGAAGACGACGAACGGCCGCCATACATGCAGCTTCGCGGTGATCAGATTTTCGATCGCGACATACGCAATCGAGGCCGCGATCAGCGGCTCGACGATCGCCGGCGATACGGAAATGATGCCGTATAGACCGAGTCCCAATGTGATCGAGTGCGCGACCGTAAAGGCGGTAACCTGGATCAATAGCGGCCTGATATGGCTGCTGAGCAGATAAAGGCCGAGCACGAACAGAATATGATCGAGCCCGTAGGGCACGATATGGGTAAATCCAAGGGTGAGATATTCAAAAAACAGCTCAGCGGTGTTTTTTACGGCCGCGCCGGTCAGCGGTATCGTTTCGCTCGCGGCGCCATCCTTAAGCCAGCTGGTGCCGAATTCCTCGTCACCGGCGCGCTTGACGCGCAGCACATTGGAGCCGTATTCTGCCGCGTAACGCCACTTAAATGTGCCGGCGCCTGCCGGAATTACTCCTTTGAAATGCACTGTGCTGATACGCGCGAGCGCCAGCTCGCCGGCGGGCGGTACATCGATCGAGACAAGCTCTGGACGTACCCGCGCGCCGTTGAATTCGACGCGAATGCCCTCCAGCCATCGCGGTGCGAAGGCCGAGATGCGTGCCTGTAGATCGGCGGCTGACAGCGCGCGGAACTGATTATATTGCATGGCGCTCGGCGACTCGTTGGTATCGCTGTGAATCGGACTGATGCCGACGAGCAGTGCCTCCATATTGGCGACAATGGCTATCTCGTATCGTCCATCCGCCGTGAAAGTGGCGGTGACGATCGCGGGACGAATTTCGTGAGCCGTCGCGGCGGTGGCGGCCAAGGCAGCGAGTAACGGCAGTGCGATGCGGGCGAACAGTTTTGAAAGCATGAACTCTGATTCCGAATATTTTGATTTCCACGCGACATTGGCGTGCGCTTGCATAGCGCAGGGATTGTCTCGCGCCAATGAGGCCGCCGTGATTTTGACCGCCACACGACGTTTCTTTTCTGCACTGGCCGTCATGATGCTTTGCGCCACCGCGCATCCGGCCCTGGCGCACGAATTTTGGCTTGAGCCGGCCGACTTCACGCCAAAGATCGGCGCGAGCGTCCCCATCAGCATTCGTATTGGGCAGAATTTCAAGGGCGACTCTTTTCCTTTTATACGCGGAGAATTCAAACGCTTCGTTGTCGTCGATGCGAGCGGCGAGAAGCCGGTAAAAGGCGTCGATGGCGACGACCCCGCCGTGACGATGAAGTTCCCCCAGGCCGGTCTGGCGATTTTCGCCCACTACAGCACCGCGGAGCCGCTGACCTTCGAGACCTGGGAAAAATTCGAAAGCTATCTCGCGCTCGAAGGCTTGCAGCATATTGCGCCGTTGCATCGCCAGCAGGGCAAGCCGATGACAGGGATCAAGGAGATTTACTCGCGCTGCGCCAAATTGCTGATGAGTGTCGGCGGCGCTGGCGGCGAGGATCGTCCAACCGGCATGCCGCTTGAACTCGTCGCCGAGCGCAACCCATACCAGCTCGGCGCCGGTGAAATGCTGCCGGTGCGCTTGCTGTTCAACGGCAAGCCGATCGAAGGGGTGCAGATAACCGCCTTCAGTAAAACGGATACTATTAACCGGCAGCGCGTGCGCACCGATGCCGAGGGCCGGGCGCGGATCGCCTTGCCGACCGCCGGGCCTTGGCTGCTTAATGCGGTTCACATGCTGCCGCCCTCGCCGCGTGAGAAGGCCGACTGGACAAGCTTTTGGGCGTCTATGACGTTTGCGCGGCCGTGAATCCCGCCGTGCCACCCTATTGCCATGCGGGATTACCGCGATGAACCGGCGCGCTGTTCTCTACGCCTTGATTTCGGCGGCCTTATTCGGCCTGTCGACACCCGCGGCCAAAGTCTTGCTGGATTCGATTTCTCCCGCGCTGCTCGCCGGGCTGCTTTATCTCGGGGCCGGCACGGGCGTCGCCATATTGCGGCGGGCCTTGCGCGGTACCGTTGGCGGCAAGTCGCGCGAGGCAGCACTGACCGTGGCTGAAATGCCGTGGCTCGTCGCCGCCGTCATAGCAGGCGGGATCGTAGGGCCGGTGCTGCTCATGTTCGGACTTGCGCGCATCGATGCGTCCACGGCGTCTTTGCTTTTGACGCTGGAAAGCGCGGCGACCGCGCTGCTGGCCTGGTTTATTTTCCACGAGAATTTCGACCGGCGCATCGCCATCGGAATGCTTTGTCTCGTTGCCGGTGCGGCGGTGCTGTCCTGGCCGGAGCAGCTCACATTCGCGGGCATCCTTGGGCCGCTGGCCATCATTGGCGCCTGCATCGCGTGGGGGCTCGACAACAATTTCACACGCAAAGTGTCTCTCGCCGATCCCTTGCAGATCGTGGAAATCAAGGGCCTGGTCGCCGGCCCCATCAATCTCCTGATTGGCCTGTGGGCTGGCGGGCAATTGCCGAACTTGACGGCCGCACTCACCGCCGGTGTCGTTGGTTTCTTCGGTTATGGCGTCAGCCTGGTCTTGTTCGTCGTCGCCTTGCGCGATCTCGGCGCCGCGCGGACCGGCGCCTATTTTTCAACGGCGCCGTTTCTCGGCACACTGGCGGCGGTTGGCATGTTTGCCGAGCCGGTCACCGTGCAACTTGTCGCGGCGGGCGGGCTAATGGCTTTCGGTGTGTGGCTGCATCTGACCGAGCGCCACGAGCATGTCCACACCCATGAACCTATGGCGCATGCTCATGCCCATCGTCATGACGAGCACCATCGGCATGCGCATGGCCCGGACGACCCGCCGGGCGAGCCGCATACCCATCGCCATGAACATGACCGGCTGACACACACGCATCCGCACGTTCCCGATATGCATCATCGTCACACACATTGAGTGCCGGCTGCGCGGCCACAGAACGGGCATTTGAGTTTGACGCCGGCGGTAAACAATTCACGCCACGACCGCTAAAAACAAAACGGCCGGACACAATGTCCGGCCGTCTTTGGATTGCGGATGTCCGCGATCCGTTGATGAATTACTTCTTGCCCGCAGGCTTCTTCATCGGCGCGCAGCCCTCAAGCTTCGGATTTTTCTTGCAGGCGGCCTTCGTCGGCTTCTTCGCCTTCACGTGGCTGGCGGCCGACAGCTGTTCGGTATTTGAAGTGGGGGCAGCGATCGTGGGCAAGCTCGTCGCGGCGAGAAAGCCGAGCGCGGCAATGATTGCAGTGAAGTTGCGCATGGTGGATGTCCTTTTTGGGTCGTTCCGTGTGGCAGGGGCTGACAGTTGATTTCTGTCTGGCTTGGGGTCTCGGTCGTCCGGCCTTTCGCCCCCCCCCCTTACCATCACATTTTTTTAATACCGCTTCCGGCCTCGGTCTGCAAATGAAATGTGAGAAAAACTCTTATATTTCCGTAGCTTAACAGTTATTCAGCTTCGCATTAATCAATGTTCAGCGAACTGGATGCCGGTTCAACGGGCGGGCGCGATGAAGCGTTCCGCGGCGGCTTTGTGACGCGACGCGCATGCGAATTCGCGCCGCCGCGCCGCTTATTTGACCGCCACGGGGGCGCGGGCTACCAAACCTCGCAACAGCGGAAGTCCTATGTCGTTCAATACGTTCGGCCACCTTTTCCGGTTCACCAGCTTCGGCGAAAGCCACGGGGCGGCGATCGGCTGCGTGGTCGACGGCTGCCCGCCGCGGATTCCGCTCACGCAAGCCGATATCCAGCTTCATCTCGACAAACGGCGGCCCGGACAGTCGCGTTTCACCACCCAGCGGCAGGAACCGGACGCGGTGAAGATCATGTCCGGCGTGTTCACCGACGAGGCCAGCGGCAAACAGGTGACCACCGGCACGCCGATCATGCTGCTGATCGAGAATGTCGATCAGCGCTCGAAGGACTATTCCGAGATCAAGGACAAGTACCGCCCCGGCCACGCCGGCTACACCTATGACGTCAAATACGGCATCCACGATTATCGCGGCGGCGGGCGCGCCTCGGCGCGCGAGACCGCGGCGCGGGTCGCGGCAGGTGCTGTCGCGCGCAAAATTGTGCCGGGCCTCTCCGTGCGCGCCGCGCTGGTGCAAATGGGTCCGCACAAGATCGATCGCGCGCGCTGGGACTGGAACGAGGTCGACAAAAATCCGTTCTTCTGCCCTGACGCCAAACAGGCCAAGTTTTTCGAGGCGTATCTCGACGGCGTGCGCAATTCCGGTTCCTCGGCTGGCGCCGTGATCGAAGTCGTGGCGGAAGGCGTGCCGGCCGGTCTCGGCGCGCCGGTCTATGCCAAGCTCGACGGCGATCTGGCCTCCGCGCTCATGGGCATCAATGCGGTCAAGGGCGTGGAGATTGGCGATGGTTTTGCCACCGCTGCGCTGAGCGGCGAGGACAATGCCGACGAGATGCGAATGGGAAACGACGGTAAGCCGGTGTTTCTGTCGAACCATGCCGGCGGCATTCTCGGCGGCATATCGAGCGGGCAGGCGATCGTCGCGCGTTTCGCGGTCAAGCCGACCTCGTCGATCCTCACGCCCCGCAAGACCGTCGACAGATATGGCCACGAAACGGAAGTGTCGACCAAGGGCCGCCACGATCCTTGCGTCGGTATCCGCGCGGTGCCGATTGGCGAGGCCATGGTGGCATGCGTGCTGGCCGATCACTATCTCATGCATCGCGGCCAAATGGGCGAGGGGGCGGAGTGGCCGTTCAAGCCGCTCGCCTGATGCTGCGTTCGAGGTCCATCCGTGCCCGATAGCCACAACAGAGTCGAAGCGGCCATCAAGGCTTTCGCCAAGGGCGAGATCGTGGCCGTCACCGATGACGACGACCGCGAGAACGAGGGCGACCTGTTCGTCGCCGCTTCACTCTGCACGCCGGAAAAGATGGCGTTCATTATCCGCAATACCTCGGGCATCGTCTGCGCGCCGCTCGGTGTCGAGCTCGCGCGCCGCCTGCATCTCGACCCAATGGTGGCGGAAAACGACGCGCCGCTCGGCACCGCCTTCACCGTCACGGTCGATGTGCGCCATGGGTTGTCCACCGGCATTTCGGCCGAGGAGCGCTGCAACACCGTGCGCGCGCTCGCCAACGACAACAGCGGCGCGAACGATTTCGTGCGCCCGGGCCACGTATTTCCGCTGGTCGCGCGCGAAGGCGGCGTGTTGATGCGTTCCGGTCACACGGAAGCCTGCGTTGATCTCTGCCGTCTCGCCGGGCTGCCGCCGGTCGGCGTGCTGTCCGAGCTGATGAACGACAATGGTTCAGTGATGCGCGGGCCGGAGGTCGCCGCCTTTGCCGGCAAGCACAAGCTCACGCAAGTGTCGATCGCCGAGCTGATTTCTTATCGGCAAAACCGCGACAAGCTGGTCGAGCGGGTGGCCGAATTCCAGCTTGCGTCGGACATCGGCACGCTCAACGGCTATGCCTACATCACGCCATTCGATCGCGTGCACCACATGGCCTTCGTCTATGGTGACATCGGCGACGGCAAGAACGTACCGGCGCGGCTGCATCGCGCCGACGTGATCGGCGACGTGTTCGGCGGCGCCCAATCGATCCGTGCCGCGCTCGCGCGCTTCAAAGCGGAAGGCCGCGGCGTCATCGTGTATCTGCGCGACGGCACCGCCGGTGTGCCGGTGGCGGAAATCCCGCATGAGAGCGATACCGGCACCGACGCCGTGCGCTCGCGGCAATGGCGCGAGATCGGCCTGGGCGCGCAGATCCTCAAAGACCTCGGGATTTCCTCGATCCGGCTGCTCGCTTCCAGCAAGCGCACTTATGTCGGCCTTGGCGGCTTCGGTATTGAGATCGTCGGCACCGAACCTCTGGAAAGCTGAGCCGACAGTAACTTTTGGTCTTCTTTTCGTCTTGGCCGCGTGCCACCATTCCTCTCGGTACGGGAGAGCGGCATGGGGCGACGTCGTCTTTTTTGGGCCGCGGCTGGTGTGGTCATTGCCGGCGCATTTGCGGTGGCGGCGCTCGCCGCGCCGGCCCAACTGCGTTTTGCCGACAAGAGCCCCGGCGCCATCCCGGTCGATATCGAACTGGTGATCGCGGTCGACATTTCCTATTCGATGGACCCGGACGAGCAGGCGCTGCAGCGCGAGGGCTATGTCCTGGCGCTGACCTCGCGCGAATTTCTGAACGCATTGCGCCAGGGCGCCAATGGCAAGATCGCCGTCACTTATTTCGAATGGGCCGGCCAGCACACCCAGAAAATCGTAATGCCCTGGCGGCTGATCGACGGCCCGGAAGCGGCCGACGCGGTCGCCGCCGAGATCTCGCGCGCGCCCTATCAGCGCGCCTCGCGCACCTCGATTTCCGGCGCGTTGCGTTTTGCCAAGCCCTTGTTCGACAATAGCGGCTATCGCGGGCTGCGCCGCGTGATTGACGTATCCGGCGACGGCGCCAACAATGACGGACCGCTGGTGGCGCTGATGCGCGATGAGGTGCTCGCCGCCGGCATCACCATCAACGGCTTGCCGATCATGCTCAAGCGCGGCAATTTCGGCAATATGGATATTGATGCGCTCGATATCTATTACGAGGATTGTGTAATCGGCGGCGCCGGTGCCTTCGTGGTGCCGATCCGCGAGCGCGAGAAATTCATCGAGGCCACGCGCACTAAGCTGGTGCTGGAAATCGCCGGCCGCCAGCCGGAGCCGCGCGTCATTCCGGCAAGCGCCGACAAGCCGCGCGTATCATGCGCCATTGGCGAGCGGCTTTGGCAGGAGCGCTGGGGCGGCGGCGGGTAGAATTTTCAGTCGTTTTTATCGCTCGAACTTTGCCACCAGCTCGACATGGGCCGAATAGCGGAACTGATCGACCGGCGTAACGAGACTGAGCTTGTAGCCGCCATCGATCAGAATGCGCGCGTCGCGCGCGAATGTTGCCGCATCGCACGACACGGCTACCACGGTCGCCACTTTGCTCTTGGCCAATTCGCGCGCTTGCGCCTCGGCGCCCTGGCGCGGCGGATCGAACACCACGGCGTCAAAACCAATGAGTTCCGCAGCCATAAATGGGCGGCGGAATAGGTCGCGCGTCTGCGCCTCCACCGGCTTCAAACCGGAGGTTGTCGCTGCCGCGCGCTCCAGTGCTTTGATGGCGCTGGCTTCGTTGTCGGCGGCAGTCACACGCGCGCGCTCGGCCAATCTGAGCGCGAAGGTGCCGATGCCGGCAAACAAGTCGGCGACGCGCTTGGCCGCACCGACATGCCCGATCACCAGCCGCGCCAGCGCGGCTTCGCCTTCCGCGGTGGCTTGCAGGAACGCAGCCGGCGGCAGCGCCACATGGGCGAGGCCTATTTTCAACAGCGGTTGCGCCCCCTGCGCCACCAATTCGCCGTGGCGCGTGAGTCGCGCCAGATTGTGCTTCGCCGCTATGCCGGCAAGTACCGTCGTGCGCTGCGACGACAGCGGGCCGGAGCCGCGCACGTCCATATCGATTCCGGAATCGGTCGCGGTCGCCTGGATGTCGAGCGGCTTCTTCGCGGGTTTGATAATTTCGGCGATGGCCCAGGCGGCTTCGATCGCGCCGGCGAGGCCGGGAGCTAAAATAGGACAGCGGTCGATGGCGACGATGTGGTGCGCGCGCGGCGCGCTGAAGCCTATTTCCAGCACGTCATGCGTGCCGCGCCGCGCATGCAGGGTCGCGCGCCGGCGGCCCTGCCCATGGGCGTCGACCAGCGGCTCGACCGGCGCAATTAAGTTGGCGTGGGCGAGTGCCTCGACCACCAGCACGCGTTTCCAGATGTGATATTCCGCTAGCGACCAGTGCTGCATGGCGCAGCCGCCGCATTGTCCAAAATGCTTGCAGACCGGCGTGGCGCGCTCAAAGCTCAGCTTATCGACATGCAGCAGATGCCGCCGGTCGGGATGGCCTGCAATCGCCTCGACCGTGACCACTTCGCCCGGCAGCGTGTAGGCCACAAAGACCGGCCCCACATTTGTATCGGCGATGCCGTCGCCGCGATGGCCGAGGCGGGCGATGGTGAGCTGCTCAGTCATGCGCGGCGCCGAGCAGGAATTCGGCATTGCCGTCGCCGCCGGTAATCGGCGACGAGATTGTGCCGGAAATGCGCCAGCCACGCGCCGCAACGAACGCGGCGATGTCCGCGCAAGCGGCGGCCTGCACCGCGGTGTCGCGCACGATGCCTCTTTTCAGCGCGGCGCGGCCGGCCTCGAATTGCGGCTTGATCAGCGCAACGAGCTGGGCGGGAAATTTCGCTAACGCCAGCGCTGCCGGTAGCACCAGCTTGAGAGAAGTGAAGCTGACATCGACGACGACCAGATCGGGCTGCTCGCTGAGCAGGGACGGGGAGAGCTTTCGGATATCGGTCTCCTCCAGGGAAATGACCTCGGGCCTTGCGCACAGGCTGTGGTGTAGTTGCCCGCGCCCGACATCGACCGCATAGACATGAGCGGCGCCGCGTTCCAGCAGCACCTGCGTGAACCCGCCAGTGGAAGCGCCGACATCGAGGCAGACCCGGCCCTTCGGATCGAAGCTAAAGTGATCGAGCGCCGCTGCCAGCTTCACACCGCCACGCGAGACATAAGGATGCGCGGCGCTCGCCTGCAGCCTCGCGTCTACGGCGATCTCCTCCGACGCCTTACGCACCGGGGCATCGTCGGCGATCACCAGGCCTGCCTCGATCGCGGCCTGCGCCTTGGCGCGGCTTTCGAACAAGCCGCGCTCGACCAGCAGTCGATCGATGCGTTCTTTTTTCGGTGACATGAGGCCGGCCTTAAGCCAGCTTCACGGTCTCGGCTGCGGCATCCTTGCCCAGCGCCTCGAACACGCGTGCGACGATGCCATGGGCGTCAAGGCCGGCACGCGCATACATCGCGGCGGGCTGATCCTGGTCGATAAACTCATCCGGCAGCACCATGGTGCGCACTTTGCACCCGCTATCGAGCACACCGCTATCGGCCAGCGCCTGCAACACATACGAGCCGAAGCCGCCGACCGCGCCTTCCTCGATGGTGACCAGCACCTCGTGCTCGCGCGCCAGTCGCAGCAGCAAATCCGTATCCAAAGGCTTGGCGAAGCGCGCGTCGGCCACCGTGGTCGACAATCCAAGCGCGCCGAGTTCCTTGGCCGCTTTCAAGCATTCGCCGAGCCGCCCGCCATAGGACAGCAGCGCGACCTTGTGGCCCTGCTGCACAATGCGGCCCTTGCCGATCTCCAGCGCTTTGCCTTCCGCCGGCATCGGCACGCCGAGACCTTCGCCGCGCGGATAGCGCAGCGCCGACGGCCGGTCGTCGATGGCCACTTGCGTTGCCACCATGTGCACCAGCTCGGCCTCGTCGGCCGCCGCCATCAGCACGAAACCGGGCAGGCAGCCGAGATAGGCCACGTCGAAGGCGCCGGCGTGGGTCGGTCCATCGGCGCCAACGAGGCCGGCGCGATCGATCGCGAAGCGCACCGGCAGCCGCTGGATCGCGATGTCGTGCACCACCTGATCGTAGGCGCGTTGCAGGAAAGTCGAATAGATGGTCGCGAACGGCTTGAAGCCTTGTGTCGCCAGACCGCCGGCGAATGTCACCGCGTGCTGCTCGGCAATGCCGACATCGAAGCAGCGGTTGGGAAACTCTGCCGCGAACAGATCGAGCCCGGTGCCGGCCGGCATAGCCGCGGTGATGGCGACGATCTTGTCGTCCTTGCGCGCTTCCTTGATCAGGCTCTCGGCGAACACCTTGGTGTATTGCGGCGCGCCGCCCTTGGATTTGGTCTGTGTGCCGGTGGCGACATCGAATTTGACCACGCCGTGATATTTGTCGGCGGAGGTTTCCGCCGGCGCATAACCTTTGCCCTTTTGCGTGACCACATGCACCAGGATCGGCCCGATCTCGGCATCGCGCACGTTGCGCAAGATCGGCAGCAGATGATCGAGATTATGTCCGTCGATCGGCCCGCAATAATAGAAGCCGAGTTCTTCGAACAGCGTGCCGCCCATGACATAGCCGCGCGCGTGCTCGACCGCGCGGGTGATGGCGCGATCCCATCTCTTGGGCAGATGCTTGGTGAGCTGCTTGCCGACATCGCGCAGCTTGAGATAGGTGCGGCCGGAGCCGAGCCGCGCTAGATAGGCCGACATGGCGCCGACCGGCGGCGCGATCGACATGTCGTTGTCGTTGAGGATGACGATGAGACGCTCGTTGCGCGCGCCGGCATTGTTCATCGCCTCATAGGCCATGCCGGCCGACATGGCGCCGTCGCCGATCACGCAGATGACGTTGTTCTTCTCGCCCTTCAGGTCGCGTGCCACCGCCATGCCGAGGCCGGCCGAGATCGAGGTGGAGGAATGCGCGGCGCCGAACGGGTCGTATTCGCTCTCGGCGCGCTTGGTGAAGCCGGACAATCCGCCGCCCTGACGTAGCGTGCGGATGCGGTCGCGCCGTCCAGTCAAAATCTTGTGCGGATAGCTCTGGTGACCGACATCCCAGATCAGTTTGTCGGTCGGCGTGTCAAACACCGCATGAAGCGCCACGGTGAGCTCGACCGCGCCCAGGCCGGCGCCGAGATGGCCGCCGGTATTGGCCACCGCGTCGATGGTCTCCGTGCGCAGTTCGGAGGCCAACTGCTTGAGCTGCTCAGCCGACAGGTTCTTCATATCGCGCGGCAGGTGGATGCGGTCGAGCAGCGGTGTTTGGGTAGGATTTGACAAAAACAACTCCACGGTGGGGCAGGTCGCGAGCTGGCGCAGGCCCCAAATACAGCCCCGCAGGCTTACACCAGATGTGCCGGTGCGGGCAATTCAGCGCGCGGCAGCAGGGTCCAGATCCGGCCGCTTATTTGCGCCCATTGAGGCGATTGCCTGCTCAGGTTTGGTGGCCGCGGTCATCAGGTCAAGCGGCCCGCAGCAGATCAGGTAGTAGTCGTAGGCCACCCCCAGCCGCTCATTGGCGAGCAGATACTGGAAATGGGTTCGGAAGAAGCGCCAGCGGAACCTTGCATAGGTCTCCGGCTTGATGATGTCGCGGAACCGCACCGTCACGACCAGCGGATTGCGCTGTGCTTCGCCCAACTCGATCCCGTGTCCGCGGATCGGATCGAACTGAAACATACTCATGACGTCCTTGCGCGACTGGAAGTCAACCCAATCGATGTCGGGCGCGACCGCAAGCCTCCGCAGCCGGTCGCGGAACCATTGCGCTTGGGCATGGAAACCGATAATTGGCAAATTGGCGCCGATGGTAAGCAGGCGTACGTGCGGTCCATGCCGGCCGAGTGCGGGATCGAGGGCGAGCGCGCGGTCGAGCACGTCGACGGCGAGGAACGAACCGGAACTGTGGCCGACGATGATCGTCTCGTCGGCGTTGCTGGTGCGCACCGCCTCGACCACGTAGCCCGAAAAAGTTTCCATGCGCGCCTCCCAGTCCGGCCGCTGGCGGTGCGCGAACTGACAGGCCGAGATGCCGTCGTCACAGAGATAGAGCAGATAGGTTTGCGGCTCGGTGAACCTGAGCATGAAGGAGAAGGCGCCGATCCCGGTGACCGCGCCTACAATACTCGACACTAGCAACGGCGCGCCGAGACTGGCGGCCAGTTTCATGCACAGTATGCCGACGAACGCGCCGAGCAGCAACCAGACCGTCATGAGCACCGGCACATAGAGCAGGAACACGCCGAAGCGCCAGTACGCTTTCAGGATCCGGAATAAGACGCCATTGAACAAGGCGATCCCGGCCCACGTACGATAAAGATGCACGATCTTCCACCAGACCGGGCGCGCGAAATCCTGGCGGACGATATCTTCCCAGCGCAAAAATAAATAGTGCGTTTCCACCTGCCAGCCGTCGCCGTTGGTTGTCACATCCCAGGCGGTGGTGAAGCGCTCTGGATCGTTCTCGGCGCGGTCGACTTTTCCGGCCAGCCCGTAGAGTTCGCAGGCGCGGCGGTATTCGCGCCGGAACATCCGGTAATATTCGGCCAGGCCACGAGGGTCGTAACCCTGCACATAGATGACGAGCCGTTTGCGAACCTGCACGGGAGCGTTCAATCGACGTCGAGCGGTTCGCTGCCGGTTGGCTTGCCGGAGGCGTCGAGCGTGATCTTTTCCACCCGCGCCTCGGCCTGCCGAAGCAGCTCCTCGCAACGTTTCTTGAGCACTTCGCCGCGCTCATAGATCGCCACCGACTCCTCGAGCGGCACCTTGCCTTCCTCCAGCCGCTTGACGATCGATTCCAATTCCTCGATGGCCCGCTCGAAGGGCATTTTCTTCACGTCGGTATTGGGGGTATCGGCCATATCCGCTTTCCGGCGAGAGTTGTGAGGGCATCAAGCTATAAGCATATTGTTACGTCAACCTCGGCGGCTAGCCCGTTTCCGCCGCCAATCGGTCATCGCCAGCATCAGGCCGCGGGGCAATAGCCGCGGCACCAGGGTCATAATGCGATTGGGCTTGCCCGGCACCACCACGCGGTGGCCGTCCATGAAGCCTTGGTAGCCGTCGCGCGCCACCCGTTCCGCCGAGCGTTTTAGGAAGGCCGGGAAATAGTCGTCCGGCAGGCCGGCGAGTTCGAAAAATTCGGTGTCGACCGGTCCCGGGCAGAGCGCGCAGACGCGAACGCCGTCGGTTTTAAGCTCCTCATGCATCGCCTCGGTGAACGAGAGCACATAGGCCTTGCTGGCGTGATAGACCGCCATGCCGGGGCCGGGCAGGAAGCCGGCGATGGAGGCGACATTGAGAATGCCGCCGCGGTGGCGCGTGATGGGCTCAAGCCAGCGCAGCGACAGGTCGGTGAGCGCCCTTATATTGAGATCGATCATGGCAAGCTGCTGGGCGCGGTCGAGATCGGCGGCCTCGCCGAGCAGGCCGAAGCCGGCATTGTTGACCACGATCGACGGCTCACAGCCTGCGGCGCGCAACGCCTCGGCCAGAAGCGCCGGGCCGTTTGGCGTCCCCAGATCGGCGGATATCACCTGTGGGCGGGGGTGGCCGCTGCCTGCGATTTCATCGGCCAGGGTTGCAAGCTGTGCCTCGCGCCGGGCGGTGAGCGCCAGCGCGTGGCCGTGTTGCGCAAAGACGCGGGCGAGCGCGGCGCCGATGCCGGCGGAAGCGCCGGTGATCAGACACACTGGCTGCATGGGTGACATCTTGCGGTGAATGTTTGACTATGGACGATATCGTGGAAACGCGAGTCGGAATAGCGGGTGAAGATGGCCGATCTCAAGGAAAAAGTGGTCTTGGTCACAGGGGCCGCGGGCGCCATCGGCGCCGCCGTGGTGGCTGCTGTCAAAAACGCCGGCGGCACGGCGATCGCCACCGATCTGACCGCAGGCAAGGGCATCGATGCCGCGCTCGACGTCACCGCCGAGGCCGACTGGCAGCGGGTGACCGCCGACATCGAGCGCCGGCACGGCCGGCTCGACGGCCTGGTGAATGCCGCCGGCATCGCCGCGGTCGGCAGCATCGAGAAAGTCGATTTCGCCACCTGGCGGCGCGTGCTGTCGGTCAATCTCGACGGCACTTTCCTCGGCTGCAAATATGCGTTTCCGCTGCTGCGCAAAAAGGGCGGCTCGATCGTCAATCTCTCATCGGTTCTCGGTCTGGTAGGCAGCTCAAATTTGACCGCCTACAATGCCTCGAAGGGCGGCGTATCGCTGCTCACCAAATCGGTGGCGCTCAATGGCGCGCGCTACAAGCCATCGGTGCGCTGCAATGCCGTCTGCCCGGCCTTCGTCGAAGGCCCAATGGTGGACGTGGTCGCGGACGGCACGCGCAATCCGCAGGCGGTGCATCAGAAGCTGATGCAGCGACATTCCGCTCGGCCGCATGGGTAAGTCCGACGAAATCGCCGAACTGTGCGTCTATCTGTTGTCGGACGTGGCCGCGTTTATCACCGGTGCCGACCTGCCGATCGATGGCGGTCTGACGGCAAGATAAAAAATAAAATCACCCGCGCATCAGCGCGGTGACATGAGCCGCGACCGAACGCGACAGCCCTTGCAAATCGTAGCCGCCTTCCAGCAGCGAGACGATGCGCCCCTGCGCGCTGTCGTTGGCGATGTCCATCAGCTTCTTGGTCACCCAGGTGTAGTCGGCTTCCAGCAGATTGAGATTGGCGAGCGGATCGCGGGTGTGGGCGTCGAAGCCGGCCGAGATCACCAGAATGTCCGGCTTGAATTCACGCAGGCGCGGCAGGATCGCGGTCTCGAAGGCTTCGCGGAACTGGTCGCCGCCGTCACCGGCGCGCAGCGGCGCATTGACGATGGTGTTGTGTTCGCCGCGTTCGCCGATCGCGCCGGTGCCGGGATAAAGCGGCATCTCGTGGGTCGAGCAATACAGCACGCTCTTGTCGGCCCAGAAGATGTCCTGCGAGCCATTGCCGTGATGCACGTCGAAATCGACAATCGCCGCGCGCTCGACATCGTAGCGATCTTGCGCATAGCGTGCTGCGATCGCCGCATTGTTGAACAGGCAGAAGCCCATCGGCCGCGCCACTTCGGCGTGATGGCCGGGTGGCCGCACAGCGACAAAGGCATTCACCGCCTTCTGGTTCATCACGTCGTCCACCGCCAGCATGGCGCCGCCGGCGCCGCGCAGCGCCGCCTCGAAGCTGCCGGACGACATCGAGGTGTCGGCATCGAGCCGCACCATGCCTTCGCCTTCGGACGGGGAAGCGTTGCGGATCGCCTCGATGTATTCCATCGGGTGCACCAGCGCGACGATCTCTTGCGGCGCCATCGGCGCCTGCTCGCGCGCCAGAATCTGGAACCGCTCGTCCGCCAGCGCTTCCTCGACCGCGCGCAGGCGGTCCGGCCGCTCGGGATGGCCGGGTGGGGTTAGATGATTGAGGCAGGCGGGGTGGGAAACGAGCAGGGTGGACATTGATCTGTTCTAACGTGCCAGGGCGCGGACGCCAACCCTGTCAGACTTTCGCCTTCAAGCTCACGCCCTGCGGCGGCGGCATGTCGTCGGGCACGAAAAAATCCACCTGCAGCGGCTGGCTCGGATCGGCGCGGTAGCGGTCGAAGTCGGTGACGCCTTCGGAGGCGAGGAACGTGTCGTCGATCAGGAAGTTCCCGGTGAAGCTCTTGGGCTTGTGGAAGATGCGATAGGCGGCCTCCGCCAGAATCTCCGGCTTGCGCGAGGCGCGCATCATCGCCTCGCCGCCGAGCAAGTTCAGAATCGCGGCGGTGGCGATGGTGGTACGCGGCCACAGCGCATTGACCGCGATGCCCTTGGCCCGTAATTCGCCGGCCAGTCCCAGCACCACCAGGCTCATGCCGAACTTCGCCATCGCATAGGCGGTATAGGGCGCGAACCATTTCTCCTTCATGTCGAGCGGCGGCGACAGCATGAGAATGTGCGGGTTCGCGGACTTGGCGAGATAGGGAATGGCGTATTTCGACACCATGAAACTGCCGCGCGCATTGATCTGATGCATCAGGTCGAAGCGGCGCATGTCGGTCGCAACGGCCGGTGTGAGCTGGATCGCGCTCGCATTATTCACCACGATATCGATGCCGCCAAAGCGCGCGGCGGTCTGCTCCAGCGCCGCCTTCACCGCCGCTTCCTCGCGCACGTCGACGGCCAGCGCCAGCGCGTGCCCGCCGGCCTTTTCGATCGCGCTGGCCGCGGTGTGGATGGTGCCTTCGAGCTTGGGATGCGGCTCCACGGTCTTGGCGGCAATCGCCACATTGGCGCCGTCGGCGGCGGCTTTG
>SHVM01000047.1 GCA_009694265.1 Pseudolabrys sp.
CGAAGCGTTCGCGATAAGCGGCATTGAGCTGGGTGAAGCGGGTAAACTCGTCGGCGCTCAGCCGGTCGAGACCGAGGCTGCCCTGTTCGGCCTGTGACGCCGTAGTGAGGTCGGCGCGGGCGAATTTGCTGCCGAGATCGGGATGGGCGCGGATCAGGGCCAATTGGCGTGCCTCATCGGCCTCAGCGACCGCCTCGACCATAGTCTCATGCAAGGCGGCAACCGTCACAAATGGCCGCCGATCGAAAGCCGCTTCTGCAACCCAGGGGGCGTGCTCGAATACCGCACCGAGTGCTTCCACAAATGCATCGCGCGGGCACTCGTTGAGTGCGGTAAGCGTAAGGGGTGCAGGCATGGGCATGACCAACAATTGGGCCTATTTCCAAACCTCAAATTATATGGAATAGCAAACCTTTAGTAGCCCTTGCCGCCCTGTGAAAAGATGCCGACAATGCCGAGCCGAGGGGTTGTTGCGTTATGAGTGACGAGATGATCCTCGAAACGGAGGATCTCACCAAGGATTTTGCCGGGTTTACCGCCGTCAATGGCGTTGAACTGCATGTCAGGCGCGGCACCATCCATGCTTTGATCGGGCCGAACGGCGCCGGCAAAACCACTTGTTTCAATTTGCTCACGAAGTTCCTCAGCCCCACCCGCGGCCGCATCGTCTTCAAGGGCCAGGATATCACCGCGATGCAGCCGGCCGACGTGGCCAGGCTCGGGCTGGTGCGCTCGTTTCAGATCTCCGCCGTTTTTCCGCACATGAGCGTCTTGGAAAACGTCCGCATCGCTTTGCAGCGCAGTCGCGGCGGCTCGTTCGATTTCTGGCGATCGACGTCGGCGCTCGACAGCTTCAACGCGCGGGCGATGGAACTGATCGCCGATGTCGGTCTTTCATCCTTCGCCGACTGGGCGGCAGTCGAGCTGCCCTACGGCCGCAAGCGCGCGCTGGAAATCGCCACCACCCTGGCGCTCGATCCGGAAATGCTGCTGCTGGATGAGCCGACCGCGGGCATGGGCCACGAGGACATCGATCGCATCTCGCAATTGATCAAGCGCGTTGCCGCCGATCGCACCGTGCTGATGGTCGAGCATAACCTCTCGGTGGTTGCCGACTTGTCCGACACAATCACCGTGCTCACGCGCGGGCGCGTGCTGGCCGAGGGCGACTACGATACCGTGTCGAGCAACCCGGAAGTGCGTGAAGCCTATATGGGGGTGGGCCATGCTTGACGCGCGCACCCCGCTTCTAACGATCGACGATCTGCAGGCCTGGTACGGCGAGTCGCACATCCTGCATGGCGTGAAATTCGACGTGCATGAAGGCGAAGTGGTCACCTTGCTCGGCCGCAATGGCGCCGGCAAGACCACGACTCTGAAATCGATCATGGGAATTGTCGGTCATCGCACCGGGTCGGTGCGTTTCGAAGGCCGCGAGATGATCGATAGCGCCTCCGAACATATCGCGCGCGCCGGCATCGCGTTTTGTCCTGAGGAACGCGGTGTGTTCGCGAGTCTCAGCGTCGAGGAAAATTTACTGCTGCCGCCCGTGGTCAAGCCCGGCGGGCTTTCGCTCGATCAGGTCTTCGAATTATTTCCAAATCTGAAGGAGCGGCTCGGCTCAAGTCAGGGCACCAAGCTTTCCGGCGGCGAACAGCAGATGCTGGCGATCGGCCGAATTTTACGTACCGGCGCGCGGCTGCTGCTGCTCGACGAGCCGACCGAGGGTCTTGCTCCTGTCATCATTCAGCAGATTGGCAAGACTATAAGATCGCTGAAGGAGCAGGGCTTCACGATTTTGCTGGTGGAACAGAATTTTCGCTTCGCCTCGACCGTTGCGGATCGCTATTACGTCATGGAGCATGGACGTATCATCGACCAGTTCGCCAATGCGGAACTGGATGCAAATGTTGAGAAACTGCACGACTATCTCGGAGTTTAAAAAAGTGTCCGTCGGGCACGATAACAAGGAGGAATGCCAATGAAACGTCTATTAGGTACGGCCGCGCTTGCGGTTGTGCTGGCTGCCGGAACGGCGCAGGCGCAAACCAGCGTCAAGATCGGCGTGCTCAGCGATATGTCGAGTCTTTATTCCGATATCGCCGGTCCTGGCTCGGTCGTTGCAGCCAAGATGGCGATTGCGGATTTCATTGCCAAGAATCCGGGGGTGAAGGTCGAACTCATCTCCGGCGATCACCAGAACAAGGCGGACGTCGGTTCGCAGCTTGCCAACCAATGGTACGACGTCGACAAGGTCGATCTCATCATCGACACGCCGAACTCCGGTGTGGCGTTTGCGGTCAGCCAGATCAGCGCCACCAAGAACAAGCTGTTCATCGTCTCCGGCGCGGCGGCGTCCGATCTCACCGGTCCGAAGTGCAACGCCAACACCATCCACTGGACCTATGACACCTGGATGCTTGCCAACGGCACCGGCAAGGCGCTGGTGAAGACTGGCGGCGATACCTGGTTCTTTTTGACCGCCGACTATGCCTTCGGCCATTCGCTTGAGCGCGACACCGCGGCCGCGGTCGAGAAGGACGGCGGCAAGGTGCTCGGCAAGGTTCGCCATCCGCTCAACACTAACGACTTCTCGTCGTTCCTGCTGCAGGCGCAATCGTCCAAGGCCAAGATCATTGGCCTCGCCAACGCCGGCGGCGATACCATCAACGCGATCAAGGCGGGCGCCGAATTCGGCATCGTCAAGGGCGGGCAGAAGTTTGCCGGCCTCTTGGTATTCGCCAGCGACGTGAATGCGCTCGGCTTGCAGACCGCCCAGGGCCTGACTCTGACGGAAACCTGGTACTGGGACCTGAACGACGCCAACCGCGCCTGGACCAAGCGCTGGCAGGCGGAACGTGGCGCAGCGGGCAAGTTCCCGACCATGGTGCAGGCCGGCGTGTACTCGGGCATCACCCACTATCTCAAGTCGGTGGTAGCGCTAAAAAGCGGTGCCGACGGCAAGGCGGTGGCCGCCAAGATGAAGGAGATGCCGACCGACGATCCGCTATTCGGTAAGGGCACCATCCGCGCCGACGGTCGCAAGCTGCATCCGGCCTATCTGCTTGAGGTGAAGGCGCCGGCGGAATCCAAACACCCTGGCGATTTCTACAAGGTGCGCGCCACCATCCCGGCGGATGAAGCCTTCCGTCCGCTCAAGGAAGGCGGCTGCCCGCTGGTCAGCGGCTGATGCTGCTTATCCCTCCCCCGCAAGGGGGAGGGTGGCGAGTGAAGCGAGCCGGGTGGGGGATTGCTAAACGCGACCCCACCCGGCTCCTCGCTGCGCGAGGAGCCACCCTCCCCTGAAGGGGAGGGATGAAGTGTGCGATGTGGCGGGTAACAGAAATCGCGTGTTCGAAATTTTCGGCATCCCATCAACGGCGCTTTTTGGCCAGCTCCTGATCGGGCTGATCAACGGCTCGTTCTATGCGCTGTTGAGCCTGGGGCTGGCCGTCATTTTCGGCATGCTCAACATCATCAATTTCAGCCACGGCGCCCAATACATGCTGGGCGCCTTTGTGGCCTATCTGCTGCTGCAATATTCCGGTCTCGGCTATTGGCCGGCGCTGATCGTCGCGCCGCTGATCGTCGGCATCACCGGCGTCATCGTCGAGCGGCTGTTCCTGCAATGGCTCTACAAGCTCGACCATCTGTACGGCCTGCTGCTGACCTTCGGCCTGGCGCTGATCATCGAAGGCGTGGCGCGCAATCAGTTCGGTTCCGCTGGCTTACCGTACACGCTGCCGGATTCTCTGCGCGGCGGACAAAATCTTGGCTTCATGTTCCTGCCCAATTATCGCGCCTGGGTGATCGTGGCCTCGCTCACGATCTGCATCGGCACCTGGTTCGTGATCGAGCGCACACGGCTTGGCGCCAATTTGCGCGCCGCCACCGAGAACCCGACTTTGGTGCGCGCCTTCGGTATCAATGTGCCGCGCATGATCACGCTCACCTACGGCTTCGGCGTGGCGCTGGCGGCTTTCGCTGGCGTGATGGCGGCGCCGATCTACAATGTGTCGCCGCAGATGGGCTCGGAACTGATCATCGTCGTGTTCGCGGTGGTGGTGATCGGCGGCATGGGTTCGATTCTCGGCGCCATCGTCACCGGCTTTGGGCTTGGCGTGATCGAGGGTCTCACCAAGGTGTTCTTCCCCGAGGCATCGAACACCGTGATCTTCGTCATCATGGCGATCGTGCTGCTGGTGCGGCCGGCCGGCCTGTTCGGACGGAGGGCCTGATGGAACAGCGCGTCGCCGATACGCTCGCCAAAAAGCCCTCCGTGCTGCGTGGTCATGCCGAGACCATTGCCTTCATGGTGATGGTCGCAGCGCTCATCGCGGCGCCGTTCTTCACCTATCCGCTGTTTTTGATGCAGGCGATGTGCTTTGCGCTGTTCGCCTGCGCCTTCAATTTGCTGATCGGCTATGTCGGTCTGCTGTCGTTCGGCCATGCGCTCTATTTCGGCTGGGCGAGCTATCTGTCGGCCTACTCCGCCAAGGCTTGGGGCTTTCCGCCGGAACTCGCGATCCTCACCGGCACCGCGACCGCCGCCATTTGCGGGCTGCTGGCCGGCTCGCTCGCGATCCGTCGCCAGGGCATCTATTTCGCCATGATCACGCTGGCGCTGGCGCAGATGATGTATTTTTTCGCGCTGCAGGCGAAATTTACCGGCGGCGAGGACGGCATCCAGGCGGTGCCGCGCGGGTTCCTGTTCGGGCTTATCGATCTGAGAAACGAGGCGACGATGTATGTCGTCGTGCTGGTGATTTTCCTCGCCGGCTTCCTGTTCATCTATCGCATCATCCATTCGCCGTTCGGCGAGGTGCTCAAGGCGATCCGCGAGAACGAGCAGCGCGCGATTTCGCTCGGCTACAAGACCGACCGCTACAAGCTGGTCGCCTTCGTGCTGTCGGCGACGCTCGCCGGCGCCGCCGGCGCCACCAAGGCGATCGTGCTGCAGCTTGCCTCGCTCACCGACGTCAATTGGCCGATGTCGGGTGAGGTCGTGCTGATGACGCTGGTCGGCGGCCTCGGTACTATTTTCGGTCCCGTGGTTGGCTCCTTCGTCATTCTGCTGATGCAGTACAAGCTCGCCGCCGTGGGCGAATGGGTGCTGGTGATCCAGGGCGTGATTTTCGTCGCCTGCGTGCTGTTGTTCCGCCGCGGCGTCATCGGCGAGCTGGCAAATAAATTGCGCATACGGCTATAGGGGCGCTCTACCCCCTTTAAATCATTGGCGAATCAGCTTACACTGCAAGAGTTATCCACAATTGTGAGTCGGCGTTTTTGTGCAACAGCTGATCGTCACCGATCCCGTCGCGATCGGGCGTTTGACGATTCGGAGCTCGTCACGGATCATGCCGGCAACCTAAGGCGGACCTCGCCTCGACGAAACCGCGCGCAAATGGCGCGATCTGGCCGAACGTCGGCTTGCGTATTTTACCGAGCTTTATCGCAGCGGCCGCTGGAAGCATTATTACACGCAGGAGAGTTTTGCGTTGCGCATGCACGACGTGATCAAGGCGGCAAAGATTTGGGGCGATTTGGCCGACAGTGCTCTGGCGCAAAGCATTCTGGCCGAACAGCCTTTTGCGGGGAAGATCCGGGTGTGCGACGATCGTTTGCGCCCCGCCGCATGAAATTTGCCCCGACCATCCTGGCTGCGGCATGGGTTCTGGCGGCTATGGGGCCGGCCGCGGCCGCCGGCGACCTCAAGCGGGGCGAGACGCTGCTCACGCGCGATTGCGGAAAATGCCATGCGGTTGGCCGCACCGGCGGCAGCCCGAGCAAAGAAGCGCCTGCTTTCCGTACGCTGGGCACGCGCTATCCGATCGAATCCCTGGAAGAGGCGCTGGGAGAGGGCCTCATGTCCGGCCATCCCGACATGCCGGAATTCAAGTTTGACGCCGACGATGTCGGTGCCATCATTGCGTACCTCAAGTCCATCCAGCAGCGTTAAACCTTGGCTGCGTGTCCATCCAGAGTATTAGCCCCATGAGCAGTGTCCTTTTCTCGCCCTACCGGCTGGCCGGCCTGGAGCTTGCCAATCGCATCGTCGTCTCGCCCATGTGCCAGTACTCGGCCGACGACGGCTGCGCCAACGACTGGCACCTGATGCATCTTGGCATGCTGGCCAATTCCGGTGCCGCGCTGGTGGTGGTGGAAGCAACCCATGTGGAGCGCTATGGCCGCATCACCCATGGTTGCCTGGGCTTGTATTCCGACGACAACGAATCCGCACTGGCCCGCGTCATTACCCAGTGCCGGCGCGCAGGCACCGCCAAGCTCGGCATTCAGATCGCCCATTCCGGCCGCAAGGGCTCGGCGCAAAAGCCGTGGGACGGCGGCGGGCCGCTCAAGCCGGAGGCCGATCCGTGGCCGACCATCGCCGCGTCGCCAGTCCCGTTCGGCGAGAACTGGCACATGCCGCGCATGGTGACTGAGGCTGACATGGCGCGCGTGCGCGACGCCTTCGTCTCGTCGTTTCAACGTGCGCTGCGGATCGGCTTCGATGAAGTCGAATTGCACATGGCGCACGGCTATCTGGCGCATGGCTTCATGTCGCCGATTTCCAACAAACGCACCGATGAATACGGCGGCTCGTTCGAGAACCGGATGCGCTTTCCGCTCTCGATTGCGCGCGCGGTGCGCGCGGTGGTGCCGCAAGGCGTGCCGCTCGGCGCCCGCATCACCGGCAGCGACTGGCGCGAGGGCGGGCTAACCGCGGATGATGCGGTCGCCATTGCGAAGGCGCTCAAGGCCGAAGGGTTGGACTTCATTTGCATTTCGTCCGGCGGCGTTGCCGCCGATATCCGCAATCCGGCCGAGCCCGGTTACAATGTGCCGGTTGCCGCGCGCGTCAGACGCGAGGCCGGTATCCCGACCCGCACCGTCGGGCTGATCGTCACGCCCGAACATGCCGAGCAGATCGTGGCGAAGGGGCAAGCCGACATGGTGTCGATGGCGCGCTGCTTCCTCGACGATCCGCATTGGGGCTGGCACGCGGCCAAGGCGCTCGGCGCCGATGTGGCGCGGCCGGTGCAATATGCCCGCGCCGGCCCCAAGCTGTGGGCGCCCGCGGCCACGCGCGGCTGAGGCTCGCGCGGGCATGGAAAATTTTGTTTTCATCGCGGTCCTGTTTGCGGCCCTCTGTCACGCCGGCTGGAACGCGCTGATCAAGGTCGGGCTCGACCCGCTGTCGACCACGACGCTGATCTCGATCGGCTCCGGCGTGGTGGCGATTGCGTTCCTGCCATTCGTCGGCATACCAGCCACGGCCGCCTGGCCGTGGCTGATCGCCTCGGTGGTCATCCACCTGTTTTATTTTGCCGCGCTGATCGAAGCCTATCGCAGCGGCGACCTAGGTCAGGTTTATCCGATTGCGCGCGGCTCGGCGCCGCTAATGACGGCTGCGGCGACCACCTTCATCGTCGGCGAGAAATTAAACCTTGCCGGCTGGATGGGCATCGTCGTGCTGGTCGCCGGCGTGTTCCTGCTGTCCGCGCGCGGCGGCCGCGAGCTTGCCAGGATCGACCGCCGCGCCGTCGGCTTCGCGCTGCTCACCGCGCTCACCGTCTGCACCTATTCGGTGGTGGACGGCATCGGCGCCAGGCTGTCGGCGAACCCGAACGCCTATTCGCTCTGGCTGTTCGTCGGCATCGCGGTGGTGATGGTGCCTTACGCGCTCTGGCGCGATGGCCGCGAGGTCATCCCAGCCATGCAGACCTATTGGCGGCGCGGCCTTGCCGGCGGCGCATTGCAGGTGTTGTCATACGGAATCGCCATATGGGCGATGACGGTTGCGCCGATCGCCATTGTCGCCACGCTGCGCGAGACCAGTGTGCTGTTCGGGACCGTCATTGCGGTGGTTTTGCTCAAGGAACCGTTGCGCGCCGTGCGCATCGCCGCGGCGCTGCTGATCGTCTGCGGGCTGGTGCTGATCCGGGTTCAATAAATTTAGAGGGCAAGCTCGGGAAATTCGCGTTCGAGCCGCGCGAGGTCGCTTTCGGTGTCGACGTCCCACAACGCAGGGAGTTCGATTGATGCCAGACCAAGCGCCGATATTCGCGCCCGCGTTTCGGTGAGCACGGTCGCGATGCCCCAGGCAATATTGGCGAAAAGCTCAGGCTGCGCCGCGCGCGTGCCGATCAGGACATAACCGCCGTCCTCGGCCGGGATCAGCACCACGTCGGCGCCGTTGTGCAGCACATCGGCTGCCGCGCGCAGGTGCTCGGCAGTGAATGCGGGGCAGTCGGTGCCGATCACCAGCGTAGGGCCGTTCATGGCGGCGAGCATGCGTTGCCCGAGATCGCCGTTGGGCTGCCGCTTCAGCGATACCTTGTAGCGCGTCACCAACTCGTGGAATGACGCATGGCTTGGATCGGGCGCACACCACACCGTCACCGGGCCGATATCGGCGGCGAGCGCGGTGGCGGCCGTGCGCTCGGTCAGGCGTTCTTGCAGAACGGCCGCTGCGTGCGCGCCGATCGAGGCAATGAGCCGGGACTTGGCGAGCCCCGGAATCGGCGCCTTCGCCATGATGGCAACTGCCACCCGGCTATTGCTCGGCATAGCCGTAGGCTTTCGCCAGCTTCGTCGGATCGGCGCCGAAATAATACGCGACCCGCAGCCGCCACATCAGCAGCAGCGTGCGCAGCGTGCCATGTTTGCGCCAGCGGCGTGGTGAGGTTACCACGCTCACACGCAGGCAAAGCGGCTTGCCGATGCGCTTGAGTTTCGCCGACAGCGCCACGTCCTCCATCAGCGCGATGGCCGGAAAGCCGCCCACGCTCTCGAAGGCCGTCCGCGTGACAAACATCGCCTGGTCGCCGGTGGCGATGCCAGTGACCCGCGAGCGCCAATTCATCGCACATGCGACCAAGCCGAGCATCCCGCCGCCATCGATGCGAACATCGAAGCGGCCCCAGACGCGGCCGGAACGTGCGAGCCCGTCCAGCACCAGGCGGCCGGCATTTTCGGGCAGCTGCGTGTCGGCGTGCAGGAACAACAAAATATCGCCGGCTGCTGCGGCGGCCCCGGCATTCATCTGGTGGCTGCGTCCGCGCGGCGCCGTGAGCACGCGGTCGGCAAGCGGGCGCGCAAGATCGGGCGTGCCGTCGCGGCTGCCGCCGTCGGCCACGATCGCCTCGACGCCGCGCTGACGAAAGGGCGCCAGCGCCGCCAGCGCTGCTTCGATCCCGGCCGCCTCGTCGAGCACCGGCATCACGATGGAGAGTTTCATCATGTGGTTGCAGCGCTTATTCCGCCGCCTCTTTGAGCGCGCCGCCACAGCTCGATCCCTGTCCGGCGGTGCAGCCGTAGCAATGCCCGGCGACGCGGATGTCGCGGCCCTCGATATTCTCGTCGAGCATATCCGACAGATGCGCGCGCTTTTCGCCACCGCGCATCAGCGGCAGATCGAGCATCTGGTTGAAGTCGCAGTCGTAGACGTAGCCGCGCCAGTCAACTGAGATCAGATTGCGGCACATGACGCCGTCGAGATTGGCGTCGAGATGTGCGTCCTGCAGCAGGCCGAGATATCCGTCGAACTCGCCCTTGGTGATCAGCGCCGAGCCGAAACGCTGGATCGGCATATTGGCGAGAACGTAGAGTTTGTTGAACACGATGCCGTAGCTTTGCCCAAGCACGCGCTTGTAGTCGGCTTCGAGCGCGGCTTGCGATGGCGGCAGCGACGGGCCTTGCGGATTATAGACCAAATTGAGCACGAGCGACGGGTCGCGGCCATAACCGAGTGCGTTGAGTTTCTGCAAGCCGCGGATCGAGGCGTCGAACACGCCTTTGCCGCGCTGGCGCTCGACATTGTCTTCCAGATAGCACGGCATCGAAGCCACTACTTCGACTCTATGCGCAGCCAGAAACTCCGCCGTATCCTCCTGCCCCGGCTGTTCCAGAATGGTGAGATTGCAACGGTCCATCACCTTGACGCCGAGCTTGCGCGCTGTCGTCACCATGCGGCGGAAATGCGCATTGAGTTCAGGCGCGCCGCCGGTGATGTCGAGCGTGGCAATCTTCCGGCGCCTGACGAAATCGAGCACCAGGTCGGCAACGTCGTCGGTCATTTCCTCAGATCGCGTCGGGCCGGCATTGACGTGGCAATGGAAGCAGGACTGGTTGCAGCGATAGCCGACATTGATCTGCAGCGTATCGAGTTTGCCCCGGCGGATCGCAGGGAAGGGAATTCTGTCGAGCAGTGGCAGCGTGGCGCGCATCGGAATCCTCGTTTGCTCCGCCAATTTGCCACGAGCCGGAGGCGCGCGTCATCCCAAATTGGCGTGAACTTATTTGGCCAATGCCGTCGCGACCGGCGATTCGACGCCGATGCGGCCGAATCCCGGCAGCTTCAGGCCGGGATGGCGCAGATCGATCCCGGCCACCAGACCGAGCAGGTTGATCTCGATGCCTTCGGTCCAGCCGAGTTTGATACCGGCAACGCCATGCAGATTGAGCTCGACGCCGGTGCCGCTGTCGGTGGGGCCGGCATAAAAGCCATCGCGGAAATCGCGGCCGACCGCGTTGGGCGGCAGCATCAGCCCCAGTTCCGGCACCGCGCGCAGGATCGCGGCCGTGAAGCTGTTGCTGTTCGGCCCTGGCCATACGCGATAGTCGCCGGCATGACTGAAACTGTAGGCGCGCACCGCGGCTTCGATGCGCGGGATCAGCTTCTCCGCCTCGGCGCCTGAGATATCGGCAATCGCGACCGGCACGTTGCCGTACCAGCGGCCGTCCGGCGGCCAGTTGTCGGTGCGCACGGGATTGCCCCAGCCGACCACATCGTAACGCGTCCATTCGCGCGCATTCTCGCGTTTGACAACGACCCAGCTATGAACGGCGAAAATGCCTTTCCAGGCGCCGGCGGTGCCGGTGAACACGATGACGCGGGCCGGCCTATCGTCCACAGCCTTCGGCAGCAGGCGCGCGCTCGACCAGTCGGCGTCGCGCCATGAGCGCGGGTCGTCGCCCAGCGCATATAGCGCGGCGCGCGCCAGGATGGGGGCAAGAAACAGCGCAAAGATGGTGAGCATGATGAGGCTGCGGCGGCTGAAACGGCAGGTGGGCGTCATGGCATGTAGATAAAGGCGCTTTCCGGCCTAATCGTGGCAGGCACTGGTGACCGTGGCGAGTAAGGTTGAGCCGACGCAAGTGAGATCGTCGAGCGTGAGTTTTCGCCGCTTTGCCGGCCTCCGCGCGCCCCGCGGGATGTTTGGCACATGCACAAAAGCAGCAAGGCGCGGGCCGCCTTTCTTAGTTGCCGCATCAGCCGCGCGCCAGCACAGGTAATTGCATAAATAGTGCCCGGCATCGCGCGACAGCACGGCCGGAACGCCTGTGGCGCGGATGGCCGCAAGCAGGCGCCGCGCCGGCGCCGGCATGGCAAGTGCCGCAGGTCTGCCGGGTGCGATCGCCCCGCGCTTCAGTGAAGCGCCGCTCGCGTCGGGCAGCAGCGCCAGTGTATTGCGCGCCCGCGTCTCGATGCGAAGCGTGCGCGTCCGCGGCGCCAGTCCGAACATCAGCAGCGCGTCCGGCCGGTGGCGCGCGATCAGCTCGGGCAGGTCGCGGTCGATGCTGGCGTAGCTGGTCTGGAAAATATGCGGCACGATCTTCGCTCGCGCCAAAACTGGCCGCCGCACGCGTGCCAGCCGCATGACCAGCGGCCCGGTCGGATTGAACGGCGCGCCGGGAAACGGCCCGAAGCCGGTGACGAGAATGGTGAGCGCCATCACACCCCGAGCAGTTGCGCGATCTCTTCCACGGCGAGCGTTGGTGCGAGCTTGCCGGCGGCGACCGCGGCTTCTGCCTGGCGCAGTTTGGCGCGCACCGCCGGATCGCCGCGCAGGCGCGCGCTGAGGCGCTCCTCCAGCATGCTCCACATCCATTTCACCTGCTGTTCGCGCCGGCGCACCGCCAGTTCGCCGGACTCGGTCATCTTCGCCTTGTGAGCCAGCACCTGCGCCCACAAGTCGGAAATGCCGGTGCCGGTCAGCGCCGAATAAGTGAGCACCGGCGGCGACCAGTTGGCCGAATGGGGCTTAAGAATATTGAGCGCGGCGCGATAGTCCGCCGCCGCCAGACGGGCGCGCGCGATATTGTCGCCATCGGCCTTGTTGACCGCGATCATGTCAGCGAGCTCGACGATGCCTTTCTTGAGGCCCTGCAATTCGTCGCCGGCACCGGGAAGCATCATCACCAGAAAGAAATCGGTCATGTCGGCCACCGCGGTTTCCGACTGGCCGATGCCGACGGTCTCCACCATCACCACGCCGTAACCGGCAGCCTCGCACAGCAGCATGGTCTCGCGCGTTTTGGCGGCGACGCCGCCGAGCGTGCCGGAGGCGGGCGAAGGGCGCACGAAGGCATTCGGGTCCATGGCCAATTGCGCCATGCGCGTCTTGTCGCCGAGGATCGAGCCGCCGGTGCGGCTCGAGGATGGATCGACCGCCAGCACCGCGACCTTGTGGCCAAGGCCGGTGAGAAACGTGCCGAGCGCGTCGATGGTGGTGGATTTTCCGGAACCGGGCGCGCCGGTGATGCCGAGCCGCACCGCCTTGCCGGTGAGCGGCAGCAGGTCCTGCACCAGACGGTGGGCGCTTCTGCGGTGATCGGCGCGCTTGCTCTCGATCAGCGTGATGGCGCGCGCCAAGGTTGCGCGGTCGCCGGCGCGGATGCCGCGGGCAAGGTCGGAAGCTGGCTGAGCGCGCGACGCCATCTATCGACGCGGCGGCGGTCCGCGCCGGGCCGGACGCTCAGGCTGCTGTGCGCCGTCGGGTAGCCGGATCACGAGCCCGCCGTCATTCTTTTGGCGCGCCGCGGTGGCGCGCGCGAAGGCGTAGAGCTGATCGCGCGTCTCGATGCGGCAGGACGACGGATCTTTCTTGTCGCCTTTGCCGCAATAGGCCGCGCGGGTCGGCTCATCGGCGTCGGCTTCGTCGATGGCGATGACCTGATAGACGCCTTCGGCCAGTTTGTGCAGCAGCGCGTATTCGGTGATGCGCGCGCTTGGCCGGCACGACCTGAATGATGGTGTCGCCGGCCTCGAACGGATGCACCGAAAACGCGCTCACCTCTTTCATGCCGCCGCCGGCATGGGCATAGAGCGAGCCGTTCCATTTAAAATTCGCCTGCGCGGAATCGTGCGCAAAACCTTTGCGCAAAGTGAAGAACTGGAGTTTCAGGCGCGGGCCGAACACGTCTTGCGTATCCGGTAGGATCGGACCTGAAGAGTCGATACAGCCCGACAGTGAAAGTGCGAAAAGCGCGGCTAGGCCAGCGCGGACGATGATTGATTTCACTCAGCAGCCTCTTTCCCGTGCCCCAAGCGTTTATGGAGCGTCTTGAGCAAATTTTCGGCCGCTTCCGCGATCACCGTGCCGGGCGGGAAGATCGCCTCGGCACCGGCCTTTTTGAGCGCTTCGTAATCCTGCTGCGGCACCACGCCACCGACCACGATCATGATGTCGTCGCGGCCTTGCTTGGCGAGTTCGCTCTTGAGTTCCGGCACCAGCGCGAGATGAGCCGCGGCGAGCGAGGACACGCCGAGAATGTGCACGTCGTTCTCCACCGCCTGCCTAGCTGCTTCCGAAGGTGTCGCAAACAGCGGCCCGATATCGACATCGAAGCCCAGGTCGGCGAAGGCCGACGCGATGACTTTCTGCCCGCGATCGTGGCCGTCCTGGCCGATCTTGGCGACGAGGAGGCGAGGGCGTCTGCCCTCGGCGGCCTCGAAGGATTCGACGGCAATACGCACCCGTTCGACGGCGCCGGTCATGCCGACCTCCCGCTTGTAGACCCCGGTGATTGATTTGATCTCGGCGCGATGGCGTCCGAACACTTTTTCCAGCGCCATGGAAATCTCGCCGACGGTGGCCTTGGCGCGCGCCGCGTCAACCGCCAGCGCCAGCAGATTGCCGTTGCCGCGCAAGTTCTCGCCTCTGGCGGCGCGGGTGAGCGCGTCGAGCGCTTCTCGCAACACGGCCGGATCGCGTTCGGCCTTCAGACGTTTAAGCTTGTCGAGCTGCATGTGCATGACGGCGGTATTGTCGACTTTGAGTACATCGATCGGCGCCTCGTCGGTCGGCTGATATTTGTTGACGCCGATCACCGACTGCAGGCCGGCATCGATGCGCGCCTGCGTCTTGGCGGCGGCTTCCTCGATACGCAGCTTCGGAATGCCGGCTTCGATGGCCTTGGTCATGCCGCCGAGCGCCTCGACTTCCTCGATATGACCCCAGGCCTTGCGCGCGAGCTCATACGTGAGCCGTTCGA
Organism: Pseudolabrys sp.; assembly: GCA_009694265.1. Lineage (GTDB taxonomy): Bacteria > Pseudomonadota > Alphaproteobacteria > Rhizobiales > Xanthobacteraceae > Pseudolabrys. Next base: position 14,281 of record SHVM01000047.1, read on the forward strand.
CATAATAAGAGCCGCCCCAGGGATCGACGATGCGGGTGCTACCTGCTTCCTGCTGCAGCATGATCTGGGTGTTGCGGGCGATGCGGGCGGAGAAATCGGTCGGCAAGGCGAGCGCCTCGTCGAGTGCATTGGTGTGCAGCGATTGCGTCTGGCCTTGCGTCGCCGCCATCGCCTCGATCATGGTGCGTGAGACATTGTTGAACACGTCTTGCGCTGCCAGCGACCAGCCCGAGGTCTGGCAATGCGTGCGCAGCGACAGCGAGCGCGCATCCTCCGGCTTGAACGGCTTCATCAGCTTTGCCCAGATCATGCGGGCGGCGCGCAGCTTGGCGATCTCCATGAAATAATTCATGCCGATTGCCCAAAAGAAGGAGACGCGCGGCGCGAACTGATCGATCGTCAGCCCCGCTTTGATGCCCGCCCGCACATATTCGACGCCGTCGGCCAGCGTATAGGCCAGCTCAAGGTCCTGCGTCGCGCCGGCTTCCTGCATGTGATAGCCGGACACCGAAATCGAATTGAACTTCGGCATCTCGGCCGAGGTATAGGCGAAAATGTCGGAGATGATGCGGATGCTCGGGCCGGGCGGGTAGATATAAGTGTTACGCACCATGAATTCTTTGAGGATATCGTTCTGGATCGTGCCCGACAGCTTTTCGTGCGGCACGCCTTGTTCCTCGGCCGCGACGATATAGAGCGCCAGCACGGGCAGCACCGCGCCGTTCATGGTCATCGACACGCTCATCTGGTCGAGCGGGATGCCGGAGAACAGCGTGCGCATGTCGTAGATCGAGTCGATGGCCACGCCCGCCATGCCGACGTCGCCGCTCACGCGCGGATGGTCGCTGTCGTAGCCGCGATGGGTGGCCAGATCGAAGGCGATGGAGAGGCCCTTCTGCCCGGCGGCGAGATTGCGCCGGTAGAAGGCGCTGGAATCCTCCGCCGTGGAGAAGCCGGCATATTGCCGGATGGTCCAGGGCTGCGCCGCATACATCGCCGGATAAGGCCCGCGCAAATACGGCGCCTTGCCGGGGTAAGTGTCGAGAAAGTCGAGCCCGGCGAGATCGGTCTCGCCATAGGAAGGCTTCACCGGGATGCCTTCCGGCGTCATCCAGGGCGAAGCCTTTGTACTAGCCGGCGCGGGGCCAGGCTCGGCGAAATCGATGCTTGCGAAGTTGGGGACCTGATTCATGTGACGCCCAGAATATCATGAGAGGCCTGCAAGGTCGAAACCACGTCGCAGCCCATGAATATGAAGGTTTTCACGCCGGCCTTCTGCCATTCCGCTTCCCGCTCGCCCGGCCTTCCGGCGAGATGGACAATGGCGCCGGCGGCGGCCAGCGCCTTGGCGGCCTCAGTGGCTTGTTTCGCATAGACCGCATCCGATGAGCATAGGCAGGCGAGCTTAGCGCCCGAAGCCTTGAACGCAGCCACCATCGCGGCCTGATCCTTGAAGCCGTCATTGCCCGCTGCCTCGATGCCACCGGCCTCGTAGAAATTCTTGGCAAACATCGCGCGCGCGGTGAAGTCCGCCAATTTTCCGAGATTGGCCAGGAACAGTTTCGGCCGCGCGCCGGTTTTTGCCAACATGCGGTCGGATGCATCGCGCAAGGCTTCGAACGGCTCGGCCATGCGGATACGCGGCAAGGGTTCGATGGTGACGGCAGCGGCATTTTCTTTCGGTGTCGCAACCGGCGCGATGTCGAGCACGGTCGCGGGTTTTTCCTGCAAATCGGGATAATCGCTGGTGCCGGTCAGCGCGTCCTTGCGGCGTGCGGCTGATTTTTGGCGCTCGGCGCGCACGGCGGCGACATTTTTCTGAACGAGGCCGCGGGTGAGTGCCGCCCAAACGCCGCCGGCGGCCTCTAACTCCTGGAATTGCGTCCAGGTGGCGGTACATAGTTTGCCGGTCAAATCCTCGATGGCGCCGGAACCGGCGGCGGGATCCGCGACTTTCGCCAGATTGGACTCTTCAAGCAGAATGAGTTGCGTGTTGCGCGCGATGCGGCGCGCGAAGGCATCGGGCAGGCCAAGCGCGGCGGTGTGCGGCAGCGCGGTGATGCTGTCGGCGCCGCCCAGTCCCGCCGCGCTGACCGCGACGGTCATGCGCAGCATATTCACGGCAACGTCCCGCTTGGTCATCATGCGCCAGGCGGTCTCGGCCGCGACGTAAGCAGGTTTCGGCGCCAGGCCGCAGGTGTCCTCGACGCGCGCCCATAGTTTTCGCAAAGCGCGGAATTTTGCGATGGTGAGAAACTCGTCGGCGTCGGCCGACAGCCGGAAATAAATCATGCCGCGCGCGGCATCGAGTGGAACGCCACTGCCGCTAAGCGCGCGCAGATAGTCGACAGCGCTGGCAATCGCAAAAGCCAGCTCCTGGGCCTCCGAGCCGCCGGCATTGTGGATGATGCGCCCGTCGGCGACGGCGAATGGTCCGCCAAATCCCTGATCGGCCAGTTCGCGCACCAGGCGAGCGAAAATTTTCGAAAGCGCGGTCCAGGGACGCGGGCTGGAGCCGGAGGCAGCAAACCCTCCGATCGGATTGATGCTGGCGCGCAGGTCCACCGAGCCAGGCGAGATTTTTCGGCTTTTCACCAGCGCTGCGATATGCTGCACTGCGGCGCGCGTCGCCGGGCTGAGATTAAAGTCGATAGTGATGCCGGCGTCGAGCTCGACGTCTTTGAGCACGCGCTCAAGCGTTGCCGCCGATGCGTCCAGGCCATAGCCATTGGCGCTGACCGAGCCGGCCATGACCAGCGTCAAGCCGGTCGCGCCGTTCTCGAGGTCTTGCAGCGCCTGTGCATTGGCAGTGGCCGGATCGGGATGATCGACCCGCTGCATCAGAGCCCAGGCCGTGCCCGGTATGCGCCCGGCGATCGGATTGGCCCCGGCCGCGCGCGGGTAGAGCGGCTCGACCCGCAGCCCGTCATAGGTCTCGCTGACCAGGCGTTTTTCGAACGACGCGCCGTTGAGCGCCGCCTCGATAAGTTTGCGCCATTCCGCCTGGCCGGTCGGCGGAAATTCAGCGGCAAGGGACAGAGGCGGGAGTTCGTCGGTCATGGAAGCGAAAATGGCATAGTCGGCATGGTGGCGCTATTGCGATAAAGCAAATTACATGCCCGGAAACGGCAGTAATCGCTCAATCCCGGCGGTATCGACGTCAGCCAGCGCATCGCGCACTTTTCTCCCGGCGATGACGCGGTCGGGCGCAATTTCGGCGAGCGGCAGCAGCACGAAGGCGCGTTCGAACAGCCGTGGGTGCGGCAAAGTGAGCCCCAGCTCAGTGACCTCAAGCTCGCCATAGGCAATGATATCGATATCGGCGGTGCGCGGGCCCCAGCGCTTTTCGTGCGCGCGGTCGCGTCCGAGCTGCAACTCGACGCCTTGCGCGTGATCGAGCAGCTCGCGCGGGCTGAGCGAGGTCTCGACCGCGATGCACAGGTTGATGAATGGTGACTGATATTTGAAGCCCCAGGGCGGGGTGAGGTATTCGGACGAGCGCGCCGTCAGCCGCACGTCTTTGCCGTCACACAGTAGGGTCACGGCGCGGTCGAGGATGGCGCGGCTGTTGCCGACATTGCCGCCAAGTGCGAGGTAGGCTTGCGCCAGCAGCGCCTCGGTCATGATCGGGAGTCTACCCGCTTGCGCAGCAGCGTCACGCCGACATCGCTGAAGGTGGCGGCGATCGGGGCATGCGGCTTGTGGATCGTCACCGTCACGGCACTAACACGCGGGAACTTCGCCAGCACGGCGTCGGCCACTTTGCCGGCGGCGGCTTCGATCAGCCGAAAGCGCTGCGCGCGGAATACCTGGCTCGCGCATTCAACTACCTTGTCATAGGACACCGTGTCCATGACCTTGTCCGAGCGGGCGGCGGCGGACAGATCGATCTCGAGTTCCAGGTCGATGGCGAAGCTTTGCCCGACCTTGGCCTCGTAGGCCATCACGCCGTGATAGGCGTGCAGCGCCAGTCCCTTGATGAAGATGCGGTCGGTCATCGGGCGGCTCCGATGGCCCCGGCCACCCGCAGCGCCTGCACGGTTTCCTTGACGTCATGCGCGCGCACGATCGCCGCGCCATTCTCGACCGCCAGCAGGTGGCTGGCAATCGAGCCGCCGATGCGATCGTCCGGCGCCGACGGCGTCACCGAATTGATGAAGCGCTTGCGCGAGGCGCCGACCAATAGAGGAAGCCCGAATCGTCTGAAGTTGGACAGCCGGGCGATGCAGGCAATGCTTTGCTCCGGGGTTTTGCCAAATCCGATGCCGGGGTCGAGCACGATTTTTTCGCGTGCGATACCGGCGCGGTCGGCGATCTCCAGCGAGCGGGAAAAAAACGCCACTACATCGGCGATCATGTCGAGGCTGTCGTCGATTGTCTCGCGATTGTGCATTACGATCACCGGCGCGCCGCGCGTCGCCACCAGCTTCGCCATTTCCGGATCGCGTTGCAGGCCCCAGACGTCGTTGACGATTGTCGCGCCCCGGTCGAGCGCCCAGGCGGCGACGCTGGCCTTGATGGTATCGATCGATACCGGCAGGCCGAGCTTGACCGCCGCGGGCAGCACCGGGGCAAGCCGGGCGATCTCATCGTCCACAGCGACCGGTTGTGCGCCGCCATAGGGCCGCGTCGACTCCGCGCCAATGTCGAGGATGTCGGCGCCCTGTTTGGTCATCGCGGCGGCATGGGCGAGGGCGGTCGTCGGATCGATGAACTGGCCGCCGTCCGAGAAGGAATCCGGGGTGATATTGAGGATGCCCATGACCAGCGGCCGGCCCAGCGCCAACAGCGACGAAAGTGCGTCGGGTGCGGGTTTCTCGGCGGTTCCGGCCGGGATTGTGATGTTTTGGGCGAGCCCCATGCCGGTCGCTTTGCGCGGTCCCGGAAACGCTGTCAAGCAGGCCTTAGGCCATCAATATTTGATCTTGAGCGGCAGTTTCTGGGCGCTTGCGATCCAGCGGCACACCATCTTCTCGGACGGCAGCAGGCGGACCATTCTGCGCTTCTTATTGGCGTCGGCCATCGATTTGGCGAGGTTGGCCGGATTGCGGTATTTGAGTTCCTTCACGGTATCGACGCCGGCGGCCTGCAACAGTTCGGCATATTCCTTGCTGATGCCCGTGACGCGCATGCGGTCGGCGACATTGGCCCAGCACAGCAGCTGCTTCTCGCCAAAACTGGTCTTATCCGCGAGTGCCTTGCGCCTCTTCACCGTGCACGCGGCTTCGAGCAGGCGTCCGGTCGAGCGTATCCCCACCGACTTGAGGGTTGCCGCCACTTCGCCATCGATTCCCTCGATATCGGTGATGGGATAGGACATCCGCGCCTCCTCGTCTGCATCTTGACTTCGTCGTTGAAATCGAACGGACCGTTCAAATGAACTGACTCAAGCCGGGAATAGCGCCGACGATCTCGCCGATCGCATCTTCGCCGGCCTTCTCGCGGCTATAGGCGATAACTTCCTTGGTGACGCCTTGCACCTGGCCCATGCTCAGGCCCGCAGCCATCATCTTTGTGCCGGCGCCCATGATACCGCCCATGGCGAACATGCCACCGCCGGCACCTACATCTTGTTGGGCTTGCATCAGCGCTGCCGCCCCGGGCAGGCGGTCGATGAGGGCTTGCACTTTGTCGGGAGGACCTTCCTTTCGCAGGAAACCGAGGATGATGCCGACGGATTTTTCCGCAGCAACCCCATCGACACCAACATTGGTGACGAGACGCGCGACCAACTCATCCATGTTCCCCTCACGCCCCCGCACTAGCGGCGGGTTGTGGTTATATTGAACGTCGTTAACGGCGATGACAAGCGCGATCAACCGTCATGTGCGTTTGTTTTTAGTGCGCGCTTCACTCGGCGCACGCGCAAGTCAAGGTCCAAGTCAAGTAAAATAACGAACACGGAGCGCGGCACGAAATTCAAGCTCAAGGCCATCGACGTCATCGACGTTCTATCTGATCTCTTCATCCTGCGGGGCATTCCTGGCCACATTCGCTCAGATAATGGCCCTGAGTTCGTGGCGAAGGCCGTGCAGGATTGGATTGCCGCCGTGGGCGCAAAGGCCGCCTA
>SHVM01000048.1 GCA_009694265.1 Pseudolabrys sp.
TGGCCCGGAGGTGCCGAAGTTGACGCTTTTGGGGTCGGCTTTTGCCGCGGCGATCATGTCCTCCAGCGACTTGAACGGCAGTTTGGCGTTGACCATGAGGACAAGCGGCGGACCGTCAACGATCCAGCCAATCTGGGCGAAGTCGTCGACCGGGCTGTAAGTCAGCGGTTGGAAGTGAACGTTCTGCGTGTCGGCGAGCGAATTGGCGAACAGCGTATAGCCGTCCGGCGTCGCACGCGCTGCATAGCTGGCGCCGATCGTGCCCGAGGCCCCGGTCTTGTTCTCAACCACCATGTTCTGACCCACCTTCTCCGACATCATGGTCACCGCCACGCGGGCGGGCACGTCGGTCAATCCACCGGCAGGGAACGGCACGACCACCGTGATTGGCCGGGTCGGATAGTTCTGCGCCTGCGCTGTCGGGATCGTGCCGATCAGCAGCGCGCCACACAGCGGCAGCCAAAGTCGCGGAAGGGTCATGGATCGCTCCTATTCCAACGAGCCCAAGCATTATAACAAACGCGGCATTGCTATGCACTGGGATTCTCCAGATGACTCCCGAACTGGCATGAATACTGGGGTTTTTCCGGCCGTCCGGCACGATAGAAGCGAAGCTCGGACGGCTACCGCCACCTCGGGCAGCCGGGACGATGGTCGAGGGGTTGATCTGGCCATTTTCACTGGCATTAGGACTCACTCGACCCATCGGCGGTTCTTGAACACATGACCATCAGGCATCTCGCGCCACAGCTGATGGCGGACGAATGTCGCTGTTGGGTCAATCGCGACCGAGCCATCCCGGACCAAAATCCATCGATGTCCGCTTCACCTCCGTTAGCGACCATTGGGCGACGCATCCGCGACCTGCAAAGACAAGCTCACGACCAACGCGCCCGTGAACGTACTTGTAACCGCGAGGTAACCGCGGCTTTCGACTTCATCGCAGCGGCTTTCACAATAGCCGTCGTTGCGTCTCCCGATTGCACAGGAGCATGCTCCAGTACGCTTCAGACCAATTTTCGGTTGTTAGAAGGTTGGTGCCGGCGGAGGGACTTGAACCCCCGACCACCCGCTTACGAAGCGGATGCTCTACCGCTGAGCTACGCCGGCTGAATGGCCGCAACTGATATCGGCGCGGGGCGGTCTTGGCAAGCAAGCAAAATCAGCGAAACAACTGCATGATACGCTGCCAGGCGTCTCGGGGCGGCGGGGTTGAAGGTTCCGGCACTGGATCGCGGTCCAGACCGGAATCGAGGCCCGGATCGTCCGGCGCATGCACCAGCGGGATCACCGCATCGACCGGCTTTGTCTTTGCTCCCGGCTTGCCTGCCAATTTGGCAGCTAATTTCGCCGACTTGCGCGCCGGCCTTTCCGGCTCCGGCCTAGTCACAAATTCGGACGCCACTTGCGTTTTCAAATCGGCCACCCGCGCCTCGTTCGTGGCGTCCGGCGGCGCAAACTCGATCGCCGGGCGGCTGACGCCGATTTCGGCGAGCGGCAATTTCCATTCGTAACCATCGAGCCGTCCGTTCGGCGAAACCGGCAACCAGCTATCGGACACGACACCATCCGCCGTCCATGCCGGATCGCCGGAGGCGCGCATCGCGCGGCCCATCCATTCGCGCACGCGGCCCTCGTCGCCATGCTCGGCTTCTTCTATTTCCGCCATCAGAGTCGCGACACGCCGGGTCGGCGCCAACAAATAGGGTGCCAGGCCTGCGCGCGCCACGCCAAATTCGCGCGCGTCGAGCGCGGCGCGCGCCACCGCTATCGCGCCTTCGCGCTGGCCCGGAAACTTGTCGGCCAGCGTCTGCATGCGCGCCAGCCGAATCCGCGCGGTATCGCCAAAACGCAAGTTCGCGTAAGCCTCCGCGATATCGGGATGCGGATTGATTTTCCATGCTGCGATCAGGATTTTTCCCGCCTTGCGCTGCTCGCCGGTTTCCGCGAGGCGCCGCCCGGCCAGCGCCGCCGCCGGCACCAGATCGGGCGCGAGCTTCACCGCCTCCAGCACCGCCGAGCGCGACGCATCGCGTTCGATGTCTGCCAGCGCCAATGCGCGGGCAGTGAGCAGCACCGCGCGCTTGCGGCGATAATCGGCCTTTTCAAGCCCGCTTTTCATATGATCGAGCGCCGACAGCGCCCCGGCCCAGTCGGCGGCGGTACAGTGATCGTCGAGCACCGCCTGTCCTGCCCAGGCGAGCGATGGCTGCGCCTTGGCCGCTTGTTCCGCCACCATACGCGCGGCATGCGCATCGCCGCGGCGCTGCGCTTCGATATAGAGCCCGCGCAGCCCCAGCAATTTAGTGTCGTCGCGTTCGGTCATGGCGCGGAAGGCGCGCTCGGCGGTACCGCGATCGCCTTCCATCTGCGCCGATTGCGCCGTGAGCAGCAGCGCCAGAGGATCGCCGGGCGAGAGACGCGCCGCTTCATCGGCGGACTTGCGCGCAATGCGCAAATCGCCAGCGCCGATCGCGATCAATCCGCGCGTGATCGCCAGATAGCCTTTCATGGCGCGGCGATGGCGGAAGAACAACGACACCTGCTCGGGCGAACGCAATATGCCGCGCACAACCGACCACGCCAGCATGAGGGCCAGCACTAGCGCCGCCACGGCGAAGGCGGCCACCATCAGCGAGGTCTCGATCCGGTAGCCCATCCAGGTGATGGCGACATCGCCCGGCCGGTCGGCAACCCAGACAAAACCGGCCGCGATGACCGCGACCGACAGCAGAAACAGGACGACCCGGATCATTGCGCCCCTGCCTTGGACCCCAGTGGCGTCCCAGGTGGCGGTGCAAGCGCGCGCGCTGTTTCGGCCGCAAACTGAACAGCGGCCGTCAGCGCGGCCTGGCGTGCTTGCGCCTTCGCAATCCAGCTTGACGCCGGTGCGCGCGTTGCATGGGGCAGCTTGGCAAGACCGGTGAGCGCGGCGGCAATGTCGGCGCGGGCCGCGTCGATCTCGATGCGCGCCAGCAACGCGGAAGCCTCATCGCCGGGAGGCGCGTCCACCGGGCGGATGCGCACGAGCTGTCCGGCATTGGCTTGCAGCCGCTCCAGGAAACCGCCGGCCGGCGCCTGCGCATCGGACAATTTGAGCATGCCAGGCATCAGCGCGCGCAGTTCCTGCGCCAGCGCTGCTTGCGTCGGCACACCACTGGCAGTGAACGGCGCGAACGGCGCCAAAGCCTTCTCATCGGCGCCAAGCAATTTTACTTGCGCGAGCTCGGCTGCGAATGGCGCGCCGCTCACGGCCGCATCGCGCAGCGCTCCCGCGCTCAAAGCGAGCCGCGAAGGCGTATCGGTCGTCGTCGTCTTGGCAATGTCCTCGCGCGCAATCTTGGCGGATTGCTCAAGGCCAGCAACGCGTTTTTGCAGAGCGTCTAGTTCGGCAGACGAAATTACAGCGGAAGTAATTTTGGCGAAGTCCTGCACGCTGATGCGCAATTCCGTCACCGCTTTTTCCGCCGCTTCGGCGCGCTCGCGCGCCAGCGCGGCGTTGGCGGCGATGTCGTCGCTGCGGCGGTTGAGCGCAGTGAGTGCCAAGCCCAGCGCCTTCATCGCATTGTCGACCGCGGCGATGCGTCCCGCCACACCCGGGTCGCTCGCCGGAATTTTTGTCATCGCATCTTCGATCTTGGCGACGCGGCCGGTCAGCGCATCGATCGATCTTGTATCCGCGGCGCCGGCCGGACGGTTCTGCAAATCGTGCGGCTGCATTTCCAGCGCCGTCACCTGCGCGCGCGTGGCGGCCGGTCCGGCGTAGCGAATGGGCAGTATGCCGGTCAGCCAGAGCCCGAATAGGATCAGCATCATGAGGGCCGCACCGGCGGCGCCGGCGAGTGCGGGTGCTTTGATATTGACGTCCAGCCAACTCCAAGATCGGCGAGAAGAACCATTTGCCGGTTGGCGCTTGCCCGCGGGCGCAGCCTCGTGATCGGCCGCGGGCTGTTCCGCTGCCGGGGGCGGCACTTCCGTAGCGGTGAGATCGATGGTCGGCGCCGCGCGCTTACGGCGGCTGGCGCCCGCGGCTGGCCCCGGCGTGGTGTGCTTGTCTGCCATACGCAGTTCCTCGAATCGGCCCCTCGTCATCAGCAAATAACGCAAATGGCGCTCAGGCGCGAATCATGCTCGCACCGGGCCTAAAAGTTCGATCAGTGCCGCCTCGTCCGGTCGCGCAGCGATGGCGATGCGGCTGGCGCCCGCGCCGCTGAGCGGTTCGGCGATTTGTGCCGACAAGCAGAAATGCCGCACCGCCAGCGCCTGTTGAGCGATGCCCGCCTGACCGGCGCCGCCTATGTAATTATCGGCGCTGCGCCGGGAAAAATGCAGCACCGCGTCGATCTCTCCGGCCTTGAGCGCGGCAATCAGCGCGGGTGGAAACGGCGCGGCAACCGCACGATAGACGATCCTCATCTCGGCGGCGATGCCGCGCGCGGTGAGTTCGCCGATCAGGTCGGCGGCGCGATCCTCCCCGGCAAGATAGAGCAACGGACCCGTCGCGTCGGCGTGCCGCTCAGCGATAAGCCTCACCAGGTCGCGCAGGTCGCCGCCGGCCGACGTGACATCGGCAAACCCGGCCGCCCGCGCGGCATCCGCGCTACGCCGGCCGACCGCGAAGACCGGCAGCTTGATCAGCGCCTCGCGTTCCGGATGCGCAGCGATCGCGCCGGGCGCGTTCGCGCTCGTGATAATGACGGCCGCCCACGAACTGCGAATCTCGGCCGCCACCGGCTCGACTTGCATCAGCGGCGCCACCAGCACGTCATGCCCGCGCGCGCGCAACGCGGCCGCGGTGCGTTCGCTATCGGCTTGCGGGCGGGTGACGGCGAGGCGCATGGTTCAACCGAACAGCCGGGGGTCGCCATCGCGCCTGACAGCGTGTCCGGCTTGCGTACCGATTTTGATCGCGTCGGCGCGCGGCCCGCGATTGCTGTGTTCGCAGGACGGGTTGCCATCCGGGTGCGCGAGCAATCCGCGAAAGTGAATCGTATCGCCGGACACTTCGGCGTGCCCGCCAATCGGCGTCTTGCAGGAACCGTCGAGCACGGCCAGGAACGCGCGTTCGCATGCCAGCGCAGTTGACGTATCGGCATGATCGATGCGTGCCAAGATTCCGCGCGTGCGCGTGTCGTTCTGGCGCGCCTCGATGCCGATGGCGCCCTGCCCGGCCGCGGGCAAAAATTCATCCTGAGTCATGATCTTGGTGGCGTGCGCTTCAAGGCCGAGCCGTTTCAGCCCGGCGAGCGCGAGTATGGTGGCGTCGCATTCGCCATCGGCGAGCTTGCGCAGCCGCGTTTCCACATTGCCGCGCAACGGCACGATGCGCAAATCCGGCCGCATGCGTTTGGCGATGGCTTGGCGGCGCGGCGAGGTGGTGCCGAGCGTCGCAGCCTGAGGCAGATCGGCGAGCGTCGCCGCTTTCAGGCTGATAAAGACATCGCGCGGATCTTCGCGCTCGAGGCATGCCGCTAGCATCAGCCCGGCTGGGAGCACGGTCGGCATGTCCTTGGCCGAATGCACGGCCAGATCGATCCGGCCATCCAGAAGCGCCTCTTCGATTTCCTTGGTGAACAGCCCTTTGCCGCCAACGTCCGCCAGCGGCCGGTCCTGGATGGCATCGCCGGATGTGCGGATAATGTTGAGTTCGATTGCCTCCACACTCAGCCCCAGCGCCAAGGCCAGCCGCGCAGCGACCATCCGCGCCTGCACCAGGGCCAGCGGGCTGCCGCGCGTGCCGATACGCAATATAGTTGCCGTGGATTGCGCCATATCGCCTCACGATGCTAGGCCACCTTTTAGCGCATGATCCCGGAAAGTGGGCGTCGGTTTTCGGAAAAGATCATGCGCAACTAAATTTGCTGCCCCCTCCCGGGAACGGGAAGGGTTAAGGAGCGATGCGGCCATGATCGTCCTCGGAATCGAGACGACCTGCGACGAGACCGCGGCGGCGGTGGTCGAGCGTTCCGGCAATGGCCGTGGCAAGATCCTGTCCAATATCGTGCTCAGCCAGGTGAGCGAACACACAGCCTTTGGCGGCGTGGTGCCAGAGATCGCCGCGCGCGCCCATGTCGAGGCGCTCGATCTCATCATCGCCAAAGCCATGGGTGAGGCCGAATGCTCCTTTGACCAGATCGACGGTATCGCCGCGGCCGCTGGCCCCGGCCTGATCGGCGGCGTCATCGTCGGACTGACCACGGCGAAAGCAATCGCGCTGGTGAAACGCAAGCCGCTGATCGCGGTCAATCATCTGGAAGCGCATGCGCTCACCGCGCGGCTGACCGACGCCACGCCGTTCCCCTATTGCTTGTTCCTCGCCTCCGGCGGCCACACCCAGGTCGTCGCCGTGCGCGGCATCGGCGATTACGTGCGGCTCGGCACCACCATGGACGACGCCATCGGCGAGGCCTTCGACAAGACCGCCAAACTGCTCGGCCTCGGCTATCCGGGCGGGCCGCAGGTGGAGAAGGAAGCCGCGCGCGGCAACGCCAACCGCTTCGCGCTGCCACGGCCGATGCATGGGCGCAAGGACGCCGATTTCTCGCTCTCAGGATTGAAGACCGCGCTGCGGCTGGAAGCCGAAAAAATCGCGCCGCTGTCCGACCAAGACGTTGCCGACTTGTGTGCCTCGTTCCAGCAGGCGGTGGTTGACGTGGTGCTCGACCGGCTGCGCGCCGGCTTGCGCATGTTCCGCGCCAAATACGGCGCGCCGAGCGCCCTGGTCGCCGCCGGTGGCGTCGCCGCCAATCAGGCGATCCGCAAGGTGCTGCACCGCCTTTCGTTTGAAGTCGGCAGCGTGCTGGTGGTACCGCCGCTGGAGTTGTGTACAGACAACGGCGCCATGGTCGCCTGGGCCGGTTGCGAGCGGCTGGCGCTCGGCCTCACCGATACGCTCGATGTGGCGCCGCGCGCACGCTGGCCGCTCGACGAGGTCGCCGCCGGCAAGGCGGCCGGACAACGCAATGCGGCGTATAAATGAGCGAGCAACGCGCATGACCATCAATCGCATCAGCGTGCTCGGCGGCGGCGCCTGGGGAACAGCGCTGGCGCAAGCCTGCACGCATGCCGGCCGCAGCGTGACATTGTGGGAGCACGAGCCCGGCAATGCCGAGCAGCTTGAGCGCAAACGCGAGAGCAAGTTCCTGCCCGGCGTGCGGCTCGACGACGGAATCAAGGTGACGCGCGATCTCGCAGAGGCGGCGCGCGCCGACGCCATCCTATTGGTGGTGCCGGCGCAGGCAATGCGCTCGGTCTGCACGGCACTGGCGAAATTGCTGCCAGACGGCATGCCGCTGATCGCCTGCGCCAAGGGCATCGAGCACGGCACGCAGAAATTCATGACCGAAATTATCGCCGAATGCGCGCCCAGAGCTGTGCCGGCGATCCTTTCGGGTCCGAGCTTTGCTATCGACGTGGCACGCGGTTTGCCGACCGCGGTGACGCTGGCGGCGGCCGATGCCAAACTTGCAACGGCACTGGCACTGGCAACCGGTTCGGTCAGCTTCCGGCCTTATTATTCAACCGATGTGCGCGGCGTCGAAATCGGCGGCGCGGTCAAGAACGTTCTGGCGATCGCGTCGGGGATCGTGACCGGCCACGGACTGGGCGCAAGTGCGTCGGCGGCGTTGATCACGCGCGGCTTTGCGGAGCTGGTGCGTTTCGGCAAGGCTTACGGAGCGAAGCCGGAAACGATGATGGGTCTCTCCGGACTTGGTGACTTGATTCTGACCGCTTCAAGTCCTCAATCGCGGAATTTTTCATTGGGGCAAGCGCTCGGCAAGGGCGTTGCCATCGCACAGGCGAGTGGAGGCAAACTCGCGGAGGGCTCGTTCACCGCGCCGGTGCTGCTGGAGATGGCGAGCGCGCGCAATATCGACATGCCGATCCACACGGCCGTCGGCGCCGTGCTCGCGGGCAAAGCAAGCGTGAACGACGCAATAAAGTCGCTGCTTGCCCGTCCGTTTGGAGTTGAGGAGTGACATGGCTTACTGGCTGATGAAGAGCGAGCCCGACGCTTGGTCGTGGGATGCCCAAGTCGCGAAAGGCGGCAAGGGCGAAGTCTGGTCCGGCATTCGCAATCACCAGGCCAAGCTCTATTTGATGAAAATGAAAAAGGGCGAGCGCGCTTTCTTCTATCACTCCAATGTCGGCAAGGCCGCCGTCGGCATCGTCGAAATAGTCCGCGAGGCCTATCCCGATCCGACCGCCAAGCCGGGCGAGCCCTGGGTGGCGGTGGACATCATGGCGGTCAAACCGCTGGCCAAACCCGTGACGCTCGAAGCGATCAAGGCCGAGCCGAAGCTCAAGGCCATGGTGTTGATCAACAACACTCGGCTGTCGGTGCAACCGGTGACCGATGCCGAATGGAAGATCGTGTGTAAGATGGGTGGAATGAAGTGAGGAGGCGACGATGGCTTTCGCAAGCGTAAACTATCTCTCGATCCTGATCGCCGCCGTGGCGGCCTGGATTTTCGGCGGTATCTATTACACATCACTGAGCAAGCTGTGGCTCGCGGCGCAGGGCAAGAGCCTGGAGCAGTGCCAGGCCGAGCAGGCGGCCAAGTCCGGCGCCGCGAAGGTGGCGCCATTCATTCTGGTATTCGTCGGCGAGCTGATCATCGGCTGGGTGCTCTACGGCATCCTGCTCCATCTCAACATGTTCACACTCCGCACCGGCATCATCTCAGGCGCGTTGTGCTGGTTTGGCTTTGTGCTGACCACCATGACGGTCAACAACGCCTTCTGCGGCCGCAAGCCGATGCTCACCGTCATTGACGGCGGCGGCTGGCTTGGCGCGCTGGTCATCATCGGGGCCATCGTCGGCTGGATGGGCCCCTAGACGCCGGAATCGGCCTGATCCACGACCAAAGTGCGACCCCGCGCGGCTTGTCGTGCGCGCGGGCGCTGTCGCATAATAGGCTCAACAATGAGCCAATAAGCGCCCGCGGCCTAAAGCGCGGGTGGGGAGGAAGTTGCGATGTCCGACAAGATCTATGACATTCCGGCCGACTGGCGAAAGCGCGCTTTGATCGACGACGCCAAGTACAAGGAGATGTATGCGCGCTCGATCAAGGACCCGAACGGCTTCTGGGCCGAGCAGGCCAAGCGCATCGACTGGTTCAAGCCGTTCAAGAAGGTCAAGAATACGTCCTACACCGGCGACGTCTCGATCAAATGGTTCGAGGACGGCACGCTCAACGCCTCCTACAACTGCATCGATCGCCACCTCATTAAGCGCGGCGACCAGACCGCCATCATCTGGGAAGGCGACGACCCCAAGGATGACAAGAAGATCACCTACAAGCAGTTGCACGCCGACGTGTGCAAATTCGCCAATGTTCTGAAGGCGCGTGGCGTCAAGAAGGGCGACCGCGTCACCATCTATATGCCGATGATTCCGGAAGCGGCGATCTCCATCCTCGCCTGCGCGCGCATCGGCGCGGTTCATTCGGTGATCTTTGGCGGTTTTTCGCCGGATTCGATTGCCGGTCGCATCGAGGACTGCAAATCAACCTGCGTCGTCACCGCCGACGAAGGCCTGCGCGGCGGCCGCAAGATTCCGCTCAAGGCCAATGTAGATGTCGCCTGCGACAAAGCGGGCGGCGTGACTTCCGTCATTGTCGTCAAACGCACCAACGCAGCCGTCAACATGAAGGCCGGGCGCGATGTCTACTATGACGATATGGCCAAGATCGTGCCGGCCGATTGCCCCTGCGAGGAAATGAGCGCGGAGGACCCGCTGTTCATTCTCTATACATCGGGCTCAACCGGAAAACCAAAAGGCGTGCTGCACACCACCGCCGGCTATCTGCTCTATACCTCAATCACGCATCAATACGTGTTCGACTATCACGACGGCGACATCTACTGGTGCACCGCTGACGTCGGCTGGGTCACCGGCCACAGCTACATCGTCTACGGCCCGCTCAGTAACGGGGCCATCACCATGATGTTCGAGGGCGTGCCGAACTATCCGACCACCTCACGCTTCTGGGAAGTGTGCGACAAGCACAAGGTCAACATCATCTATACCGCGCCGACCGCGATCCGTGCGCTGATGCAAGGCGGCAACGATCCGGTAAAGAAGACTTCGCGCAAGTCGCTGCGCCTGCTCGGCACCGTCGGCGAGCCGATCAATCCGGAAGCCTGGGAGTGGTACTACCACGTAGTCGGCGACGACCGTTGTCCGATCGTCGATACCTGGTGGCAGACCGAAACCGGCGGCATTCTGATCACGCCGCTGCCGGGAGCGACCAAGTTAAAGCCGGGTTCGGCGACACGGCCATTCTTCGGCGTCATCCCGCAGATCGTCGATGCCGAAGGCAAGGAACTCAAAGGCGCCGGCTCCGGCAATCTGTGCATTGCCGATAGCTGGCCCGGCCAGATGCGCACGGTCTATGGCGACCATCAGCGCTTCATCGACACTTACTTCAAAACCTACCCCGGCAAATATTTCACCGGCGATGGCTGCCGCCGCGACGAGGACGGCTATTACTGGATCACCGGCCGTGTCGACGACGTGATCAATGTCGCCGGCCACCGCCTCGGCACCGCCGAAGTGGAGAGCGCACTGGTGGCGCATCCGAAAGTCTCGGAAGCAGCTGTCGTCGGTTATCCGCACGACATCAAGGGCCAGGGCATCTACGCTTATGTGACGCTGATGACCGGCGAAAAGCCGACCGAGGAGTTGCGCAAGGAGCTGGTGGCGTGGGTGCGCAAGGAGATCGGCGCGATCGCCTCGCCTGACTTGATCCAGTTCTCACCCGGCCTGCCGAAGACGCGCTCCGGCAAGATCATGCGCCGCATCTTGCGCAAGATCGCCGAGGACGAGTTCGGCAATCTCGGCGACACCTCGACGCTGGCCGACCCGACCGTGGTCGACGATCTGGTCAACAACAGGCAGAACAAGAAGGCCGGAGCAAAGGCTGGGGCTTAAGGAAACAGCTAGCGCTCCGCTTGCTCGGTTTGGTTAACCGCCCTTTTTTAATCGTCATTTACGCTATTTCGAGCTTTCGCCCGCGCTTGTCCGCCGCCGCATTATCATCGCGCCCGTAACGTTTGTGGGCGGATGCAATGATCCTTGTGCTGAGGCGGACGGCGATTTTTATCGCGTTTGTGCTGGTGTGGGCGCTGCTGGCGGCGGCGGCGGCGCAATCCGCGACCCGCGATCGCGACATCGTGGCGTTTACCGGTTTCGCGCCCGGCACCATCGTGGTGAAAACCGGCGAGCGCAGTCTCTATTACGTCATCGATGAGCAGCGCGCCTTGCGCTTCCCGGTCGGCGTCGACCGCAGCGGCAAGACCTGGACCGGGACCGCGCGCGTCGAAGGCAAATATGTGCGGCCGGCCTGGGCGCCGCCGCGGGAAATCCGCCGCGATCATCCGAATTTGCCGCAAGTCATTCCCGGCGGCGCTTCAAACAACCCGATGGGCGAGGCCGCGCTCACGCTGCGCGGCGGCGAATATGCCATCCACGGCACCAACCGGCCGGCTTCGATCGGCGGCTTCGTCTCCTATGGCTGCATCCGCATGTACAACCGCGATATCGTCGAACTCTATCGCCTGTCGCGGTCGGCACGCCGGTGATCGTGGAGCGATGACAAATCTTCGACTTTGGCTGAAGAGTTTCGTTGTCGCCGGCGCATTGGCGCTGTCTGCGCTGCTGCCGGCGTCGGCGCGCGACGTGGTCGGATTCGGCGGTGGCTATCATCCCGGCACCATTGTGATCGTGACGCATTCGCGCGAGCTTTATTATGTGCTCGGACAGGGCCAAGCGATCCGCTATCCAGTCGGCGTCGGCAAGGCCGGCATGGCCTGGCACGGCCGCGCACAAATTGCCGAAAAATTCCTGCGCCCGGCATGGGGTCCGCCGGCCGACATCGCGCTTGCCAATCCGAGAATTCCGCTGGTCATCCCCGGCGGTTCGCCGCGCAATCCGATGGGCGCCGCGGCCATGGGGCTCAATCGCGGCAATTACGCCATACACGGCACCAACGATCCCGGCTCGATCGGCCGTTACGTCTCGCACGGCTGCATTCGCATGCACAACGAGGACATCCTCGACCTCTACCGCCGCGCACCGATTGGCACCGAGGTGTTTGTGTTGCGTTGAGATAGTGCGCCTCCCGGTCGCGTCACCCGCAAGCAAATAGCTATAAAACCTGAGCTAAATACGTGGTTTGCTTCCTGCCGGCGACCGCAAATTGTGCTCCGATAAAAAAATTTAGCCTGCGCTCGCGACCACGACACATTTCATGGCAATGATGGGTCCATGGCGCGACCGCGTACCTCCCCTCAGCCGGAAGTCCCCGGCCTCGCCGCCCGCAGGATCGCCGCCGACATTCTCGACGGCGTGTTGCGGCGGCGCATCGCGCTCGACGAGCAGCTCTCCGGCAAAGCCGCGCATCCCGGCCTCGCCACCCTCGCCGACCGCGACCGCGCATTGATGCGGCGCCTGGTCGCGACCGTGCTGCGGCGGCTGGGCACGCTGCGCGCGCTGCTCGCCGGTTTTCTCGAGAAGGGATTTCCCGCCGACGCCCCGCGCGCCGAGACCATTCTGCTGATCGGCGCCGCGCAAATCCTCTGGCTCGAGGTTCCCGATCATGCCGCGGTCGATCTGTCGGTGCGCCTCGCCCAGGCCGACCGCCGCGCGGCGCGTTACGCAGGGCTGATCAACGCGGTGCTGCGCCGCGTGGCGCAGAGCCACGACAAACCCTTGCCCATGCGAGTGACCCGCGACACGCCGGAATGGCTGGTGAAACGCTGGACCAAAACCTACGGCGCCGATATCGCGCGCGCGATCGCGGAAGCCAACGGTCACGAGCCCGCGCTTGATCTCACCGTCAAGCTGGATGCCGAAAATAATTCCGCGGAAATTTGGGCCGAGCGCCTGCGCGGCCACGTTTTATCGACCGGCACGGTGCGCACCGTCGCGCATGGCGCGATCTCGCTGCTGCCGGGATTTTCCGAAGGCGCCTGGTGGGTGCAGGACGCCGCTGCGTCGCTGCCCGCCCGCCTGCTCGGCGACGTGCGCGGACTGGACGTCGCCGATCTATGCGCGGCGCCCGGCGGCAAGACCGCGCAGCTCGCCTTCGCCGGCGCCCGGGTCACCGCCATCGATCGCTCGGCGGCGCGGCTTATACGGCTGCGCGAGAATCTCACGCGATTGTCGCTGCAAGCCGAGACCGTCACCGCCGACGTGCTGGAGTGGCAAGGTGGTCCGTTCGACGCCGTGCTGCTCGATGCGCCGTGTTCCTCGACCGGCACCATCCGCCGCCATCCCGACGTGCCTTGGCTCAAGGCGGAGTCCGATCTTGCCGGGCTTGCGTCCTTGCAGCAGCAGCTGCTCGACCGCGCGGTCGGCCTGCTCAAGCCCGGCGCCAGCATGGTGTATTGCGTCTGCTCGCTGGAACCGGAAGAAGGCGTCAACCAGATCGCGGATCTGCTGGCGCGCAATCCGAGCGTTGCCCGCAAGCCGATTACGGCGCAGGAGGTGTTCGGCCATACCGAATTCGTGACCGCGGACGGCGATTTGCGCACGCTGCCGCTGCATCTTCCCGATCCCGACCCGCGCTGGGGCGGGATCGACGGTTTCTATGCCGCCCGCCTCACTAAAACGTCCTAAAGTAGCTCGCGGCAGGCGTATTGGCCGTGCGCCGACCCTTCGCTATCGTGTGGGCCGCGCACGAGAATTGATCCACGTTGCAGGGGACGAGCAGCTTCATGATGCGTGTTTCGGCTGCGGAGCGATTCAGGCTCTCCGTGCTCATTGGGCGCCGCGCATTCCGCAGCCTCGCCGGCGGTTTCAACGCGCATCCGCTGCTGCGCTGGCGCTTCGGCTCGGCCAAAACCGACCGGCTGGTGATCGGGCCGCAGGATCTGCGCACCGCCGACGCTACCCGCGCCAGCGAAATCTATGCCGGCCGCTTTGCCTTCGCCGGCAAGGTGGTGATCTGCGACCGGCGCTCGCCGTTCGAAATGACGCCGCCGTCCGACGAATGGGCGGTGATCCTGCTCAGCTTCGCCTGGCTGCGCCATCTGCGCGCCGCCGACAGCGCCATCACCCGCGCCAATGCCCGTTCGCTGATCGACGACTGGATCAATCTGCAAGGCGGCTGGCATCCGACCGGCTGGAGGCTCGATATTCTCTCGCGCCGCATCGTCTGCTGGCTCAGCCAGGCGCCATTCGTGTTGCAGGACGCCGACGCGCGTTTTTACCGCCGCTTCATCCGCAGCCTGTCGCGGCAGGTGCGTTATCTGCGCCACACGCTCAAGGACTCGCGCGACGGCTTGCCGCGATTACAAGCTCTGATCTCGCTCAGCTTCGCGACGCTCTGCCTGGAAGGGCAGTCCGGATACCTGCGCGCCAATGTACGCGGGTTGGTCGATGAGTTGCGCGCGCAGATTCTACCCGACGGCGGACATGTCAGCCGCAATCCCGGCGCGCTGATCGATCTGCTAGCGGACCTGTTGCCGCTGCGCCAGTTGTTCTCGGCGCGAGATCTGCAGCCGCCGGCCGCGCTCAACAATGCCATCGACCGCATGATGCCGATGCTGCGCTTTTTCCGTCATGCCGACGGCAATTTCGCGCAATTCAACGGCATGGGACCGACCTCCGTCGATCTGCTCGCCACCGTGCTCGCCTATGACGATGCCCGCGGAACGCCGGTGTCGAATGCGCCGCATTCCGGCTATCAGCGCATCGACGCGGGCCAAACCGCGCTGCTGATGGATAGCGGCCGGCCGCCGCCCATCGCCTTGAGCCAGGAGGCGCATGCCGCCTGTCTTTCGTTCGAATTGTCGTGGAAGCTGCACCGGCTGGTGATCAATTGCGGCCTGCCGGCGGTCAACAAAGAAACCTGGCGGCAGGTGGCGCGCGCCACCGCGGCGCATTCAACCGTCACCTTCAATGACAAATCGTCGTGCCGCTTTCTCGAATCCGGTTCGTTCCGCCGGCTGCTGTTCGGCATGCCGATCGTGGGCGGCCCGCGCAATGTCACCGTCGAGCGCGAGGAAACACACGCCGGCGCTATGCTGCACACATCGCATGATGGCTACACCAGAGACTTCGGCGTGATCCATAACCGCACCATCCAGCTCAGCGCCGACGGCCGCACCCTCGAAGGCGAAGACAGTTTCACGCCGTCCAAGGTTCGCGGCTTCCCCGCGCGCGCGGGCGACGAATTCGCCATCCGCTTTCACCTGCACCCGGCGATCAAGGCCAGCCGGCTGTCGGACGGCCACGGCGTCATCCTGCTGCTGCCGGACCGCGAGGTGTGGACATTCACGACCCTTGGCGAAACGGCGGAGATCGAGGAAAGCGTGTTCCTGGCCGGCACCGACGGCCCGCGCCGCGCCGTGCAGATCGTGATCTATGGCCATGCGCGCGAGCGCGCCAAGGTGACATGGAGCTTCGGCCATACCCCGCCGGCCCCGCCCGGCACCCGCCCAGTCCGGGCGGACGAGCCGGAATTGCCGCTGTGACTTCCTTCACCTTCCCCCTTGCGGGGGAGGTCGGCGGGCGACATTAGTCATGGCCATGACCAGCCACCCGCGCCGCATCACCCGCGCTTTGCTGTCGGTATCCGACAAGTCCGGCCTGGTGAAATTCGCCAAGGCGCTGGCCGGTTTCGGCGTCGTACTGGTTTCCACCGGCGGCACCGCCAAGGCTCTGAAAGATGCCGGACTGAAGGTCATCGATATCGCGGAGCTGACCGGATTCCCCGAAATGATGGACGGCCGGGTCAAGACGCTGCACCCGAAAGTGCATGGCGGACTGCTGGCAATCCGCGGAAATAAAGAACATGCCGCGTCGATGGAGAAGCATGGCATCAAGCCGATCGATCTGCTGGTGGTTAATCTTTATCCATTCGAAGCCACCGCCGCCAAAGGCGCCTCATACGACGACTGCATCGAGAACATCGACATCGGCGGGCCGGCGATGATCCGCGCCGCCGCCAAGAACCACGCCGATGTCACTGTGGTGGTCGAGCCCGCCGACTATAAAAAAGTTCTCGGCGAATTGGCGCAGCACAATGGCATGACAACGCTAGAGCTGCGAGCAAGTCTTGCGGCAAAAGCTTATGCACGCACCGCCGCCTATGACGCGGCGATCTCCAACTGGTTGGCCGAGACGCAGCATGACAACGCACCGGACTACCGCGCCTTCGGCGGCAGACTGGCCGAAGCGCTGCGCTATGGCGAGAACCCGCACCAGGCGGCCGCTTTCTATCGAGCGCCGGTCGCGCGCTTCGGTGTGGCCAGCGCGCGCCAACTGCAAGGCAAGCAACTGTCCTACAACAATATCAACGACACAGATGCCGCCTATGAATGCGTCGCCGAATTCGACCCGCGCCGGACGCCTGCCTGCGTGATCGTCAAGCACGCCAATCCCTGCGGCGTGGCGGAGGGCGCCAGTCTGCTCGACACCTATCGCAAAGCTTTGGCCTGCGATCCCGCCTCGGCCTTCGGTGGCATTGTCGCGCTCAACGGGAAACTCGACGCCGATACGGCGCGCGCCATCACCGAAATATTCACCGAGGTGATCATCGCACCGGACGCAACCGACGAGGCGATCAAGATTATTGCTACGAAAAAGAAACTGCGGCTGTTGCTGGCGGACGGATTGCCCGATCCACGGAGCGCCGGCTTGACGGTGAAGTCGGTGGCCGGCGGATTGCTGGTGCAGTCGCGCGACAACGCGGTGGTGGACGAGATGGTGCTCAAGACCGTCACCAAACGTGCGCCGAGCGAGCAAGAGCTCGCCGATCTGCGCTTTGCGTTCCGCGTCGCCAAGCACGTGAAGTCGAACGCCATCGTCTATGCCAAGGGTCTCGCCACCGTCGGCATCGGCGCCGGGCAAATGAGCCGGGTCGATTCCGCGCGCATCGCCGCGCGCAAGGCCGAGGACGCGGCGAAGGAAGCCAGGCTACCCGCGCCGCTCACCAAGGGCTCGGTGGCCGCCTCCGATGCGTTCTTTCCGTTCGCCGATGGTCTACTGGTGGCGATCGAAGCCGGCGCCAGTGCGGTGATCCAGCCCGGCGGCTCGGTGCGCGACGACGAGGTAATCAAGGCCGCCGACGATCACGGCATTGCCATGGTGTTCACCGACGTGCGGCATTTCAAACACTAGTCATTCCCGCGCCAAACCCCCCAGCATGCTCGCCGTCACCGACAGCTTGGACAGCGTGAGCCCTGAATTGGCGATTTCGTAGATCGCCGCCCGGATGCGACACCAGGCGCACATCGAGCCGGCGATCGGCGATCTCGCCCATCACCGAGTCGACCAGGAACGGCATATCGTCGTTAATCATATCGATCACCGTGACCGCCTTGTGCCCGCCCGAAGTATGAAGCTTCACGGTCTCGCAACGGACCTTCGGCGCGCCTGGCTGCCGCTCGGCGATAAAATCGTAAGCCCGCTCGGCGAGCGCGGCGAGATCGCCGGCGCCGTAGCGCACCACGTCCTCGGGCGCGGCGCGGGCATAAATCTGCCCGACAAAACCGGCCGGAATGTCATTGCGGCTGAGGCTCAGCACACCGCCGGCCTGTTCGATGACGGCGCGGGCGGCGCCTTCGTCGTCGCTGCCGGAAAGCTCAACAGGCGTTTTACTCAGCACTGGAGCCTCGCGCTTTTTGAGGGAATCGGCCGAGTGGGGATTGCAGTTTTTACCTTCCGCCGCGAGCCGTCGAGAGCAACACACCATTTGGTGACGCCGCTGTGAAACTTGTGCGAAACTGCGCTGCCGCACCCCTTAAGATACTGAGATAAAAGACGAAACCAGCATCGTGCGGTCGTATCGCGCACGTCCATAACATTGTAGTCTTGAGCTCCGGGCAAGCACAGTAAGGGGCGAAGGAAATGGCCAAGACCAATAAATCAGTCAAAACCGCCGGCAAGGCGGCCCGTGTGAAGCCCGGCAAGAATTTGACCAAAGGCAAGCCGATGTTGCGCGCCATCAAAGGCGGCAAGAACGGCGGCAAATCCGCGTCCGCAAAATCGCCGTCCCACAAACTTGCAGCCTCAAAGCTTGGCGCGTCATCGCCCGCGCAGTCAAAAACAGCAATGATGAAGGCGCTCGCGCCCAAACCTTCACTCAAGCCCGCGCCGGCTGTGGCCGACGACGTGCCGGTGATCGCGCTCAACCTGGACCCGGTCAAGCTTTCGCCCGCCATGGCCGCCTATTTCAAGAAATGCCAGGACAAGCTCGGCTTCGTGCCGAATGTATTGCTGGCTTACGCCTTCGACATGGCGAAGCTGGAGACTTTCGCCGCCCTCTATAACGATCTGATGCTGGGCGAGAGCGGGCTCTCGAAGCTTGAGCGAGAAATGATCGCGGTCGTCGTGTCGTCGCAGAACCGCTGCTACTACTGCCTCACCTCGCATGGCGCCAGTGTGCGGCAATATTCCGGCAATCCACTACTCGGCGAGCATCTGGTAATGAACTATCGCGTCGCGCGCCTGAACAAGCGCCAGCGCGCCATGCTCGACTTCGCGGTCAAGCTCACAGCTTCGCCGGGAAGCGTGGAAGAAGCCGACCGCGAGCGGCTGCGCCGTGCCGGCTTCACCGATCGCAATATCTGGGACATTTCCGCGGTGACCGCCTTCTTCAACATGTCGAACCGCGTGGCCAGCGCCACCGACATGCGGCCGAACGCGGTGTACCACGGACAGGCGCGGCAGCTCGGCAGCGATCGGCGTATCGGGGGGAGCGCTCGCCTCTAAGAGGCCCGGCAAGCTCGGCGGAACGTCTTTAGAACAGACTGCCCTAGCAGTGCCCAACTCGGGCAGGCATTTGGGCACTGTTCCCGGCATGTTCAGGCATTGCGAGGCCGGATCACCGGATCACCGGAGCCCGAAACACCCGAAAACTGCGCATTTTCCAGCAGTTTTATTGGAGCGGGCGAAGGGATTCGAACCCTCGACCCCGACCTTGGCAAGGTCGTGCTCTACCCCTGAGCTACGCCCGCATCCGTTAGATAGTTGACCGATCAAGCGATATCGGCCGCCAAGCCGTTCCTATAGCCAATTGAATGGGTGCATGGCAACCACGGCCAATTGAAGGTGTTAATCTCGCTTGGCGTTGCTGTTGTTGCGGGCCTTTTTTACTCCGGTGGAGGTTTTCCCGCCTTCCCAGCGCGGGTTTTGGTTGCAAAAGCTGCGATTACCGGTCACCTCACTGGACCTGCACTCCTCGAAGCTGCGGTACCGGCAATCGTCATACGCCGCGTCTTCACCGATCGCGATAAGCGCACACCAGGGTATTTCCACGGCGCGCGCGGGGCGCGCCTCGAACGACATCGCGGCGGTGACGGTGACCGCAGCCAGCACAATGCGCATCATTTTCGACCTCATGGGTTGCTCAATGATACTAACACCGCGCCAGCCCGCAATGTTGCATAGCCGCTGATACCGAAATGCCGAAAACTCCCGACCAGCTCTTTGCCGCGCTCGATGCTCTCGGCATAGCGCACCGCACGGTAAAACATCCGCCCGTATTCACGGTTGAGCAGGCCGCCAGTCTGCGCGGGGAGACCCCCGGCGGCCACACCAAAAATCTGTTCCTGCGCGACAAGAAACACGCGCTTTACCTGGTGGTGGCGCTGGAGAATACTGAGATCGACCTGAAAGGCCTGCACCGGACACTCGGCGCCAATGGGCGCTTTTCATTCGGCTCGGCCGATCTGCTGCGTGAAGTGTGGGGCGTGGAGCCCGGCGCGGTGACGCCATTCGGCGCCATCAACGACACACAGGTCCGCGTGACCGTGGTGCTCGACTCTTCGATGATGGAACATGAGACGCTCAATTATCATCCGCTGGTCAACACCATGACCACCTCGCTTACGCGCGATGGGCTGGTGAAGTTCCTCGAATCCACCGGTCATGTGCCCCGGATCGAACGGGTCTCCGGGCTCCTGCCGGACGCCCCCTGATACGATTGCAATCGTCCGCCGGATGACCCATCTAGTCGGGAATAGAACCGGGAATTCGGGTGTT